>NZ_JBLZPK010000075.1:11859-44907 GCF_049199905.1 Shinella sp. M27
CGCTTGTACTCTGCCGCCGCGGCCTGTCCCGCTTCCGGCAGGGTCTGCCATTCGATCTGGGCGCCCTTGAAATCGCCGTTCTGCAGCTTGTTCTCAATGCGCGCGACGACGGCTTCCGGCGTGTCGCCTTCGATGCTGCCGACGGGCCGCACGCGGATGGCCGAGGTGGCGCTCGACATCAGGCGGTTGAAAATGCCCTGGTCGCCGTCCGGCTGGTGCACGGCGTCGAGAATGACATCGGCCGTCGGCTGGAAATCACGCACGAGATCGGAGCGCGAGGCGACGCCGATGGCGGCGTGCTCGTGCAGGCCCGCCACGGACGGATCGTCGGGTGCGATGCTGGCGAAGGCTTCGAGCTCGGCAAGGTAGGGGCCACCACGATCGATTGCGGTTTTCAGCGCGCTTGCGGCCACGGCACGGGCCATTTCGACGTCGCTGCGCGGTTCGTCGAGCTTCTGCTCGGCGGCGGCGATACGCTCCGTAAGCTGGCTTTCCGTCGAGCTGACGGCTTCGGTCGTGCGCGCGATGGCCTCGCGCAGCGCCGTAAGCTCGGTGTTCAGGCGGGTCACGTCGCCTTCGAGCTTGCTCACCGCCTCCGGGTTGCCGGCCGTCGCGCCGCCGCCGTCACCGGTGCCCTTTTCGAGAGCGGCGATGCGGGTTTCGATTGGCTGGAGATCGACGGGGCTGGCCGCCGGCGTGTCAGCAAGGCGCGTCTTCAGGGCCTCGACCTCATTGGAGAGACCGGCAAGCGCGCCGGTGTCGCCGACACGATCCGGGCCCAGCGCGGGCAGGTAGCCGCCATATTGCAGGCTGCCGGCGCCGAGAAGGGCGATCAGGCCGCCGAGAATGCCGGCGGCAAGCGGGCCGGCATTGCCGCGACGCGGCTCCGGGGCGGTCTGGGTGAAGACCGGTTCCTCATAGGCCGGGCGGGCCGGTTCGACCGGCTCCGGCTTTTCTTCCGGGGTTTCCTGGAGTTCCGGTTCCGCAGCGGCGGCTTCCGGCGTTGCAGTCTCGGTCGTGTCCGCCGTCACGGCATCTGCTTCCGCCTTCTCTTCGGCGGCGAGCGCTTCGGTGTCGGCGGAGGCGGGAACCGCTTCGAGATCGATCGTCACGGGTTCGTCGCCGGCCTTGTTGCGGCGAGACGGGGTTTCCGGTTCCATGGCGATCTCCTCGCGTTCATGTGCATTGCACTAAACCTAGACAGCGAAGACAGCGAGGGAAAGACCCTTGCGGCAATTTCATCCATCATCGCGAGTACCTAGAGGAGATCGAGCAGGCTTTCCTCGTTCGGCGCCGAGGCGATGACGGTGAGCGCGGTGAAGCGCTGCGGCACGGCCTTGGCGACATTGGCGCTCATGCAGAGCATCAGCGTGGAGAGAAAACGCTCCGGCGTTTCCATCAGCGGCGAGAGTTCGAAGAAGGTGCGGGCCGTTTCGCGCGAATAGAGCAGCACGGCATCCGGCACCGGCTTGAGCAGGGCTTCGACCTCCGTGCGCCTGGGGACGAGCGGCACCATGCGGTAGCATTCGACGGTGCGCAGCGGAATGCCGGCTGCGTTGAGCCGGGTTTCGAAACCGGCAGCGCGCGGATGTCCGGCGAGATAGAGGATCGGTTCGGCCGGCATGCCGAAATCCCGGCAATGGTCGACGATCATATTGGCGAGGTCCTTGCCGTCGCCGCCAGGTGTCAGGACCGTGCGGAAACCCGCTTCCTCCGCCGCCTGGGCGGAAGCCTCGCCGACGGAGAAGACGGTGGTCAGAAAATGCCGGTCGAGCGCCGGGCCGATCTTGCCGACGAGGCGCGCCACTTCCGCGCTGGTGATGGCGATCGCCGAATGGCGCTCCGCCAAAGCAGCGCGGGCGGCTTCGATATCGTGTTCGGCTTCGGACAGCGGCATCGTGACCGCCTCGTGGCCGAGGGCGGCGAGTTTTCGCGCGGTGCGGGCGGCGGCGGGCGCCGGCCTGGTGACGAGAACGCGCAAGGATCAGCCCCAGCTTTCGAAGAAACCCGCTCCCGCTCTCGCGCGGATCGCCTGCCCCGCCGCTTCGCCGAGGTCTGCGGCGCTATCGGCTGCACCGCTCGTTTCGATTTCGTGGAATTGGCTGCCGTCGGGCGTCAGGATCATGCCGCGGAACTGGAGATGATCGCCTTCGACCGTCGCATAGCCGGCGATCGGCGTGCGACAGGAACCGTCGAGCGTGGCGAGGAAGCCGCGTTCGCAGGAGACGGCAGCGCGGGTCGCGCGGTCGTCGATGGCGGCAAGCAGGCCGTTGATGCGGTCGTCGTCGATGCGGCTTTCGATGCAGATCGCGCCTTGCGCCGGGGCCGGCGGGAAGGAGACGGGATCGAGAAGTTCGGTCGGCACGTCGAGTTTGCCGAGGCGCTTCAGGCCGGCATAGGCGAGTAGGGTAGCATCCGCCTCGCCGGCGGCGAGCTTGCCGAGGCGGGTATCGACCTGGCCGCGGAAGACGATGACGTTGATATCAGGCCGGAGCCGGCGGATGAGGGCCTGGCGGCGTAGCGAGGCCGAGCCGACGGTGGCGCCCTGCGGCAGGTCGATGAGGCGCTTCGCGGTGCGGCCGATGAAGGCGTCGCGGATGTCCTCGCGCGGCAGGTAGGCGGAGAGGTGCAGGCCCTCGGGCAGCTTGGTCGGCATGTCCTTGGAAGAGTGCACGGCGAAGTCGAGCTCGCCGGTCGATAGCTGCGCCTCGATTTCCTCGGTGAACAGGCCCTTGCCGCCGATCAGCGCCAGCGAACGGTCGGTGATGCGGTCGCCCTTCGTCGAGAGCACGACGATTTCGAACCTATCCTCTGGCAGGCCGTGCGCGGCCATCAGGCGTGAACGGGTCTCGTAGGCCTGGGCGAGCGCCAGCGGGCTGCCCCGGGTGCCGATCCTGAAAGGTTTTGTTTGCATCCGCCTTGATCCATTGTTACCGGGATGTCTCGTAACCGGCTTTCCGGCCCATCGCAATCAATCCTAGTGCTTCATGTCGTCCCACTTGACCATTCTCGGCATCGAAACGAGCTGCGACGAGACCGCCGCCGCCGTGGTCCTGCGCGATGCGGATGGCCGGGGTGAGATCCTCGGCGAGGTGGTGCTGAGCCAACTCGAAGAGCACAGCGCCTATGGCGGCGTGGTGCCGGAGATTGCGGCCCGCGCCCATGTGGAAGCGCTGGACAGCCTGATTTCCGAAGCGCTTCTGCGGGCCGGCAAGTCGCTTGCGGATGTCGATGCCATTGCCGCAACGAGCGGGCCGGGGCTGATCGGCGGTCTCATCGTCGGCCTGATGACCGGCAAGGCGATCGCGCGGGCGACCGGAAAGCCGCTCTACGCCGTCAACCATCTCGAGGGACACGCGCTGACGGCACGGCTGACCGATGGGCTCTCATTCCCCTATCTGATGCTGCTCGTTTCCGGCGGACATACGCAGCTCGTGCTGATCCGCGGCGTCGACGATTACGAGCGCTGGGGCACCACCATCGACGATGCGCTCGGCGAAGCCTTCGACAAGACGGCCAAGCTGCTCGGGCTGCCCTATCCGGGCGGTCCGGCCGTGGAGCGCATGGCGAAGACGGGCAATCCGGAACGCTTCACCTTCCCGCGCCCGCTGGTCGGCGAGGCGCGGCTCGATTTCTCCTTCTCCGGTCTCAAGACGGCGGTGCGCCAGGCGGCGCAGTCGATCGAGCCGGTGACAGATGAGGATATCGCCGATATCTGCGCCTCCTTCCAGCGCGCCGTCTCGCGCACGCTGAAGGACCGCATCGGCCGCGGTCTGGAGCGGTTTCGTGCGCTCTATCCCGATGTGGCGACGCCCGCGCTGGTCGTTGCCGGCGGTGTTGCGGCGAATGCGGAACTGCGCGCGACGTTGCAGGCGCTCTGCGACAAGAACCGCTTCCATTTCATCGCCCCGCCGCTCGCACTCTGCACGGACAATGCCGCGATGATCGCCTGGGCGGGCCTGGAGCGCATGGCCGCCGGGTTGGCGCCTGACGATCTCGCCGTGGCGCCGCGCTCGCGCTGGCCGCTCGACAAACAAGCGGCGACCCTACTCGGATCCGGCAAGCGGGGAGCCAAGGCATGACGATCTCGAAGCGTATCGCCGTGGTCGGCGCCGGCGCCTTCGGTACGGCGCTGGCAAGTGTTGCGGCCGCCAGCGGCGGCGATGTCACGCTGATCGGCCGCGATGCCGCTGCCGTCGAAGCCATGCGGGCGACGCGACGCAACGAAAAGGCGCTGCCGGGCATCGATCTGCCGGCAACGCTCGGCTTCAGCGCCGATGTGGAATGCATTCGCGGCGCGGGCATCGTGCTGTTCGCCATGCCCTCGCAGGCGCAGCGTGACGCCGCGCGCCAGCTCGCGCCGCTTCTGGCGCCGGGCACGGCGGTGGTCATCTGCGCCAAGGGCATGGAAAAGGGCACCGGCCGTCTGCTGACCGAGGTGCTGGAAGAGGAATTGCCTGGCCGCGAGGTCGCCGTGCTCTCCGGTCCCGGTTTTGCCGCCGATATCGCGAAGGGCCTGCCGACGGCGATGGTCGTTGCGGCGCGCTCCGCCGAGATCGGTGCCGCGCTCGCGCAGGCGCTCTCCGGCCCGACCTTCCGGCTTTATCCCTCGACGGACCGGATCGGCGTGCAGCTTGGGGGCGCCTTGAAGAACGTTCTGGCCATTGCCTGCGGTATCATCGAAGGCGCTGAGCTTGGCGATTCGGCGCGGGCGGCGCTGATTTCGCGCGGGCTTGCGGAACTGTCGCGCTTCGTCGAGGCGCATGGCGGCGAGGGGATCACCATTACCGGGCTTTCCGGCCTCGGCGACCTCGTCCTGACCGGCACCAGCCACCAGTCGCGCAATCTGCGCTTCGGCATCGCGCTCGGCCGCAACGGCACGGCGGCCGGTTGGTCCGGCGATCTCGTGGAAGGTGCCTTCGCCGCCTCTGTTGCGTCAGGTGTGGCGGCGGAAAGAGGCATCGACATGCCGATCACCGACGCGGTCGCCCGTATCATCGATGGCACGCTCGACGTGAAAACCGCCATCGGGCAGCTGATGACGCGCCCGATCACCCAGGAATGACAAGGAAGGATCGCTTCATGCTTTTCGCATTCATCTGCCAGGACAAGCCCGGTGCGCTTCAGGTGCGCATGGACACGCGCCCGGACCACGTCGCCTATCTGAACGATCTCAATGCCGCCGGAAAGCTTACCTTCGCCGGGCCCTTCCTCGGTGACGACACCAAGCCGACCGGCAGCCTCGTCGTGGTGAAGGCCGAGACGATCGAAGAGGCGCGGCAGATCGCGGCAAGCGATCCCTATGCCAAGGCCGGCCTGTTCGCCTCCGTCGAGGTGAAGGCCTGGAACTGGGTCTTCAACAATCCGGAGGCATAAGCGGAAATGGCATTCTGGCTCTACAAGTCCGAACCCTTCAAGTGGTCCTGGCAGATGCAGAAGGACGCCGGCGAGGCGGGCACCGAATGGACGGGCGTGCGCAACTATCTCGCGCGCAACAACATGCGGGCCATGAAGATCGGCGACAAGGGCTTCTTCTACCACTCCAACGAGGGGCTCGACATCGTCGGCATCACGGAAGTCTGCGCGCTGTCGCACCCGGACACGACGGCCGGTGAGGATCCGCGCTGGGACTGCGTCGATATCCGCGCCGTGCGCGACATGCCCAAGCCCGTGTCGCTGAAGGACATCAAGGCCAACCCGAAGCTGTCCAACATGTCGCTCGTCACCTCCATGCGCCTCTCGGTGCAGCCGGTGACCGAGGAGGAGTGGATCGAGGTCTGCCGCATGGGCGGTCTCGACAACCCGCCGCGCTGAAGTCTTGAAGACCGACCCCGAAATCTTCATCCGGGACAATACGGGCGTGCTCACCCCGCCGCATGTGCCGGAGATAAAACTCCGGCTGGCGACCGAGGCGCATGACCTGTGGCTGAAGACGGAGGAAGAACTGGAAGATATCGGCCTGCCGCCACCCTTCTGGGCATTCGCGTGGGCGGGCGGGCAGGGGCTTGCCCGCCATGTGCTCGATCATCGAGAGCTGGTTGCCGGCAGATCCGTGCTGGATTTTGCTAGTGGCTCCGGTCTCGTCGGTATTGCGGCGCGCATAGCCGGCGCATCGGCGGTGCTTGCGGCGGATATCGACCCCTGGAGCGAGACGGCGATCCGGCTGAACGCTGCGCTCAACGATGTGTCGCTGAGCAATACGGTCGAGGACATGGTTGGTCGCGATGACGGCTGGGACGTGGTGCTGGCCGGTGACGTTTTTTACGATCGCGGCTTTGCCGACGTCCTGATCCCGTGGTTCTCAAGGCTTGCGGCGCGTGGTGCTACGGTGCTCGTCGGCGATCCCGGCCGCGCCTATTGCCCGCGCGAGCGCATGGAAGCGCTCGCGACCTATTCGGTGCCGGTGACGCGGGCGCTTGAGGACAGCGAAGTCAAGAAGACCACTGTCTGGCGGTTCAAGGCCATTCCGGCAGCTGGCTGAAACTGCCTTGCGTTCAGGATTTCCGGATCAAAAATTGGGCCGGATGACGCAGACGCCCATTTCCCAGGAGCAGTCGTTCTGCCCCGGCACGACCTGGATGACTTTCGGTCCGCCACGGCTGTAGCGCGGCGCGTCGATCACGTCGCCGAAATAATCGTCGTTGTCGATGTAGAAATAGGTGCCGTTGCCCCGGTCGCGATAGGCGGTGATCGCCCCGCCGTAGAAGTCGCCGCCACGCCAGCCGCGATGCTCGCGGCGACGCTCGGAATAGCGCGAGCCGCGGTCTTCACGGCCCCGGTGCCGCCAGGCCTCGCGGTAATGGCGCTCGCGGTCGCGTCGCGTGATGGTGCGGGCTTCGATATTGGGTTCGGACCAGCCGAGGCCGTCCCTGTTGCCGCCGGCATGGGCGGCCGTCATGCCGCTCGTTGCAAGGGCGATCGCCAGTCCTAGAACTTTGGTCGCATGGGACGCTGAAAACAGAGTCATTCTGTCCTGCCTTCCGATAAACGCTTAACAAATCGTTAACGCCAAGATGGGGCAGGGGGCGGCGAAAGTCACGGATTTCCCTGCGAATTTTGCCGATATCGTTAATGCGGGAAAAGCGTCCTGAAATGGTGCAAACCCTGTCCGCTTCTTAATCGATTAAATTCATTTTGCACTGCAATGAGGCTTGTGGTTCCGCTTTCTGGTGAGTAAGTGTCGCAATCACTGCATTGTGCACAACATACTGCAATTCCGGAGAAAATTTGTCCAGTTTTTGGCTCTCCGGGGTTCCGTGAGGTTCAGATGGCGAATGTCACTCGAAGCCGGCCGCTCTCGCCGCATCTCCAAGTCTATAAACCGATCCCGACGATGGTCATGTCCATCGTGCACCGCATCACCGGTGCGGCGCTGTATTTCGGCACCGTGCTCGTCGCCTTCTGGTTGATCGCGGCCGCCTCGGGCGAGGCGTCCTTCGAATGGGCCAGCTGGCTCTTCGGTTCGCTGATCGGCCGCCTCGTGCTGTTCGGCTACACCTGGGCGCTGATGCACCATATGCTCGGCGGCCTTCGCCACTTCATGTGGGACATGGGCCGCGGCTACGAGAAGCACTTCAACACCAAACTCGCCATCGCAACCCCGATCGTCTCCGTCGCCCTGACGGTGCTGATCTGGATCGTCGGCTATCTGGTCCGCTGAGGAAACATCCATGGACATGCGCACTCCCCTCGGCAAGGTTCGTGGTCTCGGCTCGGCAAAGGACGGCACGGAGCATTTCTGGCGCCAGCGCCTGACGGCCGTCGCCAACGTTCCGCTCATGCTGTTTTTCGTCGGCTTCCTCGTCCGCTACAACGGCGCTTCCTATGCGGAAGTCACCGCAGCCCTTTCGCACCCGATCGTCGCCGTCCTCATGGGCCTCGTCGTCATCTCCGGCCTCATTCACATGAAGCTCGGCATGCAGGTCATCATCGAGGACTACGTGCATGCGGAAGGCGTGAAGATCGGTCTCCTCATGCTCAACACCTTCTTCGCGGTTCTGGTCGGCGGGCTCTGTCTTTTCGCCGTCCTCAAAATCGCTTTCGCAGGATAATCCATCATGGCAGCGATCTCCTCCCCGGCGGCCAACGGCAAGGCCTATACCTATGTGGACCACTCCTTCGACGTGATCGTCGTCGGCGCCGGCGGTGCGGGTCTGCGCGCCACGCTCGGCATGGCCGAGCAGGGCCTCAAGACGGCCTGCATCACTAAGGTTTTCCCGACGCGTTCGCACACCGTCGCCGCCCAGGGCGGCATCGCGGCCTCGCTGCAGAACATGACGCCGGATAGCTGGCAGTGGCACCTCTACGACACCGTCAAGGGCTCCGACTGGCTCGGCGACGTCGACGCCATGCAGTATCTCGCCATGGAAGCGCCGAAGGCGGTCTATGAGCTGGAGCATTACGGCGTGCCCTTCTCGCGCAATGCCGAGGGCAAGATCTACCAGCGCCCGTTCGGCGGCCACATGCAGAACTACGGTGAAGGCCCGCCGGTGCAGCGCACCTGCGCTGCCGCCGACCGTACCGGCCACGCCATCCTGCACACGCTCTACGGCCAGTCGCTGCGCAACAATGCAGAATTCTTCATCGAGTATTTCGCGCTCGATCTGATCATGTCGGCCGATGGCCGCTGCACCGGCGTCGTCGCCTGGAATCTCGATGACGGCACGATCCACCGCTTCGCCGCCAAGATGGTGGTTCTGGCGACCGGCGGCTACGGCCGCGCCTATTTCTCGGCGACCTCCGCCCACACCTGCACCGGTGACGGCGGCGGCATGATCGCCCGCGCCGGCCTGCCGCTGCAGGACATGGAATTCGTGCAGTTCCATCCGACGGGCATCTACGGCGCCGGCTGCCTCATCACCGAGGGTGCCCGCGGCGAAGGCGGCTATCTGGTCAATTCCGAGGGCGAGCGCTTTATGGAGCGTTATGCACCGTCGGCGAAGGACCTCGCGTCCCGCGACGTCGTCTCGCGCTGCATGACGATGGAAATCCGCGAAGGCCGCGGCGTCGGCAAGAACAAGGACCACATCTTCCTGCATCTCGACCATCTCGATCCGGCCGTTCTGCACGAGCGCCTGCCGGGCATTTCCGAGAGCGCCAAGATCTTTGCCGGCGTCGACGTGACGCGCGAGCCGATCCCGGTCCTGCCGACCGTGCATTACAACATGGGCGGCATTCCGACGAACTACTGGGGCGAAGTGCTGAACGCCGACAGCCAGAACCCGGAGCGCATCGCGCCCGGTCTGATGGCCGTGGGCGAAGCCGGCTGCGCCTCGGTGCATGGCGCAAACCGCCTCGGTTCGAACTCGCTGATCGACCTCGTGGTCTTCGGCCGCGCCGCCGCCATCCGCGCCGGCCAGGTGATCGACCGCGTCGGCCCGATCCCGGCGCTCGATATCGCCGCCTGCGACAAGATCATGGACCGCTTCGATCGCCTCAGGAACGCCAATGGCGGTACGCCGACGGCCATCCTGCGCGACAAGATGCAGCGCACCATGCAGGACGACGCGGCCGTATTCCGCACCCAGGAATCGCTCGAAAGCGGCTGCCGCCGCATGACCGCGATCTGGAAGGAACTGCCCGACATCAAGGTCACCGACCGCTCGATGGTCTGGAATTCCGACCTCGTCGAGACGCTGGAGCTGGAAAACCTGATGGCCAACGCCATCACGACGGTTTACGGCGCCGAGGCCCGCAAGGAAAGCCGCGGCTCGCATGCCCGCGAGGACTATGTCGACGGCCCCTTCGCCGGCCGCGACGACGTCAACTGGCGCAAGCATACGCTCGCCTGGGTGAACGAAGCGGGCGACGTCAAGCTCGACTACCGCCCCGTGCACACCGACCTCATCGCCGACGGGATCGATCCCCAGAAGATCGCGCCCAAGGCGCGCGTCTATTGATATCGAGGAGAACAGGACATGGTTGAACTCGCTCTCCCGAAAAACTCGCAGATGACCGAAGGCAAGGTCTGGCCGAAGCCGGCCGGGGCCACGAATACCCGCGAGTTCCGCATCTATCGCTGGAACCCGGATGACGGGAAGAACCCGTCGGTCGACACGTTTTATATCGATGTCGATGATTGCGGTCCGATGGTGCTCGACGCGCTGCTCTACATCAAGAACAAGATCGACCCGACGCTGACGCTGCGCCGCTCCTGCCGCGAAGGCATCTGCGGCTCCTGCGCCATGAACATCGACGGCACCAACACGCTCGCCTGCACCAAGGGCATGGACGAGGTGAAGGGGACCGTGAAGGTCTATCCGCTGCCGCACATGCCGGTCGTCAAGGACCTTGTGCCTGATCTGACCAATTTCTACGCGCAGCACCGCTCGATCGAGCCGTGGCTGAAGACGGTCTCGCCGACGCCGGCCAAGGAGTGGAAGCAGAGCCATGAGGATCGCCTCAAGCTCGACGGTCTCTACGAGTGCATCCTGTGCGCCTGCTGCTCGACCTCCTGTCCGAGCTATTGGTGGAACGGCGACCGTTATCTCGGCCCGGCCGTGCTGCTGCAGGCCTATCGCTGGCTGATCGACAGCCGCGACGAAGCCACGGGTGAGCGCCTCGACAACCTCGAGGATCCTTTCCGTCTCTATCGCTGCCACACGATCATGAACTGCGCCCAGGCCTGCCCGAAGGGGCTCAACCCGGCCAAGGCGATCGGTGAAATCAAGAAGATGCTGGTCGAGCGCCGTCTCTGACCTACATATGCGACAGTCACGAAACGTGAGGAGGCGGCTCGAACAATCGGGCCGTTTCGTCTTGATTCGTGCGGGCGATTCACGTTAATTCGGCGGGAAATGCTGCAGGGCAGCAGTATCGGGCAGATATCGGGAGTTTCGACATGCGGATTGTACATGTGGCAGGCGGACTGATGATGGCGCTTGCTCTGGCGGGTTGCCAGCGGACCGCGTCGATGGACAGCGTCAATACGCAGCAGAACATCCAGCCGCTGGAAGCGCAGCCGATCGGGACTGTCTCTTCGAGCCAACTGCCGGATCCGACGACCGACACCTCCGGCCAGTTCCCCGACAAGCCGACGACCGATACGGCGATGGCGACGGGCACCGGCGTCGCCGGCGATACGGCTGCTGCGGCAGCGGGTCTCGAGGTCAAGAAGGAAGGCATGGTCGGCAACTGGAAGGTCGCCAACGGTGCGTCCTCCTGCGACATGTTCCTGACGCTGACCAACCTCGGCAGCGGTTCGCGCGGCGGCACGCGCGGCTGCGCGGGCGAGCTGACCGCAATGGGGTCCTGGGAGGTCGCCGGTAAGCAGGTCGTGCTGAAGGACCGCAACGGCAGCCCGATCGCACGCCTCTACAAGACGGCGGACACCCAGTTCCGCGGCACGACCAATTCGGGCCAGCCCGTCAGCCTTTCGCGTTGATCCGCATTTTCAGACGACACGGATAAAAGCCGTCCATGGGCAAGAACTGGGACAGCGGGTCTACGCATCCGGACAAGGGCGTCTCGGATAGGCTGCAAGCCCTTGTCGCCAGTGGAGAGCTGAAACCGGATTCGGCGCAGAAGGCCATGGCCGCGCGCTTCGACCGCCTGCTGCAGGATCTCCATGCCCAGCGTCCGGCACGCAAATCGAGCGCGCTGGGCTGGCTGTTCGCGTCGCGCAAGCCCGAGAGCGTCAGCGCTCCCAAGGGGCTCTACCTCTATGGTGGTGTCGGGCGCGGCAAGACCATGCTGATGGACATGTTCTTCGAACTGGCGCGGGTGAAGCGCAAGCGGCGGGCGCATTTTCATGAATTCATGGCCGATGTGCACGACCGCATCCACAAGCACCGCCAGAAGCTGAAGGCCGGCGAGACCAAGCAGGCCGATCCCGTGCCGCCGGTCGCCGAAAGCCTTGTCGCGGAAGCGCGGCTTCTCTGCTTCGACGAGTTTTCCGTGACCGATATCGCCGATGCGATGATCCTGTCGCGGCTCTTTGGCGAACTGTTCCAGCGTGGCTGCATCCTTGTCGCGACATCGAATGTCGAGCCCGACAATCTCTACAAGGATGGTCTCAACCGAGGCCTTTTCCTGCCCTTCGTCGATTTGCTCAAGCAGTATGTCGAGATCGTTCCACTGGATTCCCTGACGGACTACCGCATGGAGAAGGATAGCGGCCTGCCGGTCTTTCGCCATCCGCTCGGTGACGAGGCCGATAGGGCGATGAATGCCGCCTGGCTGCGCGAGACGTCGGGCAAGGCCGTCGCGCCGGCGACCATCGCCTTCCGGGGGCGCAGCATTGCGGTGCCGCAGGCGGCGGGGCGGGTTGCACGCTTCTCCTTCGCCGATCTCTGCGAGAAGCCGCTCGCTGCGGCCGACTATCTCGAAATCCTCGCGCATTACGACACGCTCTTCGTCGATCACGTTCCGCTGCTGGGTGCCGAAAAACGCAACGAGACCAAGCGTTTCATCAATCTCGTCGATACGATCTACGATCATCGCGCGCGGCTTTTCGCCTCTGCGGCGGCGGCACCCGAAAACCTGCTCGTCACCCGCAAGGGCACCGAAGGCTTCGAATTCGACCGCACGGTGTCGCGCCTGATCGAGATCCGCAGCACGGAATATCTGGCAGATCACAATGCACGATACGGGACTTGATGCGGCTCCTTTACAGCAGAGACGTGACGAAAGCGTGACGGTAATTCTTACGTTTACGTAAGAATTTTTGCATCTAACCGATTGAAAAACTTCAGCCTAAAAGTATGTGTTGAAATTTTAACCTTAGAAGCGTAAGCCCTTGCGCCGAAAGGTCCTGCAATTGCGACATTGAGGACCTGTTGATCGGAGCAAAGGAAGCTTTCATGGCCCGCAAGAAGATCGCACTTATTGGTTCTGGCATGATCGGTGGCACGCTGGCGCATCTCGCCGGCCTGAAGGAGCTGGGCGACATCGTCCTCTTCGACATCGCCGACGGTATCCCGCAGGGCAAGGGCCTCGACATTGCCCAGTCCTCGCCGGTCGAAGGCTTCAACGCCTCGCTCACGGGCGCCAGCGACTATGCCGCGATCGAAGGCGCCGATGTCTGCATCGTCACCGCGGGTGTTGCCCGCAAGCCCGGCATGAGCCGCGACGACCTGCTCGGCATCAACCTCAAGGTCATGGAACAGGTCGGCGCCGGCATCAAGAAGTACGCGCCGAACGCTTTCGTCATCTGCATCACCAACCCGCTCGACGCGATGGTCTGGGCGCTGCAGAAGTTCTCGGGTCTGCCGAAGAACATGGTCGTCGGCATGGCCGGCGTGCTGGACTCGGCCCGCTTCCGCCTCTTCCTCTCCGAAGAATTCAAGGTCTCCGTCCAGGACGTCACCGCCTTCGTTCTCGGCGGCCACGGCGACACGATGGTGCCGCTCGCCCGCTACTCGACTGTTGGCGGCATCCCGCTGACCGATCTGGTCAAGATGGGCTGGGTCACCAAGGAGCGCCTCGAAGAAATCATCCAGCGCACCCGTGACGGCGGCGCCGAGATCGTCGGCCTGCTCAAGACCGGCTCGGCCTACTATGCGCCGGCCGCTTCGGCGATCGAAATGGCTGAATCCTACCTCAAGGACAAGAAGCGCGTTCTGCCCTGCGCTGCCTACCTTTCCGGCCAGTACGGCGTGAAGGACATGTATGTCGGCGTGCCCACCATCATCGGTGAAGGCGGTGTCGAGCGCATCATCGAGGTCGAGTTCAACAAGGCCGAACAGGAAGCCTTCGAGAAGTCGGTCGCGGCGGTCGCCGGCCTTTGCGAAGCCTGCATCAACATCGCGCCTTCGCTGAAGTAATCCCGCTTTCCAGACAGGATTTTCCCCATGAACATTCATGAATATCAGGCCAAGGCTCTTCTGAAGAGCTTCGGCGCGCCGGTCGCCGAAGGTGTGGCGATCTTCTCCGCCGACGAGGCTGAAGCGGCTGCGAAGTCGCTGCCCGGCCCGCTCTACGTGGTCAAGAGCCAGATCCACGCCGGCGGCCGCGGCAAGGGCAAGTTCAAGGAACTCGGCCCGGACGCCAAGGGCGGCGTTCGCCTGGCTTTCTCGATCGAGGAAGCCAAGGCCCATGCCAAGGACATGCTCGGCAACACGCTCGTCACCGCCCAGACCGGCGAAGCCGGCAAGCAGGTGAACCGCCTCTATATCGAGGACGGCGCCGATATCGACCGTGAACTCTATCTCTCGCTGCTCGTCGACCGCTCCGTCGGCCAGGTCGCCTTCGTCGTTTCGACGGAAGGCGGCATGGACATCGAGGCCGTCGCGCATGACACGCCGGAGAAGATCCTCACCGTCGCGATCAACCCGGAAGCCGGTGTCACCGCCGACGATCTCGCCAAGCTGACGGCGGCCCTGAAGCTCGAAGGCGAAGCCAAGGCCGACGCCGAAAAGCTCTTCCCGATCCTCTACAAGGCCTTTGTCGAGAAGGACATGAGCCTACTCGAGATCAACCCGCTGATCGTCATGAAGAACGGCCGCGTGCGCGTTCTCGACGCTAAGGTCTCGTTCGACGGCAATGCGCTGTTCCGCCACGACGATATCAAGGCGCTGCGCGACGAGACCGAAGAAGACGCCAAGGAAATCGAGGCCTCCAAGTGGGACCTTGCCTATGTGGCGCTCGACGGCAATATCGGCTGCATGGTCAACGGTGCCGGCCTTGCCATGGCGACGATGGACATCATCAAGCTTTACGGCAAGGAGCCGGCGAACTTCTGCGACGTCGGCGGCGGCGCCGGCAAGGAGAAGGTCGCTGCGGCCTTCAAGATCATCACGGCCGACCCGAAGGTCGAGGGCATCCTCGTCAACATCTTCGGTGGCATCATGAAGTGCGACGTCATCGCTGAAGGCGTCGTCGCAGCCGTGCAGGAAGTGGGCCTCAAGGTTCCGCTGGTCGTTCGTCTCGAAGGCACGAATGTCGAACTTGGCAAGAAGATCCTGAACGAATCGGGCCTGGCGATCACCGCCGCCGACGATCTGGACGATGCTGCCAAGAAGATCGTCGCCGCGATCAACGGCTAACGGAAGGACCAGACCTCATGTCGATTCTCGTCAACAAGAACACCAAGGTCCTCGTTCAGGGCCTGACCGGCAAGACCGGGACCTTCCACACCGAACAGGCGCTCGCCTATTACGGCACGCAGATGGTCGGCGGCATCCACCCGAAGAAGGGCGGCGAAACCTGGACCGGCTCGAAGGGCGAAAGCCTGCCGATCTTCGCCTCCGTTGCCGAAGGCCGCGAAAAGACCGGTGCGGACGCATCCGTGATCTACGTTCCGCCGGCAGGCGCCGCGGACGCGATCATCGAGGCGATCGAAGCGGAAATCCCGTTCATCACCTGCATCACCGAAGGCATCCCGGTTGCCGACATGGTGCGCGTCAAGGCCCGCCTCGACCGCTCCAAGTCGCGCCTGCTCGGGCCCAACTGCCCCGGCATCCTGACACCGGAAGAATGCAAGATCGGCATCATGCCGGGCTCGATCTTCCGCAAGGGTTCGGTCGGTATCGTCTCGCGCTCCGGCACGCTTACCTATGAAGCCGTGTTCCAGACCTCCAACGAAGGCCTCGGCCAGACGACGGCTGTCGGCATCGGCGGCGACCCGGTCAAGGGCACCGAATTCATCGACGTGCTCGAGATGTTCCTGGCCGACGACGCCACGACCTCGATCATCATGATCGGCGAAATCGGCGGTTCGGCCGAAGAAGATGCGGCGCAGTTCCTCATCGACGAAGCCAAGAAGGGCCGCAAGAAGCCGATGGCCGGCTTCATCGCGGGCCGTACGGCTCCGAAGGGCCGCACCATGGGCCACGCCGGCGCTGTCGTTTCGGGCGGCAAGGGTGACGCGGAATCCAAGATCGCGGCGATGGAGGCGGCGGGCATCCGCGTTTCGCCTTCGCCGGCCCGTCTCGGCAAGACCCTCGTCGAAGTCCTCAAGGGCTGAGACACGACACTGGATGGGCCGGCATTTCTGCCGGCCGATCCGTCTCTCCCGTCGCCGAGCGGACAGGCTGGCGGCGGGCGGCAAACCGGGGAGAGCCCGGTCAACACGATCGTTCGGGAGGCGGGCGCGGCGCCCGCAAGAAACCATGGCACGGCAAGACGCCAACGAACAATTCCTGGCCACCTCCTTCCTCGACGGAGCGAATGCGGCCTATATCGAACAGCTCTACGCCCGGTACGAGGCCAATCCCGCCTCGGTCGGCGAAGAATGGCAGGCCTTCTTCAAGGCTTTGGAAGACCAGCCCTCCGACATCGTGAAGGCGGCCAGGGGCGCCTCCTGGCAGCGCGCCAACTGGCCGATCGTGGCCAATGGCGAACTCGTCTCGGCGCTCGACGGCAACTGGGGCGTCGTCGAGAAGGTGCTTGAGAAGAAGGTGCAGGCGAAGGCCGAGGCCGTCGCCGCCAAGACCGGCGCGCCTGTCAATCAGGCCGACGTAAACCAGGCGACCCGCGATTCGGTGCGCGCCATCATGATGATCCGCGCCTACCGCGCGCGTGGCCACCTGCACGCCAAGCTCGACCCGCTCGGCATTGCCGCACCCGTCGAGGACTATCACGAGCTTTCGCCCTCGAACTACGGTTTCGAGGACAAGGATCTCGACCGCAAGATCTTCATCGACAACGTGCTCGGCCTCGAATACGCGACCGTGCGCGAAATGGTCGAAATCCTCGAGCGCACCTATTGCTCGACGATCGGCGTCGAATTCATGCACATCTCCAACCCGGAAGAGAAGGGCTGGATCCAGGAGCGCATCGAAGGCCCGGACAAGGGCGTCGACTTCACGCCCGAGGGCAAGAAGGCGATCCTGCAAAAGCTGATCGAGGCGGAAGGCTTCGAGCAGTTTATCGACGTCAAGTACAAGGGCACCAAGCGCTTCGGCCTCGACGGCGGTGAATCGCTGATCCCGGCGCTGGAACAGATCATCAAGCGCGGCGGCCAGCTGGGCTTGAAGGAAATCGTGCTCGGCATGGCCCATCGCGGCCGCCTCAACGTTCTGACCAACGTGATGGCCAAGCCGCACCGCGCCGTCTTCCACGAGTTCAAGGGCGGCTCCTACGCGCCTGATGAAGTGGAAGGCTCCGGCGACGTGAAGTATCACCTCGGCGCCTCCTCGGACCGCGAGTTCGACGGCAACAAGGTGCACCTGTCGCTGACGGCCAACCCGTCGCATCTCGAAATCGTCAATCCTGTCGTCATGGGCAAGGCCCGCGCCAAGCAGGACCAGATGGCGAAGGTTTTCGAGGGCGACATCATTCCGCTGTCCGAACGGGCCCAAGTCATGCCGCTGCTGCTGCATGGCGACGCGGCCTTCGCCGGCCAGGGCGTGACGGCTGAAATCCTCGGCCTCTCGGGCCTGCGCGGCCACCGGGTCGCCGGCACGGTGCATGTCATCATCAACAACCAGATCGGCTTCACCACGAACCCGGCCTTCTCGCGCTCCTCGCCCTATCCCTCCGACGTGGCGAAGATGATCGAGGCGCCGATCTTCCACATTAACGGCGACGATCCGGAAGCGGTGGTCTACGCCGCGAAGATCGCCACCGAATTCCGCATGAAGTTCCACAAGCCTGTCGTCATCGACATGTTCTGCTACCGCCGCTTCGGCCATAACGAAGGCGACGAACCGGCGTTCACGCAGCCGAAGATGTACAAGGCGATCCGCGCCCACAAGACCGTGGTCAACCTCTATGCGTCGCGCCTCATCGCCGAAGGCGTCATCTCGGAAGGCGAATTCGAGAAGATGAAGGCCGACTGGCGCGCCAATCTCGAAACGGAATTCGAGATCGGCCAGTCCTACAAGCCGAACAAGGCCGACTGGCTGGACGGTGTCTGGTCGGGCCTGCGCTCGGCCGACAACCAGGATGAACAGCGCCGCGGCAAGACCTCGGTGCCGATGAAGCAGCTCAAGGAAATCGGCCGCAAGATCGCGACGATCCCGGAAGGCTTCCGCGCCCACAAGACCATCCAGCGGTTCATGGACAACCGCATGCAGATGGTCGAGACGGGCGAGGGCATCGACTGGGCGATGGGCGAAGCGCTGGCCTTCGGCACGCTCTGCGTCGAGGGCACCAAGATCCGCCTATCCGGCCAGGATTGCGAACGCGGCACCTTCTCGCAGCGCCATTCGGTTCTCTACGATCAGGAAACCGAGGACCGCTACATCCCGCTCGCCAACCTCTCGCCGACCCAGGCCCGCTACGAGGTCATCAAC
Organism: Shinella sp. M27; assembly: GCF_049199905.1. NCBI lineage: Bacteria > Pseudomonadati > Pseudomonadota > Alphaproteobacteria > Hyphomicrobiales > Rhizobiaceae > Shinella > Shinella sp. M27. The sequence continues at coordinate 30,036 of NZ_JBLZPK010000075.1, forward strand.
TCGATGCTCTCGGAAGAGGCGGTCCTCGGCTTCGAATACGGCTATTCACTGGCCCGCCCGAACGCGCTCACCCTTTGGGAAGCCCAGTTCGGCGATTTCGCCAACGGTGCGCAGGTCGTCTTCGACCAGTTCATCTCGTCGGGCGAACGCAAGTGGCTGCGCATGTCGGGCCTCGTCTGCCTGTTGCCGCACGGCTATGAGGGGCAGGGTCCGGAACACTCGTCGGCCCGCCTCGAGCGCTGGCTGCAGATGTGCGCCGAAGACAACATGCAGGTCGCCAACGTCACGACGCCGGCGAACTACTTCCACATCCTGCGTCGTCAGGTGAAGCGCGACTTCCGCAAGCCGCTCATCATGATGACGCCGAAGTCGCTGCTGCGCCACAAGCGTGCGGTCTCCTCGCTGTCGGAAATGGCCGGCGAAAGCTCGTTCCACCGCCTGCTGTGGGACGATGCCGAAGTGATCAAGGACGGTCCGATCAAGCTCCAGAAGGATGCCAAGATCCGCCGCGTCGTCATGTGTTCGGGCAAGGTCTATTTCGACCTTCTGGAAGAGCGTGAAAAGCGCGGCATCGACGATGTCTACCTGCTGCGTCTGGAACAGCTCTATCCGTTCCCGGCCAAGGCGCTGATCAACGAGCTCTCGCGTTTCCGCAACGCCGAGATGGTGTGGTGCCAGGAAGAGCCCAAGAACATGGGTGCCTGGGCGTTCATCGACCCCTATCTAGAATGGGTGCTCGCCCATATCGACGCCAAGTACCAGCGCGTGCGCTATACCGGCCGTCCGGCTGCCGCATCGCCGGCAACGGGCCTGATGTCGAAGCATCTCGCGCAGCTCGCCGCCTTCCTCGAGGACGCGCTGGGCGGTTGATCCGCCCGGTTTGCCTGACAACACGACACGAACGAACGGAACACACTCATGGCTACCGAAATCCGCGTCCCGACTCTGGGCGAATCCGTCAGCGAAGCCACCGTCGGCACCTGGTTCAAGAAGGTCGGCGACGTCATCAAGGCTGACGAGCCGCTCTGTGAGCTCGAAACCGACAAGGTGACGATCGAAGTGCCGGCACCCGCCTCCGGCGTGCTCTCGGAAATCACGGCGAATGCCGGCGATACCGTCGCCCCGGGGGGCCTGCTCGGCCAGATCTCCGAAGGCGCCTCCGCCGGTGCGGCCGCTCCTGCCGCTGCCGAAAAGGCCGTCGCCGCTGCTCCGGCGGCTGAAGCCAAGCCTGCCGCTTCCGCTGCCATGCCGGCCGCGCCGGCTGCCGCCAAGCTGCTTGCCGAAAACAACCTCTCGGCCGATCAGGTCGACGGTTCCGGCAAGCGCGGCCAGGTGCTGAAGGGCGATGTCATCGCCGCCGTCGCCAAGGGCATCGTGGCCTCGACACCGGCCGCTGCCGCTGAACCTGTCAAGGTCGTCGCCCGCGCGGCGTCCTCGGAAGCCGATGCGCCGCGCGAAGAGCGCGTGAAGATGACGCGCCTGCGCCAGACGATCGCCAAGCGCCTCAAGGATGCCCAGAACACCGCCGCCATGCTGACCACCTACAACGAGGTGGACATGTCGGCCGTCATGGACCTGCGCAACCGCTACAAGGACCTGTTCGAGAAGAAGCATGGCGTGAAGCTCGGCTTTATGGGCTTCTTCACCAAGGCCGTGACGCACGCACTGAAGGAACTGCCGGCCGTCAACGCCGAGATCGACGGCACCGATATCATATACAAGAATTACTGCCACATCGGCGTCGCCGTCGGCACGGACAAGGGCCTGGTGGTTCCCGTCGTGCGCGATGCCGACCAGATGTCGATTGCCGAAATCGAAAAGGATATCGGCCGCCTCGGCAAGCTCGCTCGTGACGGCGCGCTGTCGATGGCCGACATGCAGGGCGGCACGTTCACCATCTCGAACGGCGGCGTCTATGGCTCGCTGATGTCCTCGCCGATCCTGAACGCCCCGCAGTCCGGCATCCTCGGCATGCACAAGATCCAGGAGCGCCCGGTCGTCGTCGGCGGCCAGATCGTCATCCGTCCGATGATGTATCTCGCGCTCTCCTATGACCACCGCATGGTCGACGGCAAGGAAGCCGTGACCTTCCTGGTGCGCGTCAAGGACAGCCTGGAAGATCCGGAACGTCTGGTTCTCGATCTCTGATCTTCAACGGGTCTCAGGCCGTCCCGATCCACGGGGCGGCCTTTTACCGAACCAAAGCCAAGAAGCGCAATCGCCATGGACGTGTCCTCCCTTTCCGTCTCTCCCTTCCTGCCCATGGTCGGCTGGAGCGCCGTGCTGCTGATCGTCCATGTCCTGTTGCAGGCCTTCACGACGAGCGCGGAAGCATCGAAGACGCTGGGCGCATCGTGGAATCCGGGACCGCGCGACGTGGACTTTTCGCCTTCCGGCAAGGTTGCCGGCCGTGCGGCGCGGGCATCCGCCAATTTCCGGGAGACCTATCCGGCCTTCGTCGCGCTTGCATTGGCGCTGGTGCTGAAGGGGGATGCTTCGGGCTGGGGGATTACCGGCGCGTGGTTGTGGTTTGCCTGCCGCGTCGCCTACATTCCGCTTTATCTGGCCGGTGTCGCCTATGTCCGCTCGCTGGCATGGGTGCTGTCGATGATCGGCCTTACCATGATGCTGCTGGCGCTGGTCTTTTGACGGCCGTTCGCGCCTGAAAACGGAGACGATGCGATGCATTCCTATCTGATCGAACTCGCCTCGCTGATGGCGATCTTTGCCTTCGCAATCGTTTCGCCGGGCGCCGACCTCGCCATGGTCATGCGCCAGTCGCTGGTGCAGGGCCGCCGCGCCGCCGTGATCACGTCCTTCGGCATCGGTGCGGCGCTGATGGTGCATGTCAGCTACACGATCCTCGGCCTCGGCCTCATCATTTCCCAGTCGATCTACCTCTTCAACATCGTGAAGTGGTGCGGCGTCGCCTATCTCGTCTATATCGGCATCAAGGCGCTGCGTGCGGGCAAGGCGGACCTTTCCGCCGAGGCCGTGAAGGCCGGCGGTGAGGCGAAGGTGGAGCAGTCGGCGCTCAGGGCCTTCGGCCTCGGCTTCCTCGCCAATGCGCTGAACCCCAAGGCGGTATTCTTCTTCCTGTCGATCTTCTCGACGGTCGTCAGCGCCCATACGCCGATCGCCATCAAGTTCGGCTACGGCCTCGTCATGGCGACCTGCCTCATCGCCTGGTTCGTCGGCGTCTCGCTCTTTATGACGACGCCGCGCATGCGCGCCGCTTTCTCGCGCGCCAGTCAGTGGATCGACCGCACCAGCGGCCTCGTCTTCATTGCGCTCGGCATCAAGCTCGCGACGGAAAAGGCCCACTGAGCCATGCGCGGCGCCCTCGTCCTCATCGGTCTGCTTGTCGCGACCGCCGCCTCTGCGGCGGAGTGCCGGCAGGACCACGCGATCTATGCGGATCGCGACGGGGACTATGAGTTGACTTTCGAAACGGTTGGTTCCGATGCTGCCGCAACCAGCCACCATTTCAAGCTGAAGATTCTCGCAAGCGGCGTCGTGCTCAACGGTATCGTCATGCCGGGCGATCCGGCTCGCTCGAACGGCATGATCATGCACAATTGCCCCGAGGGTGACGTGACCGGCGAGGAAATCGCCGCCTGCACCGTCTGGGAAGGCGTGATCTACACGCTCGACGTGGCGGGCGACGCGAACCTTGTGCCCGATCAAGGCGCCAAGGCGGCGCAAACCCTGCTGCTCTCGGGCTTCGGCCCGTCGCTGCGCTATTCGGCGCTGTGGGACCAGGGCAAGGCGAAGGTCGTGCCGCAGGATGTCTTCCGGCAGAAGGGATGCACGGCATGACGGAAGCCCCCGTTCTCCTCGTCACCGGCGGTAGCCGCGGCATCGGCGCCAGCGTCTGCCGCATGGCGGGTGCCGCCGGCTGGCAGGTCGCGGTGAACTATGTCGCCAATCTCGAAGCCGCCGAGGCGGTGGTCGCGGACATCCACGCGGCCGGCGGGTCGGCGATCCCGGTTCAGGGCGATGTCGGCAGCGAGCTTGGCCTTGCCAATATCTTCTCCACCATCGACGGCACCTTTGGACGGCTCGATGGTCTCGTGAACAATGCCGGCATCGTGGCGACGCCGCAGCGCGTCGATGAAATGTCGTCCGAGCGGCTGGAGCGCATGTTCGCCGTCAATGTCATGGGTTCGATCCGTTGCGCGCAGGAGGCCGTGCGCCGCATGTCGACGCGCCATGGCGGCAAGGGTGGCTCCATCGTCAACCTTTCGTCAGTCGCCGCGCAGTTGGGTGCGGCCGGGCAATATGTCGATTATGCCGCCAGCAAGGGTGCCATTGAGAGCTTCACGATCGGTCTCGCCCGCGAAGTCGCGGCGGAGGGCGTGCGCGTCAATCTCGTGCGCCCCGGCATCATCGATACGGAAATCCACGCCTCCGGCGGCCTCCCAGATCGTGCGCGCGACATGGCGTCGCTCATCCCGATGCAGCGGCCGGGCACGGCCGATGAAGTCGCGCAATCCATTCTCTATCTTCTCTCCGATGCGGCATCCTATGTGACGGGTGCCGCCCTCAACGTCAGCGGCGGCCGCTAGGCCCCGTGCAGGAAGGACTTGTCATGGCATATGATCTCATCGTTATCGGTTCCGGCCCCGGCGGCTATGTCTGCGCCATCAAGGCGGCACAGCTCGGCCTGAAGGTCGCGGTCGTCGAAAAGCGCGCCACCTATGGCGGCACCTGCCTCAATGTCGGCTGCATCCCCTCCAAGGCGCTGCTGCATGCCTCGGAGACCTACAGCCACGCCGCCCATGGCATGGATGCGCTCGGCATCGAAGGCGTGAAGCCCACGCTGAACCTCGCCAAGATGATGGCGCACAAGGATGCGACAGTGAAGTCGAATGTCGACGGCGTTGCCTTCCTGTTCAAGAAGAACAAGATCGACGGCATCCAGGGCACCGGCAAGGTGCTGGGCGCGGGCAAGGTCTCCGTCACCAATGAAAAGGGTGAGGAGCAGGTCCTTGACACGAAGAACATCGTGATCGCCACTGGTTCCGACGTCGCCGGCATTCCGGGCGTCCCGGTCGAGATCGACGAGAAGGTCATCGTCTCCTCGACGGGCGGCATCGCGCTCGACAAGGTGCCGGGCCATCTGGTCGTCGTCGGCGGCGGCGTCATCGGCCTTGAGCTCGGCTCGGTCTGGGCCCGCCTCGGCGCCAAGGTCACGGTTGTCGAATATCTCGACACCATCCTCGGCGGCATGGACGGCGACGTCTCCAAGCAGTTCCAGCGCATGCTCGCCAAGCAGGGCATGGACTTCAAGCTCGGCGCTAAGGTGACGGGCGTCGAAAAATCCGGCTCCGGCGCCAAGGTGACCTTCGAGCCGGTCAAGGGCGGTGAGGCCACCACCATCGACGCCGATGTCGTGCTGATCGCCACCGGCCGCAAGCCCTACACCGAAGGCCTCGGCCTCAAGGAAGCCGGCGTTGCGCTCGACAACCGCGGCCGCGTCGAGATCGACAAGCACTTCCAGACCAATGTCCCCGGCATCTATGCGCTCGGCGACGTCGTGCGCGGTCCGATGCTCGCCCACAAGGCGGAAGACGAGGGTGTCGCCGTCGCCGAAATCCTCGCCGGCCAGGCCGGCCATGTGAACTACGACGTCATCCCCGGCGTCGTCTACACCCAGCCGGAAGTTGCCTCCGTCGGCAAGACCGAGGAAGAGCTGAAGGCCGCAGGCGTAGCTTACAAAGCCGGCAAGTTCCCCTTCACCGCCAACGGTCGCGCCCGCGCCATGCTGGCGACGGACGGCTTCGTGAAAGTTCTCGCCGACAAGGAGACCGACCGCGTTCTCGGCGTGCACATCGTCGGCTTCGGCGCCGGAGAGATGATCCACGAGGCGGCCGTGCTGATGGAATTCGGCGGTTCCTCTGAAGATCTCGGCCGCACCTGCCACGCCCATCCGACCATGTCGGAAGCCGTGAAGGAAGCCGCGCTGGCGACGTTCTTCAAGCCGATCCATATGTGATCGGACACCGAAGCGCGTTCGCTTCGGCTGGACATTTTTCAGGCGGCTGCGACAACCAGCCGCCTGTTTTCATTTGGCGAACCGGCGCAGCATGGAGACCACAAAGGATGGTTTCATGTCTCCGGTATCGCGACCCGTTTCCCTGCCGCACCCGCTGCTTCCCGCCGCCGACTGGGCGGACCGTTTCACGCTTGGCCTGCCGGTCGAGCACCTGACGGCGCGCGAGGCGGCGCGGTTGGCGCTGGAGCATCCGCCGGGCTGGGTGCGCAAGCTGATGATGCTGCGCAATGCCATCGTGGCACCCTTCGGGCTGAAGGGCGCGGCGAAGGAGGTGAAGACCTCCGAGACGGAGGTCGGCGGTTTTCCGGTGGTGAGCGCGACCGATGAGCGCGTCGTGCTCGGCTTCGACGACCGGCATCTCGATTTCCGCATCGTCATTGACGTGCTGGCGGACCGGCCCTCCGGCCAGACCTTGAGCGTGATGACGCTCGTTCACCGCAACAACCTGCTCGGCCGGCTCTATCTCGCCGCCGTCATGCCGTTTCACAAGTTGATCGTGCGCACCATGCTGTCGGGCATCGGCCGGCGGGCGCGGAAGCTCAATTCACCGCGGTAACGGTAAAGCCCTTCTTGCGCAGCAGTTCGACCACGCCTTCCGCGCCGGCGAGATGCAGCGCGCCGACGGCCATGAAGACATTGCCTTCATCGAGGATCGGCGTTGCGCGGTCGGCCATGGTGTGGTTGCGGTCGACGATGATGCGCTGTTCGAACTCGGCATAGGCGTCCGCGCCATCACCTTCGGGCGTGGCGGCGCGCATCATCGGCATGATCATGCCGGTATCGCCCGAGAGGTAGAGCTGGCTCATCGTCTCGATGACGTCCTTCAGGCCGTCCCCGAGGTCCACCGTCTGCACGAGGCCCTTGATCTGCGGCTCGACGGCGAGCGAATCCAGCGCGGAAATCTGCTCGATCAGCGTTTCCAGTCCCTTCAGTGTCTTGCCGTCGGCGAGCGCATTCTTGGCGAGCTGCTGGTCGAGGAAGGCGGCACCGGCGGTCTTGCGGGCGATTTCGCAGGCGGGCAGGGCGACGAAGCTCATCAGCATCCACGGCTTCATACGGCCGACGGCGGCAAGCGACAGGCCGCGGCCCTTCAGGCCCTTCTCCAGCTTTTCCTTTTCCTCGGGGTCAAGGAAATCGGTGATCGACTTACCGTCGGTGAACATGATGAGATCGGGCCGGGCCATCATCGCGGCGCCCGCCTTCTTCTCGTCGGTGATCTCGTCGGATTCGACGATGACGGTCGCGGCCTTCTCATAGGCGGTGCGGGCGGCCTCCGGCATGGCGAGCACGCGCGGATCCGTCACATGCATGGTGCCGAGCAGCCAGGAGGCGGGCTTGCCGTTCTTTTCGACCTTCCAGAAGATCGCCTTGCCGTTCGGCGTGGCGTCGGCCTCGGCGCGCAGCTTGGCGTAGCCGGCCGGATCGTCCTTCTCGTATTTCGTTAGCAGGTTGTTGCCGGTGCAGGTCGGCAGGTCTTCCGCCCGCGCCGGAGAAAGGCCGGCAAGCACGACGAGGAAGGAGAGGGCGATCAGCGCATGGATCGCGGCCATGAACCAGAGACCGGCATCGGCCAACCGGTCGGCAAGCAAAAGACGGCTCTTGTGAAGAAGGACTGTCATGGTCGAACTCCGTGTATTTTTCGCGGACCCTAGTCGCCTCATCCTCACAATCCCTTAACGGGATCAGGCGCGTGGATGCGCCCGGTCATATATTTCGAGCAATCGCGCCGAATCGACACCGGTATAGACCTGCGTCGTCGAAAGACTGGCGTGTCCGAGCAGTTCCTGAATGGTGCGCAAGTCGCCGCCGCCGGCGAGCAGATGGGTGGCGAAGGAATGGCGCAAAGCATGCGGTGTGGCGCTGTCCGGCAGGCCGAGCGCGCCGCGCATTTTCTGCATCTCGCGCTGGATGATGGCCGGTTGCAAGGGGCCGCCGCGCGCGCCGCGGAAGAGCGGTTTGTCCGCGCCGAGCGGGAAGGGGCAGAGCTTGATATAGTCCTCGACGCCTGATCGCGCCGGCGCGATCAGCGGCACGATGCGCGTCTTGTCGCCCTTGCCGGTGATGCGCAGCGATGTCGGGCTGCCGGCGAAATTCTCCGGCGTCAGCGAGAGGGCTTCAGAAATGCGCAGGCCGCAGCCATAGAGAAGGGTGAGCACGGCGGCATTGCGTACACGGATCCAAGGTTCCTCGGCAAGCTGCTCATTCGCATCGACGACGGCGATGGCCTGGCGGTCGGAGAGAGGTTTCGGCAGGGATTTCGGTTGTTTGGGCGAGCGCACGGCCGAGGCCCCGGCGGCATTGGCGAGGCCCTTGCGCTCAAGGTGGCGCAGGAAGGAGCGCAGGCCGGCAAGGCCGCGGCCGAGCGTGCGCGCACCCGCGCCATCGCGACGGCGGGCAGCGAGGAAGCCGCGCAGGTCTGCCGGGCGCAGATTGCCGATGTCCTTCAGGCGCGCGGGGGCGGCGAGATGCTGCGTCAGGAAGGCGAGGAACTGGCGGGTGTCGCGCTCATAGGCATCGAGCGTGTGGCCCGCGAGACGGCGCTCGTCGGCGAGCGAGGCAAGCCAGGCCTGCCGCTCGGCCAGCAGTGCGGGATCGGCGATGATGAGAAGTTCGGTCATGTCCTGCCTTCGCGGTTTGCCGCAGGATCGGTCATTTGCGTTAGGGTTTTGCTAACGTTCAGCCAAAAGGCTGGGCAAAGCGGGCTGCCTTCCTCTAGACACGGTGGGCTGTAAGAGAGCGCCGTGTTCAAGAAGCCGGGTGAAACCATGCTGCTGCGGTCGATGTCCGCCGAAAATTATCGCTCCCTGCGCTCGATTCGTATGGATCTCGGGCGGGTGAACCTGTTCGTCGGCGAGAACGGTGCCGGAAAATCGAACCTCTACCGGTCGCTGCAATTGGTGCAGGCGGCGGTGCGCGGAACCTTTGCGCATGAAATCGCGGCGGAGGGCGGCATGGCCTCGGCGCTCTGGACGGGCAAGCGGCGTGCGAACGAGCCGGTGCGCATCCGGCTCGAAACCGAGCTTCTGGACGAGGAGCGGGCGATCACCTTCCGCTACCGCGTCGAGGCGGGGCTGCGGCCGCCGATCGATGCGGCGGGTTTTGCTTTCGAGCCGCAGGTCAAGGCCGAGGAACTGACCATCGAGACTGGCCGCCGGCCAGTGACGATGATGAAGCGCGCAGGGCCAGGCATCATGGTGCGCAGCGAGGCGGGCCGGATGACGGAGTATCCCGAGCAGGCGCTGACATCCGAAACGGCCATCGCGCTGCTCGGTGATGCCGGCCACTATCCTGAAGTCGGCACGTTTCGCCGCGCCCTTTCGCAGTGGCGCTTCTTCCATGGTTTCCGCTCGGATCGCGATTCGGCGCTGCGCCAGCCCTGCCTCGCCGTCACCGCGCCCTTGCTCGATCAGGACGGGACGAATATGGCGGCGGTCTTCGCAACGCTGAAATGGACCCGAGGAGACACGGTCGATCTCGACCGGGCCGTGGCGGATGCTTTTGGCGGGGCGCGATTGTCTGTGCCGGAGCCGGAGGAGTTCGCCTCCTATGGTTTGATCTTCCCGCAATTTCCGCAGCGTGTCTTCAAGCCGCGCGAGCTTTCCGACGGGCAGATCCGCTTCCTCGCGCTGGCTGCGGCCCTTCTCTCCTATCGCACGCCGCCGCTGATCGCGCTCAACGAGCCGGAGGCGAGCCTCCACCCCGACATGCTGCCGCCGCTGGCAGAAATGATCGCGCGCGCCGCGCAGTCGAGCCAACTGTGGATCGTCACCCATTCGGAGCGGCTGGCGCAGGAGGTGGAGACGCGCTGCGGTGTCAGGGCGAAACGCGTGGTGCGCCATGACGGGGCGACCTGGATCGACGGCATGCGGCTGACCGGCGCGATGGATGACGATGACGAATGAGGCGGCCGCCATCTTTGCGGTTTTCTTCCCGTGGCCATGGAGGCATGGTCGCGGTTCATGAGCAGCGATTCGACCAACCTTTTCGGAGACAGGCTTTTTTTGCGCACGGTGCCCGTCATGGTGCCGGTGCCCACGCCCGTGCCCTATTCCTATACGGTCCCCGAGGACATGGCCGTCCAGCCAGGCTCCATCGTGCAGGTGCCGCTCGGGCCGCGTCTGGTTCCGGGCGTCGTCTGGGATGGCGGGGATGACGGCAAGGTCGATCCGAAGAAGCTCAGGCCGATCGAGAAAGTCTTCGATTGCCCGCCGCTGTCGAAGGAGATGCGCGATTTCCTCGATTGGGTGTCCGCCTATACGGTGACGCCGCCGGGTCTCGTCACCCGCATGGCGTTGCGCGCGCCGACCGCTTTCGATCCCGAACCGATGATCGAAGGCCTGCGCTTTACCGGCCACCGGCCGGAGCGGCTGACGAGCGCGCGCGAGCGCGTGCTGGAAATGGTCGAGGATGGTATTGCCTGGACCAAGTCCGGCCTCGCCCACGCCTCGGGCACCTCAACGAGCGTCATCGACGGGTTGATGAAGCAGGGCACGTTCGAAACGGTCTTCCTGCCGCCGCCGCCTGTGGTGGCCGCACCCGATCCGGACTATGCCGCACCCCGGCTCGAGGGGCCGCAGACCGACAGTGCGGCGGAGCTGGTGGAGAGCGTGCAGAAGGGCATCTTCTCGGTCTCGCTGATCGACGGCATCACCGGTTCGGGCAAGACGGAGGTCTATTTCGAGGCGATTGCAGAGACGCTGAGGCGCGGCAGGCAAGTGCTCATCCTCCTGCCCGAAATCGCGCTGACGGCGAGCTTTTTGGAGCGTTTCCAGGATCGCTTCGGCGCAAAGCCCGCCGAATGGCACTCGGATCTCGCGCCGCGCATGCGCGAACGCGTGTGGCGGCAGGTGACGACGGGGGACGTGCGGGTGGTGGCGGGCGCGCGCTCGGCGCTGTTCCTGCCCTTCGAAAACCTCGGCCTCATCATCGTCGATGAAGAGCACGACCCTGCTTACAAGCAGGAAGACCGTGTCTTCTACAATGCGCGCGATATGGCGGTGGTGCGCGCCCGCATCGGCGATTTCCCGGCCGTGCTGGTTTCGGCGACACCGTCGGTCGAAAGCCGGGTCAACAGCGATGTTGGGCGCTATCGCAAGCTGCATCTGCCGACGCGTTATGGCGATGCGGCGCTGCCGGACCTCCATCTCGTCGATATGCGCCGCCACCCCCCGGCGCGCGGCGGTTTCCTGTCGCCGATCCTGTTGCGCGGCATCCAGCGCACCATCGAGAAGGAGGAGCAGGCGCTGCTCTTTCTCAATCGCCGCGGTTATGCGCCGCTGACGCTCTGCCGGGTCTGCGGCCACCGCTTCCAGTGCCCGCAATGCTCAAGCTGGCTGGTGGAGCACCGGTTCCGCGGCCAGATCCAGTGCCATCATTGCGGCTATGCCGAGCGCACGCCCGAGGCCTGCCCGGAATGCGGCACCTTCGACCACCTCGCGGCCTGCGGGCCGGGGGTGGAACGTATTGCGGAGGAGGTGGAAAAGCACTTTCCCGAGGCGCGCACCATCGTGCTCTCCTCCGACCTGATGGGCGTGAAGCGGCTGCGGCTGGAACTGGAGGCGATTGCACGCGGCGAGGCGGATATCGTCATCGGCACGCAGCTCGTCGCCAAGGGGCACAATTTCCCGCTGATGTCGCTGGTCGGCGTCGTCGATGCGGATCTCGGCCTGTCGAACGGTGATCCGCGTGCGGCGGAGCGGACCTTCCAGTTGCTCTCGCAGGTAACGGGCCGCGCCGGGCGATCGGGCCTCAAGAGCCACGGCCTCATCCAGACCTACCAGCCGGCGCATCCGGTCATGCAGGCCATCGTCTCGGGCGATGCGCAGGCGTTTTACGACCGTGAGATCGGCGAGCGGGAAAAGGCGCTGCTGCCGCCGTTCGGACGGCTGGCCTCGGTCATCGTCTCGGCCGACAGCCGCGCCGAGGCTGAAACGCATGCGCGTGGATTGCGGCAGGCGGCGCCGCAGGTCACCGGCATCTCCATTCTCGGGCCGGCGGAAGCGCCGCTGGCGCTGGTGCGCGGCCGACACCGGTTCCGCCTGCTGGTGCATGGCCGCAGAAACAGCGACATGCAGACCTTCCTGCGCACCATGCTCGCCAACGGGCCGAAGGAGCGTGCCTCGCTACAGGTGCAGCTCGACATCGATCCGCAGAGTTTCCTGTGATGGGGCGTGGTTAACAAAGACTTGTGCGAACTTTTGCCGTGCGCTTCTGCCTGTCCTGCGGCTGTGCGATAGAAGGCGGCGGGCAGTTCTGGAGACAAGCCGAGATGGAATTCTATATCCCCACCGAAACCGGCGAATTCCTCGCCTTCTGTGCGGCCATCGCCACGGGGCTCCTTGGCCTCTTCGGCCTTTTCGCTCCCGGCACGGCATTGAAGCTTGCAGGGTTGCAGCCGAAGGAGACGAGCCGCGAAGGTCTCGCCTTCGTGCGTTCGGCCGGCGGCTTCTATGCGGGGCTTGCCATCGTGGCGCTGCTGATGGCGCAGAGCTGGATCTATATGGCGATCGGCGGCGGTTTTGCGCTTGCCGCCTTCGGCCGCATCCTGTCCCTGATGTCGGACGGCGCGTTCAGCGCGAAGAATCTTGTCGTGCTTTTCGTTCAGGCGGTGCTTGCCGCGCTGCCGCTCGGTTACGCCTTCGGCTTCCTCTAAGAGAAAAACGGCATATCCCGCTCCGCCTGCGCCAAAGCATAGTCCGCGCAGTCAACTTTTGCCTCGACTGTGGCCGACTTATGGCGCATTCCTGCGTCCGGCGTGTTGCGAGTCCCGGTTTCCTATGCTAGACGAACCGCGAATTCAGAAAAAGCGGGCGAAAAAGCCTGTGGGAGCTGAAGAATACCGCAACGATTTCAGAAGCTTAGGACCGTAGCTCCGCTACTGCCCTGTTTTCTGAATGAAAAAAGAGAAGCTTGTGCCCGTGGCAGACACATCCCAGCTCGTTTCCGGTGTTGCAGAAAGATACGCGTCTTCGCTTTTCGACCTTGCGCAGGAAGCTGGCTCCGCTGCCGCTGTCGGCGCCGATCTCGACCGTTTCCAGGCCCTGATCGATGAGAGCGATGACCTGAAGCGGCTGATCGTCAGCCCCGTCTTCTCCGCCGAAGATCAGACCAAGGCCATTTCCGCCGTTGCCGCCAAGGCCGGCATCACGGGCCTCGTGGCAAACTTCCTCAAGGTGGTTGCGTCAAATCGCCGCCTGTTCGCCGTTCCCGGCATGATCAAGGCTTACCGCGTCATCGCGGCCCGCGCCCGCGGCGAAATCACGGCCGACGTTACCTCGGCCCATGCGTTGACCGCAGCGCAGGAAACTGAATTGAAGGCGGCGCTGAAAGGCGTCACCGGCAAAGACGTGGCGATCGCCGTCACCGTCGACCCGTCCATTCTCGGTGGTCTGATCGTCAAGGTGGGATCGCGCCAGATCGATACGTCCCTTCGCACCAAACTCTCTACTCTTAAGCTTGCACTGAAAGAGGTCGGCTGATGGATATCCGCGCCGCGGAAATTTCCGCAATTCTCAAAGATCAGATCAAAAACTTCGGCAAAGAGGCGGAAGTCTCTGAAGTCGGTCAGGTGCTTTCCGTCGGTGACGGTATCGCCCGCGTTTACGGCCTCGACAATGTCCAGGCCGGTGAAATGGTCGAATTCCCCGGTGGCATCCGTGGCATGGCCTTGAACCTGGAAAGCGACAACGTCGGTGTCGTTATTTTCGGTTCGGACCGTGACATCAAGGAAGGCGACACCGTAAAGCGCACCGGCGCCATCGTGGACGTTCCGGTCGGTCCGGAACTGCTCGGCCGCGTCGTCGACGCGCTCGGCAACCCGATCGACGGCAAAGGCCCGATCAATGCCAAGCAGCGCTCGCGCGTTGACGTCAAGGCTCCGGGCATCATCCCGCGCAAGTCGGTTCATGAGCCGATGTCGACCGGCCTCAAGGCCATCGACGCCCTCATCCCGGTCGGCCGCGGCCAGCGCGAGCTCGTCATCGGCGACCGTCAGACCGGCAAGACCGCCATCATTCTGGACACGATCCTGAACCAGAAGGCCATCCACGACAACGGCCCGGACAGCGAGAAGCTGTACTGCGTCTACGTCGCTATCGGCCAGAAGCGTTCGACGGTTGCCCAGTTCGTGAAGGTTCTCGAGGAGCGCGGCGCTCTCCAGTACTCGATCATCGTTGCCGCAACGGCGTCCGACCCGGCGCCGATGCAGTATCTCGCACCGTTCGCCGGCTGCGCGATGGGTGAATACTTCCGCGACAACGGCAAGCACGCCCTCATCGGTTACGACGACCTTTCCAAGCAGGCCGTTTCCTACCGTCAGATGTCGCTCCTGCTGCGCCGCCCGCCGGGCCGCGAAGCTTACCCGGGCGACGTTTTCTACCTGCATTCGCGTCTCCTCGAGCGCGCTGCAAAGCTCAACGACGACATGGGCGCTGGCTCGCTGACGGCTCTGCCGGTCATCGAAACCCAGGGTAACGACGTTTCGGCGTTCATCCCGACCAACGTGATCTCGATCACCGACGGCCAGATCTTCCTTGAAACGGACCTGTTCTACCAGGGTATCCGCCCGGCCGTTAACGTCGGTCTGTCGGTTTCCCGCGTTGGCTCGTCCGCACAGATCAAGGCGATGAAGCAGGTCGCCGGCTCGATCAAGGGCGAACTCGCCCAGTATCGCGAAATGGCAGCCTTCGCTCAGTTCGGCTCGGACCTCGATGCTGCAACGCAGCGCCTGCTGAACCGCGGTGCACGCCTGACCGAACTTCTGAAGCAGCCGCAGTTCTCGCCGCTTAAGACGGAAGAGCAGGTCGCGGTGATCTT
>NZ_JBLZPK010000076.1:0-2061 GCF_049199905.1 Shinella sp. M27
GCCAGAAGGTTGGTCTGGAAGGCGATCTCGTCGATGACCGAGATGATCTGGCTGATCTCGCTGGAGGCCTGCTCGATGCGGCCCATGGCGTCGATGGCGTTGCGGACGATGGCGCCGGACTCCTTGGCACTCTGCGTCGCCTCGCCGACCATGGTGGTCGCCTCATTGGCCCGCTCCGTCGAATTCTTGACGGCGGCGGTGATCTCTTCGAGTGCGGCGGAGGTTTCCTCCAGCGCGGCGGCCTGCTGCTCTGTGCGCTTGGACAGATCGTCCGAGGCGCTGCGCAGTTCGCCGGAATTGGCATTGATGGCATCCGTCGAGCCGCGCACTTCGCGCATGGTGCGCTGGAGGGTGGCGAGCGTCGCGTTGACGTTCTGCTGAAGCTCGGCGAAGGCGCCACGGAACGCGCCGTTCATGGTCTGCGTCAGGTCACCGTCGGCCAGCGAACCGATGACGCGGCGGGTTTCGGCAATGCCCTCCTCGACGCCGCCGACCAGCTCGTTGACCGAGCGTGCGAAACGGTTGAGGTCTTCGTTGTGATAATCCTTGCTGATGCGCGAGGAGAAGTCGCCCGCAGCGGCAGCGTGCACGACGGTCGCGATGGAGGACTGGAGATCCGCGCTCTTTTCGCGCAGCACCTGTTCCTGGGCGTTGAGGTCGCGCACGGTGATGGCGTTCTGGCGAAAGACGGCTACGGCCGCAGCCATTTCGCCGATCTCGTCCTGGCGGCCGGCATAGGGCACTTCCGTCTCGAGATCGCCGCCGGCAAGGCGGTTCATCGTGTCGGTGACCTTCTGGATCGGGCGGCTGAGTTCGTTGGTCGCGATATAGAAGGCGATGCCGCCACCCAGCACAAGGCCGGCGCCAACCGTGCCGAGCACGAGCGTCAGCATCAGCGTCTCGAACGAGGCGATGTCATCCTTAATGGTCGTCAGGTTCTCGTTGTCCGTCTGAACGACGGCGTCAATCTCCTTCTGGAAGGCCTTGCGGTTGGCGCGGTTCAGCTCATTGTTGCCCTGCTCGTTGGCAGCGGCGATCGATTCGGTCGTGCCGAGGCGGGCCGTTTCCATGCGGAAGGTGCGGAATTCGGCGGCGCGCGAAACCACGGCGTCGAAGGCGGCCTTCTGCGCGTCGGGAACGAGCGGCTGCCATTCCTTGAGCGTCGCATCGATCCCGTCGAGTTCCTTGGCGATGCCTTCGGCGAATTTCTTGGCGCCGTCGGTATCCTTGGCGGCATAGACGCCACGCGCTTCCATGACGACGGCGGTGACCTGACGGTTCAGGTGCTCGCCGAGGAAGGCGCGGTCGGCGGCATTCTCGTACTGATGCAGCTTTTCGCTGTATTCCGAGACTACATGAACGGCGATGGCGCCGATCAGGACGGAAATGAAGCCCATCACGCCCACGATGAGGTAAATCTTGCCGCGTATCTTCACGTCACACTCCAAAGGCACAAGCAAACACCAGGAAAACGACTTGGCCGCCTTCCCCCATGGACAGGACGGTAAACGCTAAAGGTTAATTAGATTTTGATACAACCGCCCAAATAGCAGGCATTTAAGTCCCGCCTGAAATTGCCAATGGAAAAAATATTGAGGAAAATCAGGAATAAAGACTGACGTAACGTTAGCTGAAAGTGACAAAAGGCAAGCAATACGCAACCGCAGATGGCCGCGATCTTAACAAATGTGACAGGCGGAGCTGCGTCAAAGCCGCAATTGACTTTTAATCGTCTTTGCCCTTATAAGCCGCGCACGTCCGGACAGCCTGGCTTCCCGCGAGGGCAAGCCTATGTCGGACTTTCAACGCTGATTGCGTAAAGCAAAACCCAAGAAGGGCCGCACACCGCGGTATTAAATAAATGACGAAGCGTACCTACCAACCTTCCAAGCTTGTTCGCAAGCGTCGTCACGGCTTCCGCGCCCGCATGGCTACCAAGGGCGGCCGCAAGGTCCTGTCCGCACGCCGTGCACGCGGCCGCGCGAGCCTCTCGGCTTAAGGCCGTGTCTGCCCGAACAGAGGCGACGGGCATATGACGAAAAAAGTTAGACAATCTGCTGT
>NZ_JBLZPK010000077.1:0-12626 GCF_049199905.1 Shinella sp. M27
GTCCCGCCCGGTTGAGGTGAAATTGAATAAAGATTGAGGAAATGAAAGAGCCAAAATGTGAAATCATTGTGGCACGGCCATGGCACAATTTGGATGTGGTTTTTGCGCACCAGGTAAATCGTTAACCATGATTTCAACAATGGAAGAAATCGGTAAAATATACTTCAAATTACTTTGAATTGCCTTTTGCGGTTAATTTTTCCGCAACCAATTGTCATGGGGAGTTTAAGCCTGCGCTGGGATGTCTATATCTTGGGCCGGTTAATCAAATGAATCGGCAGGACGGACAGTTCTTGAAGAAACCCATGAAAACGGCCCTCGTGACGGGCGGCGCAAAACGCATCGGCAAGGCCATCGTGGAGGATCTCGCCGCGCACGGCTTTGCCGTCGCCATCCATGCAAACGAGTCTCTCGAGGAAGCGGAGGCGCTCGCCGCCACACTTCGGGCGCGCGGCCGGACGGCTTGCGTGGTGCAATGCGACCTTTCCGATAGCGCCGCGACGGCGACGCTGATCGACAGGGTCGTCGCCGCACTCGGGCCGCTCGATCTCCTCGTCAACAATGCCTCGCTGTTCAAGCCGGATACGGTCACCGCCTTCGACGATGCGCTGTGGGAGCGGCATTTCGCCGTTCATGTGAAGGCACCGTCGATCCTCGCGCGTGACTTCGTCCGGCAATTGCCTGACGGTGCCGCCGGCTCGATCGTCAACATCGTCGACCAGCGCGTCTGGAACCCGACGCCGCGCTATTATTCCTACACGCTCTCCAAATCCGCCCTGTGGATGGCGACGCGCACCATGGCGCAGAGTTTTGCGCCGCATGTTCGCGTCAATGCCATCGGCCCCGGCCCTTCCTTGCCGAACGAGCGCCAGGACGACGCCGATTTCCAGGCGCAGGTCGAGGGTCTGATCCTGCGGCGCGGCCCCGATCTCGACGAATTCGGCCGCACAGTTCGCTTTTTGTTCGACACGCCGTCCATAACGGGGCAAATGATAGCGCTCGATGGCGGGCAGCATCTCGCCTGGGAAACACCCGATGTCAGGGGAATAGCGGAATGAACGGCCGGAAGGTGGAGGATGGCGGCATCCTCTACGACGAAAACGAGACGGACGAGGACGACGAGCTTCCGGAAAGCACAGCGGCGAGCGTTGCCGATCCTGTCGCCGCCACGCCCGGCATCGACTGGAACGAAGGCGGCGACCTGCCCGAGGGCGTCACCGGCGCCGATTTGATCCAGCACTTCGTCAACCGCCTGCCCAACAGCCCCGGCGTCTACCGCATGTTTAATGCCGACGGCGACGTGCTCTATGTCGGCAAGGCGCGCAGCCTGAAGAAGCGCGTGTCGAACTACGCGCAGGGCCGCGTGCATTCCAACCGTCTCACGCAGATGGTGCGCCAGACGGCCAATATGGAATTCGTGACGACGCGCACGGAGACCGAGGCGCTGCTGCTCGAAGCCAACCTCATCAAGCGCCTGCGCCCGCGCTTCAACGTGCTTTTGCGCGATGACAAGTCGTTTCCCTATATCCTGCTGACCGGCGACACCAGGGCGCCGGCGATCTTCAAGCATCGTGGCGCACGCAGCCGCAAGGGCGACTATTTCGGCCCCTTCGCCTCGGCCGGCGCGGTCGGCCGCACGATCAACTCGCTGCAACGCGCCTTCCTGCTGCGCACCTGCACCGACAGCGTTTTCGAAAGCCGCACGCGCCCCTGCCTGCTCTACCAGATCAAGCGCTGTTCCGGCCCCTGCACCAATGAGATCCGCGACGCGGACTATGCCGAACTGGTGCAGGAGGCGAAGGACTTCCTTTCCGGCAAGAGCCAGAAGGTGAAGGCGCATATGGCCGAGGCCATGAACGCCGCCGCCGAAGACCTCGATTTCGAGCGCGCCGCCGTCTATCGCGACCGGCTGGCGGCGCTGTCGCATGTCCAGAGCCATCAGGGCATCAACCCGGCCGGCGTGGAAGAGGCCGATATCTTCGCCATTCACCACGAGGGCGGCATTTCCTGCATCCAGGTCTTCTTCTTCCGCACCGGGCAGAACTGGGGCAACCGCGCCTATTTCCCCAAGGCCGATCCGCAGCTGACGGGTGCGGAAGTGCTCAATGCCTTCCTTGCCCAGTTCTATGACGACAAGCCTTGCCCGCGGCAAATCCTGTTGTCTGAGACGGTGGAGGAAATCGACCTTCTCTCGGAGGCGCTGTCCGAGCGCTCGAACTACAAGGTGACGATTTCCGTGCCGCAGCGCGGCGAGAAGAAGGACCTCGTCGACCACGTGGTCGCCAATGCCCGCGAGGCGCATGGCCGCAAGCTGGCCGAGACCGCCTCGCAATCGCGCTTGCTCGAAGGGTTTGCCGCGACCTTCAAGCTTCCAACCGTGCCGCGCCGCATCGAGATCTACGACAACTCGCACATCATGGGCACCAATGCCGTCGGCGGCATGGTGGTGGCGGGGCCGGAAGGCTTCGTGAAGAGCCAGTATCGAAAATTCAACATCAAATCGACCGACATCACGCCCGGCGACGACTTCGGCATGATGAAGGAAGTGATGACCCGACGCTTCTCCCGTCTGATGAAGGAAGAGGGCCTGCCGGATCGCAATGCCGACCAGAGCACCGACGCCGCCGACCAGCCCTTCCCGGCCTGGCCGGACATCATCCTCATCGACGGCGGCCAGGGCCAGATGACGGCGGTACGGGCGATCCTCGAAGAGCTTGGCATCACCGACCAGGTCATCGCTATCGGCGTCGCCAAGGGTGCGGACCGCGAGGCCGGTCGCGAACGCTTCTTCATGCGCGGCATTCCGGATTTCTCGCTGCCGCCGCGCGATCCCGTGCTCTATTTCGTGCAGCGCCTGCGCGACGAGGCCCATCGCTTCGCCATCGGTTCGCACCGCGCGCGCCGCAAGAAGGAGATGGTGAAGAACCCGCTCGACGAGATCGGCGGCATCGGCCCGACCCGCAAGCGCGCCCTGCTCCAGCATTTCGGCACCGCCAAGGCCGTCTCCCGCGCCGCGATGGTCGATCTCATGGCGGTATCAGGCATTTCGGAGAGCGTCGCACGGATCGTTTACAACCATTTTCACGATGATGCGGCGGGTTGAAGACCTTGGCTCAACAAACAAAACAGGGCGCTGAATTTCTCTAGCGCCCTGTTTCCGACATACCTCGCGATGCAGCATCGCCCATAATCTAGAGAATGAAATCGCCTTTCAACAGCATAACCGCCGCAGTGAGTTCTATAGCGAAATCCGCCTTCCCATTACCGTCCACATCACCATAAATATAGGTTCCGGCCGCTTCTTTGTCGAAGCGCAGCTCACCGGCCTTGCCCGAAAAGCCCTTGGAACCGATAAAGGCAAAGGCGTCGTTCTTCGAGGTTGTAGACATCGCGTCGATGCCAGAAAGATCGATGCGATCGCCCTGCGTCCGCGAGAAGTCAAAGATGGTGTCACGGCCAGAAACGGCAACGGTCGAATCTTTCAGCGACGTGAAGACAAATGCGTCCTTGCCGGTGCCGCCATAGAGATCGTCCGCGCCTTGACCTCCGATGAGTGTATCATTGCCAACACGACCAAAAAGCTTGTCATTGCCTGACATACCCTTCAGCACATTGTTGCCGTCGCTACCGGTAATCGTATTTGCAAGCTCGTTTCCGGTGCCATTGATATCACCTAACCGCAGGATCAGGTTCTCGATATTGGCAACCAATGTCAAACTGATCGAAGTGTTGGCGACATCGATACCCTCGAGCTTGTTCTCTATGATTTTGTCGTATCTGTTGTTGACGATATAGATATCATTGCCCTTGCCGCCTTCCATTCTGTCCTCGCCGGAACCACCGTCGAGCGTATCATCACCATCGCCGCCCAAAAGCGTGTCATCACCACGCCCGCCGCGCAACGTCGTTCCGCCCTGAGTTGCGAATAACCAGTCAGACGACACCGTCCCGGTGATTTCTTTCACCGACGCAACATTAAAGATAAAATCACGTTTAGTAAGCTCGCTTAGTGCAACATCCCTGATCGTGAACTGATTTTGGGATTCCCCATATTGGGCGCTGAACCATGCGTTGCCATCACCTTTTATCTCGATAGTTTTTTGTAACTGGCTGAAATTGCTGATCCCGTAAGCACTCACATCTATGCGATCAGTGCCCTGCTTAAAGTCGACAATAGTACTCAGACTATCCATGTCTGGCGCCTTACTGCGAATGGCTAAAACGAAGATATCAGCGCCTGCGCCGCCGAAAAGCTCGTCACGTCCATGCCCACCTTTAAGCTTTGAGCCGCCAGCCGCCGCGAACAATCGATCATCGAGATTAGTTCCGATAACGTCTCGCGCGTTTCCTGTATAAAAGATGAAATCACGGGCGCTTATCCCCTCTTTCTTGACTCCTTCTAGAAAAAAAGCATTCCCGCTGCTTGCACGTGTTGCGTTAAACCCAACTCCGTTTCTGCGGTCGTCGAAGATGTGCTCCAGTTGCGTGAAGCTTGAAATGCCAAAAGCGGATATATCGATACGGTCAACGCCTGGTTTAAAATCCTTGATCTCCGCGTTGCTATCTTGATACTCCGCAGTGCTACGCTTGAAGGCCACGAAAAGGTCAGCACCGCTGCCGCCGTGAAGTTCGTCAGCTCCTCCAGAATTATAGCCGCCACCGGTGAAGATAATGTCGTCCCCATCCCCACCATCGAAGGTGTCTGTCCCTATTCCGCCGTAGAGTCTGTCATTCCCGCTTCCAGCCTCCACCCATAAGCCACTCACTCCCGCACGAAATATGTCGTTTCCGGCTCCGAGTTTGATCGCATCCGACATCCAGTCGAAATCTCGAACGCTAGTAAAATCAAATACATCGCTCCCTGCCGTGCCGCCCAACGTGAACCCAGCGAAGGTCAAAGATGTCACTGCGACCGATGCATCCAGAATGAGCGTTGAGACCCTTACATCACCAAGGAGAAGGAGATCGTGAGACCCAATTCCGTTCGTGACAATTTTAATTTCACCGTAAATTCCGCCTGGAATCTCAGCGCGATATTCTCCTGATGGGATAGTGAAAACAGCCATTCCAAATACAACCCTGTGTTATCGACGCGATGTATCTTTGCAATATTATATTGCACAATCATCGCGCAATAGCCGTCTGCAATAATCCCCCTGTTCACAAAGGCTTACTGCAGCACTCGCAGAGCACGGGTCGGACTAGATACCAGCCCCATGAAGCGGCCAGATACGGCTGACTGCAACAGATAGAAAACGCACGGATAGTGGATCGTATGCCTTCAAAATGCACACTTCCCCCTCATATTCCCCAGCGCTCCGTAAATTCGCCAAGAATCGCCGGAAACAAAGGTTGACGGCGCTGTCACAAAGACCTCATCTAGCCGCAAAAGATCGAGACTGAAAAATCCATGGCTTCCCGCGCATATAGCATTCCGAATCTCCTCACCTACGCCCGCATCGTGGCCGTTCCGCTGATCGTGCTCTGCTTTTTCGTGGAAGGGCGCCTGCAATCGTCGGATTTCGCGCGCTGGACGGCCTTGGGCCTCTTTGCCGTGGCCTCGATCACCGATTACCTGGACGGCTATCTCGCCCGTATCTGGAACCAGACGTCGAATATCGGCCGCATGCTGGACCCGATCGCCGACAAGCTGCTCGTCGCTTCGGTGCTGCTCCTGGTGGCCGCCGACGGTACCATTGCCGGCTGGACGATCTGGGCGGCGATCATCATTCTCTGCCGAGAAATCCTCGTCTCGGGCCTGCGTGAATATCTCGCCGACCTCAAGGTCAGCGTTCCCGTGACGCGCATCGCCAAGTGGAAGACGACGATCCAGATGCTGGCCATCGGCTTCCTGCTTGCCGGCCCGGCCGGTGAGAAGGTCCTGCCCTACACGACCGAGATCGGTATCGCCCTGCTGTGGGCCGCAGCCCTCATCACCATGTACACCGGCTACGACTATTTCCGCGCCGGCCTGAAGCACATCGTGGACGAGTGAGATGACGAAGCTCGTCTATTTCGCCTGGGTGCGCGAACGGATCGGCAAGGGCGAGGAAGACATCGATCTTCCCGCCGATATCAGGACCGGCACCGACCTGCTGCGCCACCTGAAGTCGCTCGGCGACGAATATGCCCATGCGCTCGAGCATGAGAAGGTGATCCGCATCGCGATCAACCAGGAACACGTCGAACACGACGAGCCGATCACCGGTGCACGCGAGATCGCCCTCTTCCCGCCGATGACGGGGGGCTGAACCGTGGCCGGCGGCGTTTCGGCTCCGGTGACCGTGCGCGTCCAGACGGATGATTTCGACGCCGCGGCCGAGGCTGCCCGCCTCACCGAAGGCCGGGCGAATGCCGGTGCCATCGTCAGCTTCGTCGGCCTCTGCCGCGATGAAGGCGGCCGCCTCTCCGCCCTGGAGCTGGAACACTATCCCGGCATGGCGGAAGCCGAGATTACCCGCATCTGCGCCGAGGCCGTCGCGCGCTTCTCCCTGCTCGGCATCACCGCCATCCACCGCGTCGGGAAAATTGCGCCGGGCGCCAATATCGTACTGGTCGTCGCTGCCGCCCCGCATCGCCACGCCGCCTTCGACGGCGCGTCCTTCGTCATGGACTACCTAAAAACATCGGCGCCCTTCTGGAAGAAAGAACATTTCGCCGATGGCCGCGACGGCGGGTGGGTCGATGCCAAGGAGAGCGACGACCGGGCGCGGGAGAAATGGGTCTAGGGCACCGTCTTCTCCCTGCGGAAAATCACCAGAAGCAGCACCAGCGCGGAAAAGATCACGAGATCCCGCCACAGGAAATCGCCATAAGCGCTCCACAGCGTCTCGGCGAGGCCCATGGCTGCGCCGCCGAGCGCGGAGAGAAGCGGCGCCCCTGCCCCGCCGATGGCGGCGATGAACAGCACCTTCACGCCGAAGACCAGCCCCGCTCCAAAATCCATATTGCCGTAATAGGAGACGGCGAGAATGCCGGTGAGGCTGGCGATGAGCGCGGCCACGGCATAGGCCGAGAGATAGACGCCTGCCGCATCGACGCCGCAGAGTTCCGCCGCCAGCCGGTCCTCCGACACCGCGCGCCAGCGCCTGCCCCAGGCAGAGTGCGAAAGAACCAAGTAACCGACGGCGACGATGGCGAGCATGGC
Organism: Shinella sp. M27; assembly: GCF_049199905.1. Lineage (NCBI taxonomy): Bacteria > Pseudomonadati > Pseudomonadota > Alphaproteobacteria > Hyphomicrobiales > Rhizobiaceae > Shinella > Shinella sp. M27. The sequence goes on from NZ_JBLZPK010000077.1 coordinate 7,148, forward strand.
GCCGGTATTGGCAAGCTGGATGACCGTGAGCACGACGGGAAAGGCCGGATCGGCCCAGAAGGTGATGCGCGCATTGAGGAAAGGCGGCAGCCAGAGGCTCCGCGTATCGGAGGCCAGCCGCGCCGTCTCCATCAGCACCAGCACGACGCCGAGCGCTGCGACCACCACCGTATTGTCGGAGGAAAAGGCGAGCGGGCGCATGACATGCCGCCCCACGACGAGCCCCGCGCCGACGCTGTAGAGCAGCGCCATCACCGCCCCGAAGCCGAGCGCGGCGGGCAGCACCAGCCAGAGATGGCTCCAGCCATAACCGGAAAACAGCACGAACATCTGCGCCGAAAAGGCAAAGAGCGCACCGTAGCCGATATCCGCCCGGCGCGTCACGGCAAAGGCAATGGAATAGCCGAAGGCGAGCGCCGCATAGAGCGCGGCGACGGGCACGGCATTGGCGATCTGCTGGAGGAAATAGGCCATGGCGGTTCCGGTTTCATCGCCCCAAATTATAACTGGCAAAATGGATTTTACCAGTTAGAATATACCATGACCTTTTCCTGGACCCCGCATCGTTTTTCCGGTGGCGCGCTCGCGCTCGATGTCGCGAACTCCGTCGTGCTGCGCGCCGATCCGGAGCGTCGCATAGACCGTTTTGCCGATCCAGCCACGATGGACACCTTTGCCTCCGGCGCGAACGAACACGGCGAGGAGCGAGCCCTTTTCGGCCCGCTGGAACCGGTGGAGGACCGGGCGCGCGCCGGGCTGGTGCGGCTGCGCGAGGCGATCGACCGGCATTTTCGCGCCGAGGTACTTGGAACAGGCAAGCCGGCGCTGCTGGCCGATCTGCTCGATGCCATCTCGGCAACGCTCAGGATATCGGGCGAGCGGCCACGGGCGCTCGACACCGCCACGGCCCGCTCCGCGCTGATGCTGCTGTCGCGGCCGGAGCCGGAGCGGCTGAAAATCTGCCCGAACTGCAACTGGCTGTTTCTCGACCGCAGCCGCAACCGCTCGCGCGCCTGGTGCGACATGGCCGTCTGCGGCAACCGCGTGAAGGCCAGCCGCCACTATCGTCGCAACCGCGCGGAGACCCAGCCATGAAGAGAGCCCTTCTCATCGCCCTGCCGCTTGTCTTGCTGCTCGCCGCCTGCCAGCGCGAGGCCGGCCCCGACCCGCTGAAGCTGACCGGCAAGATGTTCGTCTTCAACTACCGCCTCGCCTATGCGACCTACATGGTGACGCTGGAGCAGACCGAGCCGTTGCCCGAGGGTTCCATCGTGAAGGCCGAATTCGAGAACCCGGCCGGCGGGGCGCCGCTGACGCTGGAGCGCAAGATTTTCCCCAACCTGACCCGCGTGGTGCTGGAAAGCCCCGACGTGACCTGCGTGAAGAAGAACCAGCCCTACAAGGTTGCGATTTCGGTTCTCGGCCCGGATGGCGATACGCTACAGGCGCTGGAAACCCAGGTGACGTCCAATATCGACCAGAGCATCCTGCCGGAAAAGGCGCTCGTCGTTGGCCCCGCCTATGACAAGAACCCGGAGGTCTTCAAGGACGGCAAAGCGCCGGCACATTTCGAAACGGCAAAGTGCGCGGTCTGAGCGAATATTCGCCTCTCCCGATGCGTTCCGCCTGAAACGGTTTTCGGGAGGATGTTCGATGCGGTTCCTGCCTGTTCTGGCCCTCGGCTTCACGATGCTTTCCGCGACGGTCCAGGCCGAGGAGCCGGCCGCCTGCGCAGGTGAGGCTGCAATACTTGCCCTTTCGGATGTGGTCCTTGCCGACCGGGAGAAACTGCCCCGGCTGAAGACGCGCCGTTTCGGCGCGGAGGCCGCCTATCTGAAGATGCGCTACGGCAAGCTTTCCATGGAGGACGCGGCCACCCTCGCCCATGGACTGCGCGATGCCGGCGTGCGCGAGGCGATCGACCTCGCCGGCGCCATCGACGCGGCACGGGGTGGTTACGATGCGCTCAAGGTGAGCGATCCGGTGCAGCTCAACGGGCTGATCTCCACCCTCAGGGCGATCCTGCAGGCCGGCGATGGCGAGAAACTGTTTGCCGCCATTGCCAGCCTGCCGCCTGAACGGCAGACATCCCTCCTCGGGAGCGTCGTGCCCGCCATCATAGATTGGCCGGACGCGGAGAAGGTGAAGCTCGCCGCATTGGCGGGCAGCCACAAGCTGTTTTTCATCCAGGCCGGCCTCGCCGCCAGCCAGCGCGATCAGAATGCCTGGCCCGTCTTCGTCGCCGGCTTTGCCGACCAGTCCATGATCCCGGACCTGACCCGCATGTGGAGCTGGGCGCCGGCTCTCGTCGGCAGACCGGCCCTGCCGCGCATCCCGCTGCCGGATGCCGAGGTGCAGGCCCAGCAGAAGAGCCTTCACACGGTGTCGGTCGCGGCGGCGCAGGAGCCGGAGCGCGATTTCCTGATGACCTATGTGAATCAGACGGGCAGCATCGCGCCCGCCGAAAAGGCGGCGCAGGCCGTGCTGGCCGAAATCGCCGCGGGACATATCAAGCCCGACGGTCTGCTCAATACGGCCTGGCTCACGGCCTACAGGGTGCTGCGGGAAAACGAGGCCGATCCCGCCGTGGTCGACAGCACGCTCGAAAACACGGATGGCTATATGCGTGCCGTCGGTGATGCATCGATGCGCGATGCAATCGACCGGCTGATCGCAGTCGATGCGCTCACACCCTACCTCACCGGCAAGAGCGCCGATCTGCCCGCGACGCCGAAGGACATCAGCGCCAAATTCCAGGCCAGATGGCCGCTGTGGACGGAGCTCGCCGGAGCACTCAAATCCTCGCCTCTATCAGCTTTCGCGAAGGACGAGGCGAAAGCCCCCATCGTGGCGGAGCTGCTGTTTGCAGCGGGTGATCCGGCCCGCCTCGCCGATTTCGTGCTGACGGTCGAGCCGCCGGAAATGAAGCTGGCACTGGCAACGGATTTCGCGATGCGGCTTGATCGGACCTGCGCCAGCTACATGCATCACCCCGCCGAGGCGCTGCTGCTGTCAGGCCAGCCGATCTTCCGTTTCGACCCCGCAAAATGACGAAACCGGAGCCTTGCGGCTCCGGTTTCCCAATGACATCAAAGCTGTACGGCCTCAGCCGGACAGATTGAATCAGCCGACGATTTCGGTGTCGGAGAACCAGTACTTGATTTCCTGGGCAGCGGTTTCCGGAGCGTCGGAGCCGTGAACCGAGTTTTCGCCGATCGACAGAGCATGCGTCTTGCGGATCGTGCCTTCGTCGGCGTTTGCCGGGTTGGTGGCGCCCATGATTTCGCGGTTCTTGAGGATCGCATTCTCGCCTTCGAGAACCTGGACGATCGTCGGGCCGGAGGTCATGCCTTCAACGAGTTCGCCGAAGAAGGGGCGTTCCTTGTGAACGGCGTAGAAGCCTTCGGCTTCGCGCGTGCTCATCCAGACGCGCTTGGAAGCAACGACGCGCAGGCCCGCATCTTCCAGCATCTTGGTGATGGCGCCGGTCAGGTTGCGCTTCGTCGCGTCCGGCTTGATCATCGAAAAGGTGCGTTCAATCGCCATTTTCCCGTTTCCCTTTGGTTTTCCGGTGAAAGTGGCGGTTCAATAGCCGCCAACGCCCCGCAAAACAAGGGGGGCGCGGCTTTTGGCGCAATCGTGGTCAAACTTTCACGCAGCCGTCACACGCCGGCCGACACCGCCATGCAGATCGAGGCAACGGGCGAACCACAGCGCCACCGGATCGTCCTCCTCAAGCACTTTCGTGCCGGCCGTGGTGCGCAGCCATTGTAGCGCACCGAAGACGATGTAGTCCGGAAAGAGCGGGCCTTCGCCGCCGATGAAGGGCTGGATCTTCAGCATGTTGCGCAGCGGCTGCAGTTTTCTCGAGAAATCCTCGACCTCAGCCTTGCCGGCAGCCGCGATGTCCTCCAGCGAGGCGCCGAGGCGTTCCTCGCGGCTGCGGCGAAAATAGGCCCGATCGGCCTCGCCGAGCAGGTTGTGGATGTCGAGAATGGCGATGCGGGTGATCGCCATATGCAGGGTGGACTGCGACCAGTTCTCGATGAAGCGCGCCATGGCCTCACCGCCTGCGCCGCCGAACAACGAGGGACGGTCGGGATAGGCCTCGTCGAGATAGAGCGCGATGGCGAAACTGTCGCCGACCAGCCTGTCGCCGTCCCGCAACAGCGGCACCGTCGCCGTGCCGCCATTCTCGATGCCGGGAATTTCGGTGAAGCCGACCGGCACCGTGTCATGGTCGAGGCCCTTGTGGGCGAGCGACATCACGGTCTTCCAGACATGGGGGGAAAACTGGCGTTCCTTGTCGGCGCCGGCAAGCGCATAGAGCAATCGGGTCATGAAATCCTCGTCATGGTTTGACTGCATTGGAGCGCAGGGCGGCTGGCTGCGCAAATCAGATAATTTCATGGATGACATCAACGCCGCCGATGCGTGCTTCCGCTATAGTCCGGGCAAATCACGGAGACGCCGATGCTCGACCACTACCGCATGTTCGCCGCCTACAATGCCTGGGCCAACCGCACGCTCTACGAGGCCGTCGGAAAGCTCGACGATGCCGCCTACCGCAAGGACCTCGGCGCTTTCTTCGGCTCGCTGCACGGCACCTTGAACCATCTTCTTTGCGCCGACCGCATCTGGCTGAAGCGTTTCACCGGCGCGGGCGAAGCGCCGACCAGCCTCAATGCAATTCTTCACGAGGATTTTGCCGGTCTCCGGGCCGCCCGCCAGGCCGAAGATACGCGAATCATCGCCTATATCGACGGGCTGACCGAAGACGAGATTGCACGCGACATCACCTATACGCCGCTGACCAACCCCACGCTCATCACCCACCCGCTCGGCCCCGCCCTCACCCATGTCTTCAACCACCAGACCCACCATCGCGGCCAGTGCCACGCCATGCTGACGATGGTCGGCGGGCCAAGCCTCTCGCTGGACCTGATCTACTTCGCGCGCACGGAAGGTTCTGCTTTTTTGCACAATGCAAGTTGAGCGGGCTGTCATTTTCCTGCAATAGTCGTGAAACAGTCCTACGCTATTGGACCTGATGGCGTCGACTTGGAGGATTGTCCGGTGCTGTCACCCAGGTGACAGTCAGCGGCAACGGACGGTGAAATAGTCGCTGTCATTGGAGGCGATGCCGAACGGCGGGCCTCACCTGAGAGAGGGATGAAAGATGGCAAGAAGCAACGAGGAATGGGCAGCCCTGCTCGGCAGCACGCTTTGCAAGATGGCACGCGTCTATGGCACCGATGCCCCGAACGCCTATCTGCCGGAAGAATGCTATCCGGTGATCGAGAAGACCTTCGAAGTGGCGCTGGAGCAGGCGCGCGCCGAAGGCTATGCCGCCGCCATGCGCGACCTGCAACAGCAGACCCGTTCAACCCGCACCGCCGCAACCCGGCAGCGGCCGTCCCTCATCGGCCAGGTCATGCGGTCCTTCGCGCTCAACCGGCGCCTCGCCTGATATCGGCGG
>NZ_JBLZPK010000077.1:12865-35464 GCF_049199905.1 Shinella sp. M27
CCCCGAAGGACACCGCGTCCACCGTTCCGCCGATCATGGCGCGCATCGCCCATGTCATGGCCAATCTCGGCATTGCCGGGCTTCCCAGGAACTACGAACTGCTGTTTGAGGCGTTGAACGGCAATGCCGGCGTGGCACGCGAGATCGCCGCCCTTGGCAAGACGCCGGAACAGGCGGCGCTGGATGCGATCGCATTGCGCCATTCCCTGCCCAGTCACAATGTGCTTGCCGCCGGCCAGGCTGCCGGCGAAGCCTTGCGCCTGCTCACTGAAATTGCCGAGACATCGGAAGCCAACCGCCGCCAGCGCGCCGCCTCCATGCAGGAATTGGAAGAAATTTCCGCCCGCATGCGCAAGGATCCGGTGCTCGGCATTTCGGATTTCGCCACCGATACCGTTCGCTTGCTGTCCATCGTGCGCGACATTCTGGGCCACGACCGCAGTTCCGCCGAACGGATCGGCGATCTCCAGGCTCATCTCGACGGCCTGCGCTCCGGCCTTTCCTTCAGCCGAGAAGCCCTGACGCATGATCCGGTGACCGGTCTTGCCAACCATGCCGCGCTGCTTGGCCGGCTGAAGACCTTTTTCCAGACGGAAGCCGAGGACGGCACGGCTGCCCTCCTGCTCTTCCGCGTGGAACAGCTCAAGGAATTCGCCGAAACGCATCCGGCGGGGGCTGCGGAGAAGACGTTGAAGCGGCTCGCCGCCATTTTCCGCCGCTCGGTCAAGAAAGACGATTTCGTCGCGCGCACCGGGCCGGACCTGTTCTGCCTGCTTTTGCCCGATGTCAGCCGCGAGATCGCCGTGAGCATCGCGCGCCGCATTGCCGGCCTTGTCGCCGAAAAGCCCTTCCCTTTCATGGACCGCGAGCTTCCCGCCGGCTTCCTGACGCTGACCGCCGGCGTCTCGATGACCGATTCGGCCAATGCGCCTGTCATGCTCTACGATCAGGCGGACCAGGCCCTCACCTACGCAACCGACACCGGCATCGCGCTTCGCATCTACTCCGCCGAAGTGGCCGAGAAGGTGGGGCGTGGTTATCGGGCGGGCACGGCGGCTTAACCGCCTCTTGCCTTAGGGCGGCTGGCCGCCTCTTTTTTTGACGCAATTCCGGACGCAAAACCGCTTCGCACTTTTGCTGGAATTGCTCTATAGAGCCGGCATGATTACGATTTCCGGCCTCACCGCCCGCATTGCCGGGCGTCTCCTCATCGATAACGCGTCCCTTTCGCTGCCGAGCGGCGTGAAGGTGGGCCTCGTCGGGCGCAACGGCACCGGCAAGTCGACGCTGTTTCGCGTCATCACCGGCCAGCTTGCTTCCGAGGCCGGTACCGTCACGATGCCGAAGAATGCGCGCATCGGTCAGGTGGCGCAGGAAGCGCCGGGAACGGATGAATCGCTGATCGAGATCGTTCTGGCTGCCGACAAGGAGCGCGCGAGCCTGCTCAAGGAAGCGGAGACCGCAACCGATCCGCACCGTATCGCCGAAATCCAGACGCGGCTCACCGATATCGGTGCGCATTCGGCGCAATCGCGCGCCGCGAGCATCCTTGCCGGCCTCGGCTTCGACCACGAGGCGCAGCAGCGCCCGGCAAAAAGCTTTTCCGGCGGCTGGCGCATGCGCGTGGCGCTGGCGGCCGTGCTGTTCTCCGAGCCGGACCTGCTTCTGCTCGACGAACCGACCAACTATCTCGACCTCGAAGGCACGCTTTGGCTGGAAGACTATGTGCGGCGCTACCCGCACACCGTCATCATCATCAGCCACGACCGCGATCTGCTGAACACCGCCGTCAACGCCATCGTGCATCTCGACCAGCAGAAGCTGACCTTCTATCGCGGCTCCTACGACCAGTTCGAGCGCCAGAAGGCCGAGAACGACGAATTGCAGATGAAGGCGAAGGCGAAGAACGACGCCGCGCGCAAACATCTGCAAAGCTTCATCGACCGCTTCAAGGCCAAGGCCACCAAGGCCAAGCAGGCGCAGAGCCGCGTCAAGGCGCTCGAGCGCATGGGCACGGTCGCCGCCGTCATCGAGACGCATGTGCAGCCGATCACCTTCCCGGAGCCGGAAAAACAGCCGGCCTCGCCGATCATCGCCATCGAGGGCGGCGCGGTCGGCTATACGCCGGGCCAGCCGATCCTCAAGCAGATCAACCTGCGCATCGACAATGACGACCGTATCGCCCTGCTCGGCTCGAACGGCAACGGCAAGTCGACCTTCGCGAAGTTCATTTCCGGCCGGCTGGAAGCCGAGGCGGGCGCGGTGAAGCGCGCACCGGGCCTGAAGATCGGCTTCTTCGCGCAGCATCAACTGGACGATCTCATGCCCGAGCAGTCGGCTGTCGAGCACGTGCGCCGGCTGATGCCCGAGGCACCGGAAGCCAAAGTGCGCGCCCGCGTGGCGCAGATGGGCCTTGCCACGGAAAAGATGGCGACGCCCGCCAAGGATCTTTCCGGCGGCGAGAAGGCCCGCCTGCTGATGGGCCTTGCTGCCTTCGACGCGCCCAACCTGCTGATTCTCGACGAACCGACGAACCATCTCGACATCGACAGCCGCCGCGCGCTGATCGAAGCGCTGAACGACTATGAAGGCGCCGTCATCCTGATCTCGCACGACCGCCACCTCATCGAGGCGACCGTCGATCGGCTGTGGCTGGTCAACAACGGCACGGTCAAAACCTTCGACGGCGACATGGAGGAATATCGCAGCCTCATCGTCCAGTCGCCCAAGAAGGACGACAAGGACAAGGCGGCCGCCACCGGAGAGACGGCCAACAAGGCCGACCAGCGCAAGGCCAATGCCGACCGCCGCGCCCAGTTCGCGCCGCTCAAGAAGAAGATCAACGAAATCGAATCGCTGACGGCAAAACTGCACAAGCAGATTCAACTTCTTGATGCGGAACTTGCAGACCCCATGCTCTATGAAAAGAGCCCGGCCAAGGCGGCGGAGAAGGCGAAACTGCGCGCGATGGCCGTCGATAAGCTGAACGACGCCGAAGAGCAGTGGCTGGAGCTTTCGGCGGAATACGAGGAGGCGATGGCCGGGTGATCCGGCCTCGTGCTCTCGCGAGAAACGCTCAAAAAACAGGCAGATAGCCGGGTGCTTCGCCTACGACGAAAGTCGTAGCCGGCCCATTCGGCGTTCTTTGTCCCCTTGGCTTGAAACCCCCTTCCCGACATGGTTAGCTCCGGCCTGATGACACGAGGGCGGATGAAAACATCCGTCCGCCATTGGGAGGAAACTATGGATCGTCGTTCATTCATCAAGAAGGCCGGTGTCGCGGGTGTGGGCGGTGCGGCCGCCACCGTGCTGGCATCGCCTGCCATCGCGCAGAGCAACCCGAAGATCAACTGGCGTCTCGCCTCGTCTTTCCCGAAGTCGCTCGACACCATCTATGGCGGCGCGGAAGTGCTGTCGAAATACGTCTCCGAAGCCACCGACGGCAACTTCCAGATCCAGGTCTTCGCGGCCGGTGAAATCGTGCCCGGCCTCCAGGCCGCCGATGCCGCCGCGGCCGGTACCGTGGAAGCCGCCCATACCGTCTCCTACTACTACTGGGGCAAGGACCCGGTCTGGGCGCTCGGCGCCGCCGTGCCCTTCGCGCTCAATGCGCGCGGCCATAACGCTTGGCAGTATCATGGCGGCGGCATCGACATGTTCAACGAGTTCCTGGCGACCCAGGGCCTCATCGGCTTCCCGGGCGGCAATACCGGCGTGCAGATGGGCGGCTGGTTCCGCAAGGAAATCAAGTCCGTCGCCGATATGTCCGGCCTGAAGATGCGCATCGGCGGTTTTGCCGGCAAGGTCGTGGAGAAGCTCGGCGTCGTGCCGCAGCAGATCGCCGGCGGCGACATCTATCCCTCGCTGGAAAAGGGCACGATCGACGCCGCCGAATGGGTCGGCCCCTATGACGACGAGAAACTCGGCTTCTACAAGGTCGCGCCTTACTACTACTATCCCGGCTGGTGGGAAGGCGGCCCGACGGTGCATGCCATGTTCAACAAGGCGGCTTTCGACGGCCTGCCGAAGGCCTACCAGTCGCTGCTGCGCACGGCCTGCCAGGCGACCGACGCTGACATGCTGCAGAAATACGACTATCTGAACCCCTCGGCCATCAAGCGCCTGGTCGCCGCCGGCGCCAAGCTCAGCCCGTTCAGCCAGGAAATCCTGTCGGCCTGCTTCGACGCCGCCAACGAGGTCTATGCCGAGATGGAAGCCTCGAACCCGACCTTCAAGAAGATCTGGGACTCCATCAAGGCCTTCCGCGGCGAGTATTACCTCAACGCCCAGATCGCCGAATACAACTACGACACGTTCATGATGATCCAGCAGCGCAGCAACAAGCTGTAAACGGCTGTCAGGAGCAAAAACGGAAAACCCCGGAGCAGCGATGCTCCGGGGTTTTTGTTTGCCTCCATGGCCAAAGAAAAAGGGGCCGGCACGAGCCAGCCCCGTTTCGATTGCCCGGATAACCGTCAGTTGAAGGACGGCGGGCTGGAGAGATCCGTTGCCGGCTTCTGCTCCGTGCCCTCGGCCGGCTTCTCACCGCCATCAAGCGGATTGCCCGCGGGAAGCTGCAGGCCGCCCGGCAGTCCGAGGCCGCCACCGTTGTCGGGCAGCGTCAGACCGCCGCCATTGGTGCCGAAGCCGGGAACCTCGATCTTGATGGTCGCCGGATCGACGCCGCTGCCCTCGCCCTTGTAGTGCATGACCATGCCGGGGAAGAGGATGGTCAGGCCCACCATGACGATCTGGATGCAGACGAAGGGCACCGCGCCCCAATAGATTTGCCCCGTGGTCACGGGTTCCATCCGCTTGCCCGTCAGCTTGTCGAGATAGGGCACCTTGGCGGCGACCGAGCGCAGGTAGAACAGCGCGAAGCCGAAGGGCGGGTGCATGAAGCTCGTCTGCATGTTGATGCCGAGCAGCACGCCGAACCAGATGAGGTCGATTCCGAGCTTGTCGGCGGCGGGTGCGAGCAGCGGCACGATGATGAAGGCAAGCTCGAAGAAATCGAGGAAGAACGCCAGGAAGAAGACCAGCAGGTTCACCGCGATCAGGAAGCCTGTCTCGCCGCCCGGCAGCGAAACCAGCAGGTGCTCGACCCACAGGTGCCCGTTCACGCCGTAGAACGTCAGCGAGAAGACGCGGGCGCCGATGAGGATGAACAGTACGAAGGCCGACAGGCGCGTCGTGGCCGTCAGCGCCGAGCGGACGACATCCATCGTCAGCCGGCCCTTGGCGGCGGCCATGAACAGCGCGCCGACCGCGCCCATCGCGCCGCCTTCCGTCGGCGTCGCGATGCCGAGGAAGATCGTGCCGAGCACCAGGAAGATCAACGCCAGCGGCGGGATCAGAACGATGATGACCTGCTGGGCGAGCCGCGACATCATGTTGATGTTGAGCGTCTTGTCGGCCAGCGCCACGACATAGATGAAGATGACGCCGACGGTCGCGCCGAGGATATCGGCATTCTCGCCATGCGTCGGCGAGAGATAGACGTGGGCGGCATAAGCGATGCCCGCAGCCACCGCAAGCGCGATGAACAGCGATGTGACGCCCGAGCCGAGCGAGCGCGCCTCCAGCGGCAAAGCAGGCATGGAATTCGGCCGGATGATCGACATGACCAGCACATAGCCCATATAGAGGCCGGTCAGGACCAGGCCGGGGATCAGCGCGCCGGCATACATGTCGCCGACCGAGCGGCCGAGCTGGTCGGCGAGCACGATGAGGACGAGCGACGGCGGGATGATCTGGGCAAGCGTGCCCGACGCAGCAATGACGCCGGATGCAAGCGACCGGTCATAGCCGTAGCGCAGCATGATCGGCAGCGAGATGAGGCCCATGGCGATGACCGAGGCGGCAACGACGCCCGTCGTGGCCGCCAGCAGCGCGCCGACGAAGATGACTGCATAGGCAAGGCCGCCGCGAATAGGCCCGAAGAGCTGGCCGATCGTATCGAGCAGGTCCTCGGCCATGCCGGATCGTTCGAGCACGATCCCCATGAAGGTGAAGAAGGGGATGGCGAGCAGAGTGTCATTCGACATCACTCCCCATAGCCGTTCCGGCATCGCATTCAGCAGCGGCCAGGAAAGATTGATCGAATCGGAGAGCGGCGCGAGTTCCACGCCGATGATGAAGAACAGCAGGCCGTTCGCCGCGAGCGAGAATGCCACGGGATAGCCCAATAGCAGGAACACGATCAGCGACACGAACATGATCGGTGCGAGGTTTTCGGCAATGAACTCGATCATGCGCTCTTCTCCTCGGCTGCGGTATCGAGCGGCGCATGCGTCGGCACATAGGGCGTGGGGTCCTCCATGTCGCCGCGCATGATGGCGAGCTTCTTGATAATCTCCGACACGCCCTGGAAGGCGAGCAGCACGAAGCCGGCAAGCAGGATGGCCTTGGCCGGCCAGACGATGAGGCCGCCGGCGCTGGAAGAGCCCTCACCCGAGCGATAGGACATCAGCACATAGGGCACGAGGAAATAGACCATCAGCAGCACGAAGGGCATCAGGAACAGCAGATGGCCGAGCAAATCGATCCAGTGCTGCACCCGACGGGAAAACTTGCCGTAAACGACGTCGATCCGGATATGCTCGTTCTGCGCCAGCGTATAGGCGGCGGCGAGCATGAAGGCGCCGCCGAACAGATACCATTGCGCCTCCAGCCAGGCGTTGGACGATATGTTGAAAACCTTTCGGATGACGGCATTTCCGGCGCTGACAAGCACGGCGACCAGGATCAGCCAGCCAACGGCCTTCCCGATATTTTCCGTGATCGTGTCGATCAGCCGGCTGAAAATCAGCAGCGTCTTCATGATAACTCCTCCCCGCCCGGCGTGTTCTTGCTTTGGTGCCAAGCATGGCCAGAGTGCCGATTTCAGGGTTCGTTTCAAGTCCGAAGCCCCGTTTTCCCGAGCTGAGAGCCCGCCTTAGACGAAAGGCGAAGACGGCTTTTGGGCAGATGCACAAAGGATAGGCAGAGCCACATGAAAACACGCCCTTGCCGCCGCGAACGGTTCTGCTAAAACACCGGCTAAATCATCATACAAATGAGGGTGGAGACATGTCCCCGATCAATCTCGCAATCGTCGGCGTCGGCAAGATCGTGCGCGACCAGCATCTTCCGGCCGTCGCCAAGAACAGCGATTACAAGCTGATCGCCGCCGCAAGCCGCCATGGCGTCGTCGATGGCATCGACAATTTCAAGTCGATCGACGAGATGCTGGCGGCCGTGCCCGCCATCCAGGCCGTCTCGCTCTGCATGCCGCCGCAATACCGCTACGAAGCTGCCGAGAAGGCGCTTTCGGCCGGCAAACATGTCTTCCTCGAAAAGCCGCCGGGCGCCACGCTGTCGGAGGTCGCCGATCTCGAGGCGCTGGCCGCCTCCAAGGGCCTGTCGCTGTTTGCCAGCTGGCATTCGCGTTACGCGCCGGCCGTCGAAGCGGCAAAGAGCTTCATCGCAGGCACGACGCTGCGCTCCATGCAGGTGAACTGGAAGGAAGATGTGCGCCACTGGCACCCGAACCAGGACTGGATCTGGCAGGCGGGCGGGCTTGGCGTGTTCGATCCGGGCATCAATGCGCTCTCCATTGTCACCCACATCCTGCCGCGCCCGGCCTTCATCACGGCCGCGACGCTGGAGTTCCCGGAAAACCGCGACGCGCCGATCGCCGCGTCGATGACCTTCTCGGACGCGAAAGGTCTCGACCTCAAGGCCGAGTTCGACTGGCGCCAGACGGGCAAGCAAAGCTGGGATATCGTGGCGCAGACGGATGCCGGCGAGATGGTGCTGTCCGAGGGCGGCGCGAAGCTCTCGATTGACGGCAAGCTGGTGCACGACGAGCCGGAGCAGGAATATCCGATGCTCTACAAGCGTTTCGCCGAAATCGTGAAGGCCGGAAAATCAGACGTCGATCTTGCCCCGCTGCGCCACGTCGCCGATGCTTTCATGCTCGGCCGACGCAAGTTCGTCGATGCGTTCCACGACTGAGAAAAGGCCCGCTTCGAGCGGGCCTTTTCATGTCCGCCATCCTCAGGCCCGCGCGGCGACCGGGGCCGGGCCCGGCCGCTTGAGCAGCATGACCGACAGCGCGGCAAGGATGCAGGCGAGGCCGGCGATCTGCAGCGCCGGCATATAGGTGTCGAAGTCGCTCTTCAGATAGCCCGCGCCGAAGGCGGCGGTGGCAGCGCCGAGCTGATGGCCGGCGAAAACCCAGCCGAAGACCATACCCGCCTTTTCGCGGCCGAAATTCTCGGCGGCGAGCTTGACCGTCGGCGGCACCGTCGCGACCCAGTCGAGGCCGTAGAAGACGGCGAAGACCGAGAGTTCGACGAAGCTGAAGCCGGAGACAGACAGATAGAGCAGCGACAGGCCGCGCAGGCCGTAGAACCAGAACAGCAGGACACGATTGTCATAGCGGTCGGAAAGCCAGCCGGCGAAGACCGTGCCGAGGAAATCGAAGACGCCGATGACCGCGAGCGTGCCGGCCGCCGTCACCGCCGCCATGCCGAAATCGCCGCAGATCGAGATCCAGTGCGTCTGGATCAGGCCGTTGGTGGAAAGGCCGCAAACGAAGAAGGTGCCGAACAGCACCCAGAAGACGGCATTGCCGGAAACGCTTCTCAGCGTGACGAGCGGGGCGAGCAGTGTCGCGCCAAGGCTGTGATCCTGCTTCGGCGGCCTGACGATCGCCGTCTCGCCATAGGCCGGCAGGCCGACATCGGCGGGATAGTCGCGCATCAAAAGCAGGACGAGCACCATGGCGGTGGCGATGACCGCGACGGAAAGCGCCAGCGCAGCGCGCCAGCCATAGGCTTCCGTCAGTGCAGCGAGCAGCGGCAGGAAGACGAGCTGGCCGGTGGCGTTGCTCGCCGTCATCAGGCCGACGACGAGGCCGCGGCGCTTGGAAAACCAGCGGGTGGCGACGGTGGCGCCGAGCACCAGCGCCGTCATGCCCGTGCCGACGCCGATGACGACGCCCCAGAGCAGAAGAAGCTGCCAGACCTCGGTCATGAAGAACGAGGCGACGATGCCGCCCATGATGAGCGCCAGCGCCGTGCCCACTACCTGGCGGATACCGAAATGGTTCATGAAGGCGGCGGCAAACGGCCCCAGCAGGCCGAAGAGCACGAGCCGCACCGCCATGGCGGAGGAGATGTCGGCGATGTCCCAGCCGAACTCCTGATGCAGCGGCTGGATCATTACGCCGGCCGAGCCCATGGCGCCGGCCGTTGCCAGCATGGTCAGGAAGGTGGTCGCGGCGACCACCCAGCCGTAGTGCAGATTGCGCCCCGCCATCCACTTGGCAACGCTTGTAGAAACCATGCTGAAGTCCCTTTTCGTGAACGCCGCTCCGCGGCGGATTTTGCGGGTAGATACCCCTATATGCGCAAAATTAGAGAGCCGCGAGCAGCTCCCGCAGCCGGTCGGCGCCCTCAGGACCGAGCCGGGCTTCGATCTTGTCCTGCACGGAATCCCAGAGCGGCGCCCCTTCCCTGAGCACCGCATGCCCCGCCTCGCTCACCGTCAACGTCGCCTCGCGCTGGTCCTTGCCGGGGCGGATGTCCACCAGTCCCATGCGCTCCAGCACCTTGGCATTGCGGCCGACCGTCGAGCGGTCGAGTTCGACGCGCACGCCGAGATCCGTCAACGAGACCGGCGCCATACGGTTGATGTTCCTGAGCAGACTGAACTGGGCGATGTTTATGCCAAGCGGCGCCAGCGCCTCGTCGTAATAGGACGAGACCTTTCGCGACGCCTTGCGCAGCACGATGCAGTGGCAGATATCCTTGCTCATGCTCACGGGTATATACCCACGACTGCTTTCGCGCAAGATCAGGCGAACCTCGAAACGGTCAGGCCTTCTTCATCCAACGCCCGTCGCTGTTCTGCTGCCAATAGGTGAGCTGGTGCCCCTCGCCTTTCAGCCGCCTCCAATGCTCACGCGCCGTCTCGACTTCCGCCTGATCGTAACCGTCGAACATGAAGATCACGCGGTCATAGGCATCGAGCGGCGGCGGCTCGGCGCCGGCGACGAGGAAACGCACGGTCGCGGCATTGGCATTGTCGGGGGCCGTCGTCAGGAGCACCGGTTGTTCGGCCGCAAAATCCTGCTCGTCCGTGCCGTGCGGCAGAAAGCTATCCTCGCGGAAGGTCCACAGATGTGCATCCAGCGCATCCCGCCGCTCCGCATCGCCCGTCTGCACGACGACGCGCCAGCCGCGCTCCAGGCTCTTGTCGAGCAAAGGTGGCAGCGCGTCTTCGAGCTTTGATTCGGTAAGGTGGTAGAAGAGGACTTCGCTCACCCTCTCCTCACCCTTCGTAATTCGCGCGCACCAGCTCGTCGAGCAGGCGCACGCCGAAGCCGGAGGCCCAGGACTGGTTGATCTCGTCGGTCGGCGAGCCGATGGCGGTGCCGGCGATGTCGAGATGCGCCCAGGGCGTATCCTTGACGAAACGGTGCAGGAACTGCGCGGCGGTGATGGAGCCGGCATAACGGCCGCCGGTGTTCTTCATGTCGGCGAACTTGCTGTCGATCATCTTGTCGTATTCGCGGCCGAGCGGCAGGCGCCACAGGCGCTCGTTGGTGGCGAGGCCGGCGGCGGTCAGGCGACCGGCCAGCGTATCGTCGTTGGAGAACAAGCCGGCATGGTGGCTGCCGAGCGCGACCATGACCGCACCCGTCAGCGTCGCGAGGTTCACCATGAATTGCGGCTTGAAGGTCTCGTTGCAGTACCAGAGCGCGTCGCACAGCACGAGACGGCCCTCGGCATCGGTGTTGATGACCTCGATCGTCTGGCCGGACATGGATTTGACGATGTCGCCGGGACGCTGGGCGTTGCCGTCGGGCATGTTTTCCACAAGGCCGAGAATGCCGACGACATTGGCCTTGGCCTTGCGGGCGGCGAGCGTATGCATGAGGCCGATGACGGCGGCGGCACCGCCCATGTCGCCCTTCATGTCCTCCATCCCGGCGGCCTGCTTGATGGAGATGCCGCCCGAATCGAAGACGACGCCTTTGCCGATGAAGGCGATCGGGCGGTCCTTCTCCTTGCCGCCCTTCCACTGCATAACCGTCAGGCGCGGCGGACGTACGGAGCCCTGCGCGACGCCGAGAAGGGCGGCCATACCGAGCTTCTTCATCTCGCGCTCGGTGAGGATATCCACCTCGACGCCGAGCTTCTCCAGCGCCTTGGCCTTGTCGGCGAATTCGACCGGACCGAGCACGTTGGCCGGTTCGTTGACGAGGTTGCGGGCGAGAATCACGCCCTCGGCCACCGCGTCGGAGATGTCGTTCGCCTTTTTGGCGGCATTTGCATGGGCCGTGACGAGCGTGACCTTCACGGCCTTTCCGCTCTTTGCCTCTTCGTCGTCGGCCTTCTTCGTCTTGTAGGTATCGAAACTGTAGGCGCCGAGCTGCATGCCGAGCGCAAAGTCCGCGGCGTTCTGCGCGGTCACGGTGACGCCGGGTGCATCGAGATAGATCGTCGCCTTTTCCGAGCCGCGGATTTTTGCGGCCGCGGCACCACCGGCCTTCAGCCAATCATGCGCGGTCAGCTTGTCCGCCTCGCCGAGGCCGAGCACGAGGATACGGTCGGCGGAAGCGCCATGCGGCGCAAGCACATCGAGCGTCTTCAAGGCCTTGCCGGTGAATTTCGCAATACCTGCGGCACGAGACACGGCTCCTTGCGGATCGACATCGTCGACAGCGGCCGCCGTCTGGCCGGCAACCTGCAGGAGGATCGCAAGGCCGCCCGCCGCGCGCGCCGACTTTGCAAAACCGATATCGAAGGTGGAAGCCATGAATTTACTCCGCATGGGGGCCGTTCGGCCTATGAGCGCTCTTATGAAGACCGCAAATCGCATCAATTCCTTGTCGCTTTTGCGGCGCTTGGCAAGATACGCAACCTTGTTTACAGATGGTTAAGCATGCTTGTTCGCCATAAATTTTCCTTGCCGGCGGAAGATCTTCGCTATGGCATCAGCCTCAAGAAAGCTTATATGGCCATGCAGTTGCGACGGGCGTCATGAACCGGAGCCGCTTGTCGAAAACGCGGACCAAACGATGAAATTGATCGAGCGCTATATCCTGCGGCGGGCGTCGCTCATGTTCGTCGCCACGCTCGTGCCCCTGCTCGGCATCGTCTGGGTGACGCAGGCATTGACCAATATCAACCTCGTCACCGACAGCGGCCAGTCGACCTTCGCCTTTCTGAAGCTCGCCACCCTCATCCTGCCCTCGGTCGTGCCGATCATCCTGCCTTTCGCGCTGGTCATCGGCGTGGCGCAGACGCTCACTGTCATGAATTCCGATTCGGAGCTGACGGTGCTGAACTCGGCCGGCAGTTCGCGCATGACCATCATCCGACCGGTGATGATCCTCGCCGTGGCAATGAGCTTCGTCTCCTTTGCCGTCGACAATTTCGTCGAGCCCTATTCCCGCACCGCGGTGCGCAAGATGATCGCAACGGCGCATGCCGACATGCTGTCTGCCGTCGTGCAGGAAAACACCTTCCGCAAGATCACCGACGGCCTCTATGTGCAGGTTGCGCAGCGCCGCAACGGCGGCGTGCTGATGGGGCTTTTCGTGGCCGATACGCGCGACCCGCGCTTCGAGATGGTCTACTATGCCCGTGAAGGCGCGGTGGATGAAAACAGCTCGGCGCTGGTCATGAAGGACGGCGAGGTGCATCGCAAGCTGCCGGACGGCAATGTCTCGATCATCAAGTTCGATTCCTATGCCTTCGACCTTGCCGACCTGACGCAGAGCGCCGGCGCCTCGAATGTCCGCGCCAAGGATCGCGACCTGCCCTATCTGTTCAATCCCGATCCTGATGATCCTTATTACAAAAAGGACCCGGGCTCGTTCACCGCCGAATTGCATCGCCGCTTCACGGAATGGCTGTTCCCCGCGGTCTTCGGCCTCATCGCGCTCGTCGTCAGCGCGGATGCGCGCTCGCATCGCGAAGCGCGCATGCATCCAATGATCACAGCACTCCTGACCGCGCTGTTCGTCCGCTGGGCAAGCTTCTACGCTTCCAACAATGCGGACGGCTCGTTCGTCTTCGTCATCATCATGTATATGATTCCGATCGGCACGGCGGCCCTTGCGATCCATCATCTCGGGCGCAACAAGACGCTCGAACTGCCCGTCACCTTCGGCGAGCGGCTGACGGATCTGCGCGACCGCCTGCTTGCACGCTTCGGCAGAACCAGTTCGGACGGGAGTAGCACGCCATGATCCCGACCCTCGGCCGTTACTTCTTTCGTCGCTACGCCATCACCACATTCTGGTTCCTGCTCGGCATCTTCTCGCTGATCTTCATCATCGATTTCAGCGAGATGTCGAATCGCGTCGGCGCGCTGCCGGGCTACACGCTGACCAGCGGGCTCCTCGTGACGGCGCTGCGCATTCCAACGATCCTAATGCAGACGGTGCCCTTCGTCGCGCTGTTCGCCGGCATGGCCGCCCTCATCTCGCTCAACCGCCGCTACGAACTCGTCGTCACGCGCGCGGCCGGCATTTCGGTCTGGCAGTTCCTGCGCCCCTTCGTCATCGGCGCCTTCCTGTTCGGTGTGCTCGCGGTTCTGGCGATCAACCCGATCGCGGCCTGGGGATCCAGGAAGGCGCTGGAGCTGGAATCCGGCTGGAGCGCCACCAATGCGTCGCGTCCGGAAAACAGCATTCCATGGCTGCGCCAAATCTATAAGGGCGACCAGTCGATCATCGGAGCGAAGGCGGTTCTCGATAACGGAACACGTCTCGTAAACGTCACCGTAATTCACTTCGACGAGGAGAACAGGATCGTGCTTCGCCAGGATGCCGATTCGGCGACCTTGGAAGATGGTTACTGGCTGCTTAAGAATGTCCACGAGACCCGCAACGGAGAATTGCCGGTCCGCCTCGATGAGGTACAGCTTCGTACCAACCTGAAACGGGAATTCGTTTCGGAAAGCCTTGAAAAGCCTGAATCCATTCCGTTTTTCAGCCTCAGCCGGAAGATAGAGGTGGCAAAATCCTTCGGTTTCCCCACCGACGCCATGGAAACGCAGTTCCACTCGATGCTCTCGCTGCCGCTTCTCCTGGTTGCGATGACGCTGATCGCGGCCTGTGTATCATTGAAATTTAGCCGGTTTAATCAATCGAGTGCGGTGATTCTGGGTGGCATCCTTTCCGGCTTCATGCTTTATGTCGTCACCGTGCTTGTGAAGGCATTCGGAAGCAGCGGTGTTGTTCCTCCGTTCGTTGCGGCCTGGCTCCCAGTGGTCGTCGCAATGTCGTTGGGTGCGACCATACTACTGCATCAGGAGGACGGCTAAGTGGCGGCAGGTGACCGCAAAACGAACAGGTGGTTGAAAGCCGCCCTGCTTGCAGGTGCGGCCATGTGCGCCATCGTGTCCGCTTCCGCCCTCCCCGCGCAGGCCCAGTCGCCCGACATCGGCGCGATGGAACCCAAGCTGCCGGAAGATGCCAAGCTGCTGCTTGCAGCCAATGAACTCGTATACAACAATGACAGCGACAAGGTGATCGCCCGCGGCGCGGTGCAGATCAACTATGGCGGCTACAAGCTCGTCGCCCGCCAGGTCGAATACGACCAAAAGACCGGGCGCCTGCGCGCCGTCGGCAATATCGAACTGATCGAACCGACCGGCAACCGCGTCTACGGCGACGAGATGGACCTGTCGGACGATTTCGCCAACGGCTTCATCAATGCCCTGCGCATCGAGACCACCGACCTCACCAAGCTGGCGGCGACCAGCGGCGAGCGCGTCAACGGCGAGGAACTGATCCTCAATCACGCCGTCTATACCGCCTGCACGCCCTGCGCCACGAACCCGACCCATCGCTCGCTGTGGGAAATCAAGGCCGAGCGCGTCGTCCAGAACGGCCGCACGCACACGATCCGCCTCGAAAAGGCGCGCTTCGAGATGTTCGGCAAGCCGATCGCCTATATTCCCGTGCTGGAAATGCCGGACTATACGGTGAAGCGGAAAACCGGTTTCCTCTTCCCGAAATTTGGCTATGCGCAGAAGCTCGGGCTCGGCATCACGACGCCCTACTATTTCGCGATCGCGCCGGATATGGACGCGACCTTCTCCCCGACCGTTCTAACGCGTCAGGGTTTCCTTGCCGAAGTCGAATTCCGCAAGCGCTTTCACAACGGCCTCGTCACGCTTAGGGCCGCCGGCATCGACCAGTGGAACCCCAACGCCTTCGATCCCAACACGAGCGACAGGGAAGAAGACGGCTTCCGCGGCATGGTGGCCTCCGAGGGCCAGTTCAAGATCAATCCCCGCTGGGCTTTCGGCTGGGACGTGATGCTGCAGGGCGACAACAATTTTTCGCGCACCTATGAACTCGACGGCCTCAAGGATCGCATCCATACGAACCAGGGCTACCTGACGGGTCTCGGCCGCCGCAACAGCTTCGACCTGCGCGCGTTCTATTTCGACGTGCAGGACGCCGATCCCGACAGCAAGCTGGAGCGCCAGCAGGCGATCGCCCAGACGCTCGATCACGAATATATCGTGCCGCAGTCCGTGCTGGGCGGGGAGCTCAGCATCACGACGAACATCACCAACGTCCAGCGTGACCTGGCCGATTCCTATGGTCTTGGTGATCTGAATCCCAACAACAATCGCTTCAGTGGGCTCGAAGGCGGCATGACTCGACTGACGAGCGAACTGGAGTGGAAACGCCAGTTCATCGTGCCCGGCGGGCTCGTGCTGACGCCATTGCTTGCCGCGCGCGGCGATCTCTATCGCCTCGACATGATCGACCCCGGCGAGGCCTACGGCGGCACCTACACCACGGATGACCACGCAACCCGCACCATGCTGACGGCAGGTCTTGAAGCGCGCTACCCTATCCTGGCGACGACGGAAAACAGCACGCACCTCTTCGAGCCGATCGCACAGATTTACGCGCGTCCGGACGAGGACTTCGCCGGCGGCCTGCCGAACGAGGATTCGCAGAGCTTCGTTTTCGATGCGACCAATATCTTCGAGCGCGACAAGTTCTCGGGTTTCGACAGGGTCGAAGGCGGCACGCGCGCCAATCTCGGCATGCGCTACACCGGCACGTTCGACAACGGGTTTCGCCTGCGAAGCATCGTCGGGCAGTCGTTCCATCTCGGCGGCGTGAACTCCTTCGCCAGCAACGACCTGGTCAATGCCGGCGCCAATTCCGGCCTGGAAACCGATGCGTCCGACTATGTCGGCATGGCGGGCATCGACTTGCCGAACGGGCTTTCGATCGCCTCCAGTGCGCGGCTCGACAAGGACGATCTGTCGCTGCGTCGCTCCGATACGTCGCTGCGCTTCGACGGCGCGCGCTTCGAAACCGAGATCACCTATACGCGCATCGCCGCACAGCCGAGCTATGGCCTGGCCAAGAATGCCAGCGAAATCCAGACGGCGGCCGCCTTCAAGTTCCGCGATTACTGGTCGGTGTTCGGGTCGCTGACCTATGACATCAACAACCAGAACCTGACGCGGAACGGCGTCGGCTTCTCCTATGACGACCGCGATACCGTGTTCTCGATCGTCTACGAGCAGACACGCGACAAGTCGAACTCGACAGCGAACGACTGGTCGATCGGCGCGCGCCTGATGTTCCGCACGCTCGGCGACATCAGTGTCGGCGATACGACACTGACGGGCTTCGAGTAAGCACCGCGCTGCTCTTGTCATCGTTTGGCCGCATGGTTTATGCACATCGGGGAGAAAGGCTCGCCGGCAACGGTTGTGCGTCCTGCAAGGCGCGCCCCGGCGAGCGCAGAATGGCTTTGGGAAAGGGACTGGCATGATGGGCAGGCAATCTCTGGTGCGCTCCATGATGATGGGCGTGGCACTCGCTGCAGCCGTGACGATCGTGGCCCCCGCCGGCACCGTTCAGGCGGCCGGCAGCACCGTGGTCGCGGTCGTCAACAATTCGCCGGTCACCTCCGGTGACGTCGAGCGCCGCGCCGCCTTCCTGCGCCTGCAGCGCGCCAAGGGCAATCTGCGCGCCATGGCCCGCGAACAGATGATCGACGACACCCTGAAGCGCGCGGAAATCCTTCGCCTCAAGGCCTCCGTCAGCCAGGCCGAGGTGGACGCGTCCTATGCGCGTTTTGCCTCGACGAACAAGATGACACTCAAGCAGCTCGGCCAGGTCCTCGACCAGGCCGGCGTCGGCTCGGACCATTTCAAGCAGTATATCGCCCTGCAGATGAGCTGGCCGCGCGTCGTCAACGCCCGCTATGGCAATGGCGGCACCAACGCCAAGTCGCTGGTGGAGCGCATGCAGGAAAACGGCGGCAAGAAGCCAGTCACCACGGAATATTTTCTCAAGCAGGTCATCTTCGTCGTGCCGGAAAAGCGCCGCAACGCCATTCTCGGCAAGCGCAAGTCCGAAGCGGAAGCCTCACGCTCGAAATTCCCGGGTTGCGACCAGGCCAAGATTTTCGCCGCGACGATGCATGACGTCTCGATCCGCGATCTCGGCCGCGTGCTCGCACCGCAATTGCCCGAGGACTGGAAGCCGCTGATCGAAAAGGCGAGCGGCCAGACGACCGGTACGCGCGTCACGGAACGCGGCGTCGAATATCTCGCGATCTGCAAGAAGCGCGAAGTCAACGACGACGTGGCCGCCGAAATGGTCTTCCGCGCCGAGGACCTTGCCAATTCCAAGGGCAATGAAAGCGACGAGAACAGCAAGAAGTACATCGCCGAGCTGCGCAAGAAGGCGACGATCACCGATCGTTGATCGCAGGTTCGGCGTGGCGTCTCGGCGCCTTGCCGGACAGGCTCAGGCTCTCCTGCCCCGCCGGCGGGGCACGTCTCCAAACCCGCTAGGCAGGCATTCCAATGACGACGACGCAACTTCCTCCGCTGGCGCTTACCATGGGCGATCCGGCTGGGATCGGGCCGGATATCACTCTGGCCCTCTGGTCGGCCCGTCACTCGCTTTCCCTACCGCCCTTCCTGTTCATCGGCGATGCCGCGGTGCTGCGCGACCGCGCGGCTCTTCTGGGCCTTGATGTTGCCGTGGCCTCCGCCACGCCCGAGACGGCCACGGATCTCTTCTTCGATGCCCTTCCGGTTCTGGCGTCTGATTGCGTCGCCGCGGTCGTGCCCGGAGCGCCCGATCCGCGCAATGCCGCCGCCATCACCGGCGCCATCGAAACCGCCGTCGCGCTCACCATGGCCGGACGGACATCCGCCGTGGTGACCAATCCCATCGCCAAGGCCGTGCTCTACGATGCCGGTTTCAGCTTCCCTGGCCATACGGAATTTCTCGCCGATCTCGCGGCAAAAGCGACCGGTCAGGCAATGCTGCCGGTCATGCTGCTGGCCGGTCCGAAGCTGCGCGCCGTGCCCGTAACGATCCACATTCCGCTGAAGGATGTGCCGGCGTCGCTCACGGAAGACCTCATCATCGAGACAGCCGTCATCACCGAGCGGGATCTGCGCCAGCGCTTCGGCATCGCCAAACCGCGTTTGGCCGTTGCCGGCCTCAATCCACATGCAGGAGAAGGCGGCGCGCTGGGGCTGGAGGACGATGCGATCGTGCGGCCGGCCGTCGAGCGCCTGAAGGCCACCGGTATCGCCGCCGTCGGCCCCCTGCCCGCCGATACGATGTTCCATGACGCGGCCCGCGCCACCTATGACGTGGCGCTCTGCATGTATCACGACCAGGCGCTGATCCCCGCCAAGGCGCTCGGCTTCGACGATTCCGTCAATGCGACGCTCGGCCTGCCCTTCATCCGCACCTCGCCGGACCACGGCACCGCCTTCGCCATCGCCGGCCAAGGCATTGCCCGCCCCGACAGCCTGCTTGCCGCCCTACGTCTTGCCCAGGAACTGGCCGCCCACGCCGCAAAGGAGACACGCTGATGGCCGCCCTCGACGGACTTCCGCCGCTCCGCGACGTCATCCAGCGCCATGGCCTCGATGCCAAGAAGGCGCTCGGCCAGAACTTCCTGCTCGATCTCAACCTTACGCAAAAGATCGCCCGCACCGCCGGTCCCATCGAAAACCATACGGTCATCGAGGTCGGCCCCGGTCCCGGCGGCTTGACGCGGGCCATTCTGGCGCTTGGCGCCAAGCGCGTCATCGCCATCGAGCGCGACGCGCGCTGCCTGCCCGCGCTGGCGGAAATTTCCGACCATTATCCAGGCCGCCTGACGGTAATCGAAGGCGATGCGCTGAAGACCGATTTCGTGGCGCTGGCGCCGGGTGAGCCCGTCCGCATCATCGCCAACCTGCCCTACAATGTCGGCACACAGCTGCTCGTCAACTGGCTCCTGCCGAAGACCTGGCCGCCCTTCTGGGATTCGCTGACGCTGATGTTCCAGCGGGAGGTGGGCCTGCGCATCGTGGCGGACGAGAACGACGACCACTATGGCCGCCTCGGCGTGCTCTGCGGCTGGCGCACCCATGCCAATATGGCCTTCGACGTGCCGCCCCAAGCCTTCACGCCGCCGCCGAAGGTGACCTCCTCGGTGGTGCATCTCGAACCCATCGCCAATCCACTCGCCTGCGACGTCGCCGCGCTGGAGCGCGTCACCCACGCCGCCTTCGGCCAGCGCCGCAAGATGTTGCGCCAGAGCGTGAAGTCGCTGGGTGGGGAAGCCCTGCTGGCGCGGGCGGAAATCGATCCGCAGCGGCGGGCGGAGACGCTGAGCGTGGAAGAGTTCGTGCGGCTGGCGAACGCCCTTTAAAAAACGGGCGCCCACCTCTCGCAATTACAAAACCGGCTTTTCCGTCACCAGCTTGGTCACGAACTCGAACAGCCCATGTCGGCGGTCGCGGCGCAGGCGCTCGGCCTTGACGATGCTCTGCACGGCGTCGAAGGCGACGGAGAGGTCGTCGTTGAGGATGACATAGTCATATTCCCGCCAGTGCTCGATTTCGGAGCGGGAATTGGCGAGGCGGGTCTGGATCACCTCTTCCGTATCCTCGGCCCGGCGGTGCAGGCGCGATTGCAGCTCGGTCATCGATGGCGGCAGGATGAAGATCGAGACGACATCGGCCGGCATCTTCTCCTGAAGCTGCTGGGCGCCCTGCCAGTCGATATCGAACAGCATGTCGCGGCCCGCAGACATGGCCTCCTCCACCGGCTCGCGCGGCGTGCCGTAGAAATTGCCGTGCACCTCGGCCCATTCGAGCAGAGCATCGCCATCGCGCAGACGCTCGAATTCCTTGTGGTTGATGAAATGGTAGTGACGGCCGGCGATCTCGCTGGCGCGGCGCTGGCGGGTCGTGACGCTGACCGACAGGCTGAGGCCTGGATCGGCCTCTAGCAGGTTGCGTGCGATCGTCGACTTGCCCGCACCCGATGGCGAGGAAATGACGAGCATGAGCCCGCGGCGTTCGATGTGGATATATTTCGACGGCTCGGCCATGGCCTACTCCAGATTCTGGACCTGTTCGCGGAACTGGTCGATGACGACCTTCAGTTCGATGCCTGCAGCCGTTACTTGAGCGGCGTTCGACTTGGAACAGATTGTATTCGATTCCCGGTTAAATTCCTGTGCGAGAAAATCGAGCTTGCGCCCGATCGGTCCGCCTTCGGCGATCAGCTCGCGCGCCGCACGGACATGCGCCTTCAGCCTGTCGATCTCTTCGCGCAGATCCGCCTTCGTGGCAATGAGGGCGGCCTCCTGATGCAGGCGGTCGCGATCGAGTGCGGTCGTGCCTTGCATGAGCATGGCGACCTGTGCGGAAAGCCGCTCGGCAATCGCCGAAACGCTGCGCGAGGGATCAGCCTCGACGGTCGCAGTCAGCGCCTCGATGCGCGCCACCTGGCCAAGCAGGACTTCGGCAAGCGCCGCCCCCTCCTTGCACCGCATATCGGCGAGAGAGCGGATCGCCTCGGCAAGGCCGGTGCGGATATCGGCGTCGCGCGTCGCGCGCTCCGCTTCGCTCTCCTCGGCCTCGCGGAAATCGACGATGCCGCGCACCGACAGCAGCGTATCGAGCTTCAACGGCGCGGGATCGATGGTGCCGGCCAGCTGGTCGCGCAGCGCCAGCACGGCGGCCAGCGCACCCTGGTTCACGACAGCCTCTACCTGCGCCTCGCTGACGCTGGTGGCGAGCCCGATCTGGAGATTGCCGCGCGAGAAGGCCTCACCGGCAATACGACGGACATCTGCCTCCAGCGCTTCGAGGCCGGGTGGCAGGCGAAGGCGCAGGTCCAGCCCCTTGCCGTTCACCGAACGGAACTCCCAGGCCCAGCGGGTGCGCCCGCTGGTTCCCTCGACCCGCGAAAAGCCGGTCATCGATTGCAATGTCATGTCAGCCTCCTGTGGCGCCTCACCGGAACGGGAGGCAGCCGGATACGCGCAGCCCGCGCGACTTCAAGTTTCAAAGTGAAGCAGTTTCACGGGGTTGGAAACGGGCAAGCGCGCCGAACGCGCCGCGATCCACATAAAGCTTGTGCCCGGAAACAAAACGGCCCCGGACGGAAGTGCCGGGGCCGCTAGAAGATGATGTCGACTACTGCGGCGTTGCGCCATCCGCTTCCTTGGCAGCGGCTGCCGCCTTCTCCGCTTCCAGCTTGCGCCAGCGGCGGACATTCTGGTTGTGCTCGTCCAGCGTCTCGGCAAAGACGTGGCCGCCCGTGCCGTCGGCAACGAAATACAAATCGCTGGTGCGCGACGGGTTTGCGACGGCCTCCAGCGCCGCTCGGCCGGGATTGGCGATCGGCGTCGGCGGCAGGCCCTTGATGATATAGGTGTTATAGGGCGTCTGTTTTTCGAGGTCCGACTGATAGATCGGCCGGTCAGCCGGCTTACCCTCGCCGCCGAAGATGCCGTAGATGATCGTCGGGTCCGATTGCAGGCGCATGCCCTTGTCGAGACGGTTCATGAAGACGGAGGCGACGCGGGAGCGCTCGTCGGCGCGGCCGGTTTCCTTCTCGACGATGGAGGCGAGCGTGACGAACTCTTCGCGGGTGGCGACCGGCAGCTTGTCGTCGCGCTTCTCCCAGATCTGGTCGATCAGGTTCTTCTGCGCCGCCAGCATCTGCTGGACAATGTCGGCGCGCTTGGTGCCGCGCGAGAACTTGTAGGTATCGGTCATCAGGGAGCCCTCGGCGGGCAGTTCCTGCGGCAGGTCGCCTTCCAGCACCGGATCGTCCTGCAGGCGCTTGAACACCTGCTTGACCGTCAGGCCCTCGGGAACCGAAACGCTGTAGAGGATCGACTTGCCCGACTTCAGCAATTCGACGATCTCGCGCATGGTCGCGCCGGACTTGATCTCGTATTCGCCGGCCTTCAGCGTCTCGCCATCAAGATAGATGCGCGAGAGCACGCGGAAGACTCGGCTGTCGGTGATGATGTTGTTGCGCTCGAGGTTCGAGGCGATCTCGTTGGTACCCGCGCCCGCGCGCACGATGAAATTCGTGTTGGCCGCCAGCGGGCCTTTTTCCTCATAGCTCTTCACGCCGTAATAGAAGACGCCCACGCCGACCAGCGTCGCGAAGACGATGACGGTCATGACGAAATTCAGGAAGATGACGAGCTGGCTGCGGGCCTTGCGCGAGCGGCGGCGGCTCGGCGGCTCGGGCACCTGTTCGGGGCGGAGCGCCTCCTTCGCGGACTT
>NZ_JBLZPK010000077.1:35616-46634 GCF_049199905.1 Shinella sp. M27
GGCGAAAGCCCCGGACCGGATCAAGCGTAGCGCTTGAGAACCAGCGAGGCATTCGTTCCGCCGAAGCCGAACGAATTGGACAGCGCCACGTTGATCTCGCGCTTGCGGGCCTTGTGCGGCACAAGGTCGATCGCCGTCTCGACGGCGGGATTGTCGAGGTTCAGCGTCGGCGGGGCGATGTTGTCGCGGATCGCCAGCGCCGAGAAGATGGCTTCGACGGCACCGGCGGCACCGAGAAGATGGCCGATGGCCGACTTGGTCGACGACATCGAGAGGCGCGACGCGGCATCGCCCATCAGGCGCTCGACAGCGCCAAGCTCGATCGTGTCGGCCATGGTCGAGGTGCCGTGCGAATTGATGTAGTCAATTTCGCTTGCCGGAATGCCGGCGCGCTTCAGCGCCATCTGCATGCAGCGGTAGGCGCCGTCGCCGTCTTCCGACGGCGCGGTGATGTGGTAGGCGTCGCCCGACAGGCCGTAGCCGACGACTTCGGCATAGATCTTCGCGCCGCGCGCCTTGGCGTGCTCCAGCTCCTCGAGAACGACGATACCGGCACCCTCGCCCATGACGAAACCGTCGCGGTCGCGGTCATAGGGGCGCGAGGCCGCGGTCGGGTCGTCGTTGCGCTCGGTCGACAGCGCCTTGCAGGCGGCGAAGCCGGCAAGCGCGATGCGGCAGATCGGGGATTCGGCACCGCCTGCGACCATGACGTCGGCATCCCCCAGCGCGATCAGGCGGCTGGCATCGCCGATGGCGTGCGCGCCGGTCGAGCAGGCGGTAACGACGGAATGGTTCGGGCCGCGCAGCTTGTGCTTGATCGAGACCTGGCCGGAGGCGAGGTTGATCAGGCGACCGGGAATGAAGAAGGGCGAAACGCGGCGAGGGCCCTTGTCGCGCAGCGTATAACCGGCTTCGACGATACCATCGAGGCCGCCGATGCCGGAGCCGATGAGCACGCCGGTTGCAATCTGGTCTTCGTCGGTCTTCGGATGCCAACCGGCATCGATGAGCGCCATATCGGCGGCAGCGACAGCATAGGTGATGAAGGGATCGACCTTGCGCTGTTCCTTCGGCTCCATCCACTGGTCGGCATTGTAGGTGCCGTCAGTGCCATCGCCGAGCGGGATCGAGCAGGCAATCTTTGCAGGAAGATCTTCGACCTCGAAGGTCGTTACCCTGGCAGCGCCACTGCGACCCTCAAGAAGCCGGCTCCAGGTAACTTCGGTGCCACAGCCAAGCGGGGATACCATGCCGGTACCCGTGATAACGACACGCCTCATCGTCCGTGATCCACCCTATAAAATTCTATGTTTTGCCCCAAGAGGAGGTGTGGTCTCCAGGCGGAGACCGGGACGGGCTGCCGAAGAGCAGCCCGCCGGTATAATGGATCAGGCCTGGGCCTTCTCGATGAACTTGACGGCGTCGCCGACCGTCAGGATCGAGTCAGCGGCATCGTCCGGGATCTCGACGCCGAATTCTTCTTCGAAGGCCATGACCAGTTCGACGGTGTCGAGCGAGTCCGCGCCAAGATCATCGATAAAGCTTGCGCCTTCGCTGACCTTTTCGGCGTCAACGCCCAGATGATCAATGACAATTTTCTTTACGCGTTCTGCTACGTCGCTCATGTCGGATTCCTCGACCTTTGTTTTTGATCGGCGCTTTTCACAGCGCCGGGCACTCAACACGCCCGATATGCCTCAAGAACATATCCGGCAATCTCTTCAACCGGCAATGCGGCATCGGCGATACTGTTCCATACCGCCGGATTGCGCAGGCATTTGCCCGTCGACTGCTGACAGTCATGGCCCGATTAACACGGTTTAAGTCTGCCGCAAAGTCCGAAAATGGCCGGTGCTCCAGCGGTCAACATGCAATTCATGCCGACCTGCCGGGGCACTTCGTCCACCTTAGATCATCGCCATGCCGCCGTTCACATGTAGTGTCTGGCCCGTCATGTAGGAGGCTTCCGACGACGCGAGATAGGCAACGGCGGACGCGACTTCCGTGCCGGTGCCCATGCGCTTCATGGGAATGGCCCCCATGATCGCTTCCTTCTGCTTGTCGTTCAGCTTGCCGGTCATCGCGCTTTCGATGAAGCCCGGCGCCACGCAGTTGACCGTGACGTTGCGGGTCGCGATTTCCTGGGCCAGCGACTTGGTGAAGCCGATCATGCCGGCCTTGGCGGCGCAATAGTTCGCCTGGCCCGGATTGCCGGTGACGCCGACGACCGAGGTGATATTGATGATGCGGCCGTAGCGGCGGCGCATCATCGGGTGGGTCAGCTCACGCGTCAG
This sequence comes from Shinella sp. M27, assembly GCF_049199905.1. NCBI lineage: Bacteria > Pseudomonadati > Pseudomonadota > Alphaproteobacteria > Hyphomicrobiales > Rhizobiaceae > Shinella > Shinella sp. M27. The sequence goes on from NZ_JBLZPK010000077.1 coordinate 37,911, forward strand.
GCGGAAGACCGCCGTCAGGTTCACTTCCAGAACGGAATCCCAGTCCTCGTCGCTCATGCGCACGAACAGGCCGTCCTTGGTGATGCCGGCATTGTTGACGAGGATGTCGACGCCGCCGAGTTCGGCCTCGGCCTTCTCGCCGAGCGCTTTCACTTCGGCGCGGTCGGAGAGGTTGGCCGGGAAGATCTGCACGCGTTCGCCGAATTCGTTGGCGAGCGTTTCGAGCTTTTCAACGCGGGTGCCGTGCAGGCCGACGATGGCGCCCTGCGCGTGCAGGATGCGGGCGATCTCCTCGCCGATGCCGCCGGATGCGCCGGTAACCAGTGCCTTGCGGCCGGAAAGATCAAACATGGGTGCGTTCCTTATCTAAAGAGATCAGCCGAGGAGTGCTGCAAGCGCACTGTCGATATCGGTGGGCGTGTTGATAGCGATGCCGGTGACGGACTTGTCGATGCGGCGCGCCAGACCCGTCAGCACCTTGCCGGAGCCGACTTCGTAAAGCGTCGTCACGCCGTTCTTGCCGAACCATTCCACCGTCTCGCGCCAGCGGACCTGGCCGGTGACCTGCTCGACGAGCAGGCGGACGATCTCCTGCGGATCGCTGACCGGGGCGGCACGCACATTAGCGACGACGGGCACGATCGGTGCCTTGGCCTCGACGGCGGCGAGCGCCTCGCGCATGGCGTCGGCGGCAGGCGCCATCAGGGCGGAATGGAAGGGGGCGGAGACGGAGAGCATCAGCGCACGCTTGGCGCCCTTCTCCGTCGCAAGCCGGGCTGCGACCTCGACGGCCGGCTTGGAGCCGGAAATGACGAGCTGGCCGCCGCCATTGTCATTGGCGATCTGGCACGAGCCGCCCTTTGAGGCTTCCTGACAGATGGCTTCGACATCCGCCTGCTCCAGGCCGATGATCGCCGCCATCGCGCCCTCGCCGACCGGAACGGCCGACTGCATGGCATTGCCGCGGATGCGAAGGAGCCGCGCGGTATCGGCGAGCGAGAAGGTGCCGGCGGCGCAAAGTGCCGAATATTCGCCGAGCGAATGGCCGGCGACGTAGGAGATCTTGTCCTTCAGCGACAGGCCGCGCGCTTCGAGCACGCGCATGACGGCGATGGACACGGCCATCAGCGCCGGCTGGGCATTGGCCGTCAGCGTCAGCGTGTCCTCGGGGCCGTCGAACATGATGGCGGAAAGCTTCTGGCCGAGGGCGTCGTCGACTTCGGCGAAAACGGCACGCGCTTCCGGGAAGGCATCGGCGAGGTCCTTGCCCATGCCTACGGCCTGGCTGCCCTGACCGGGGAAGGTGAATGCTACGCTCATAGGGGTTTCTCCCGTCTTCTGTTTCCTTTTCCATTCACATTCCGGCCCGCCAAGTCAAGGCATCGCGCCCGGAAGCACCCTCCCCGACCCGTCCTTTCCCCGCCCTTGCACAGGGAATCGCACCCGCCGTCTTGCACTTCGCCGGAAGCCGCCTACATTCGCGCGGTTCCCACAAAAGGATTTTCCCTCCCATGAAATACAATCCGCTCGGCAGGACCGGCATGAGCGTGTCGGAGATCTGCCTCGGCACGATGACCTGGGGATCGCAGAACAGCGAGCAGGAAGCCCAAGACCAGCTCGACTATGCGTTCTCTCAAGGCGTCAACTTCATCGACACCGCAGAACTTTATCCGACGACGCCGCTCTCGCCGGAAACCTACGGCGATACCGAACGCTTTATCGGCAACTGGATGACGGCGCGCGGCAACCGCGACAAGGTCATCCTCGCCACCAAGGTCGCCGGCCCAGGCCGTCCCTATATTCGCGGCGGCGCCCCGATGAGCCGCAAGGGCATCCTGGAGGCGATCGACGACAGTCTTCAGCGCCTCAAGACCGATTATGTCGATCTCTACCAGCTGCACTGGCCAAACCGCGGGCACTACCATTTCCGCAATGCCTGGAGCTACGATCCGGCCAAGCAGGACCGCGAAAAGGTCATCGCCGAAATCGAGGAAATCCTCGATACCATCGGCGAGATCGTCAAAGCCGGCAAGGTGCGCGCACTCGGCCTCTCCAACGACACGGCCTGGGGCACGATGCGCATGCTGCGGCTCGCCGAGCAGAAGGGCCTGCCGCGCGTCGCGTCGATCCAGAACGAGTACAACCTGCTCTACCGCACCTACGACCTCGACCTTGCGGAACTGTCGCATCACGAGGATATCGGTCTGCTCGCCTATTCGCCGCTCGCCGCCGGCCTTCTCACCGGCAAATATCTCGACGGCGCCAAGCCCGAGGGATCGCGCATGACGAAGAACGGCGATCTCGGCGGGCGTTACCAGCCGCTGCAGGAGCCGGCCGTGAGGGCCTATGTGGAGCTTGCAAAGGAAAACGGCATCGACCCCGCCCAGATGGCGCTGGCCTTCTGCCTGACGCGGCCCTTCATGGCCTCGGTCATCATCGGCGCAACGTCGATGGAGCAGTTGAAGACCAACATCGCGGCCAAGGACCTGACGCTTTCGGCCGACGTCATGAACGGCATCCGCCGTATCCATCGGCTCTATCCGGCGCCCATTTAAAACCGGAATCGAAAGACCCGCCGTTTCCGGCGGGTCTTGTCTTATGCCCCTTGCGGGTGATGTTACGGCGTCGTGGTGGTTGCGCCACCACCTTCGGCCGGCTGCTGGCCGCCGCTCGGCCGGGTGTCCAGCGTCTGCGTGCCGGCGGCACCACCCGTCTGGCCACCCGTTGCAGTGCCGCCGGCCGGAGCCGTCTCCTGCGTCGTGATGGCCGAGGTGTTGGCATTCGGATCGACGCCGTCACCCGGTGTGCCGCTGCCGACGAAATAGAAGATGCCCACCGCCACGAGAACGGCGAGAATGACTGCGACGGCCCAGCCGCCGGTACCGCTGCCGCCATTGCTGGCATTGACGACGGTCGGGCCGCGGTCATCGACCGGACGCGTCACCAGATCTTCCGGGGGACGATTGACGAGGTTTGGGTCCTGCATGTCGGTTACTCCATCTGGTTGGCCATTTGGTATGATCGACAGGAAAACGCAGGACATTCCATTTGGTTCCAAGCCGTTCCCGAAACGGAACACCAGGCTTTCTGGCCGCAGGCCTTGCGTTGTAGCGAAAAATCCGTATAAGCGCGCTGTTCAACACACCCGGTCAATCGGCTGGTGGCTGAACGGAGGGCCGGCGATCCGAACAGGATGGCCGTTTGGAGCCAAGGGTTCCAGCCTCCCGTGTCTCCGCTCTCGACCGTCTGGATTAACGCTTTTCTTGCTTTCGGCCTCGCGCCTTTGAGAACTGTCGTTGAGGCTTGGCGCCGGTTTCGGGTGTAAACGCAAGAAAGGCAAAGCCACATGGCTCTTTATGAACACGTATTCCTGGCCCGCCAGGATGTGTCCGCCCAGCAGGTCGACGCTCTCGTCGAACAGTACAAGGGCGTTATCGAATCGTTCGGCGGCAAGGTTGGCCGCGTCGAGAACTGGGGCCTCAAGTCCCTCACCTACCGCATCAAGAAGAACCGCAAGGCTCACTATGCGCTGATGGACATCGACGCTCCGGCGGCGGCCATCCACGAAGTCGAGCGCCAGATGCGCATCAACGAAGACATCCTTCGTTACATGACCATCGCTGTCGAAGCGCACGAAGAAGGCCCGTCGGCCATGATGCAGAAGCGTGACCGCGACGACCGTCCGCGCCGCGAAGGCGACGACCGTGGCCCGCGCCGCGATTTCGGCGACCGTCCGCGCCGCGACTTCGGCGACCGCCCGCCGCGTGGCGACCGTCCGGCCCGCGAAGACCGCGCGTAATAGAAGCAGAAGGAGATTATAGATATGGCTGATGTTTCTTCCGCTCCGGCACGCCGTCCGTTCCACCGCCGCCGCAAGACCTGCCCCTTCTCGGGCGCAAACGCTCCGAAGATCGACTACAAGGACGTCCGTCTTCTGTCGCGCTACATTTCCGAGCGCGGCAAGATCGTTCCTTCCCGCATCACGGCCGTTTCCCAGAAGAAGCAGCGCGAACTCGCCAAGGCGATCAAGCGCGCCCGCTTCCTCGGCCTGCTGCCCTACGTCGTAGCGTAAGCTGCTGACTCTGCGGCCTGACTCGACGTCAGATCGCGGGCATTGACTTGGGGGAAGACGGCTTGCCGCCTTCCCCATTTCCCTTCCGCGTTGGGCGCGGATCGGAACCGCCGGCTTTTCGAAGCCAAACCCCATGTTGGGGAGACAGTCCTGAATCAATCTCTCAGGAACCTCCTCTAACTGTCTGACCAGACAGGACAGCGAACAGTGAAGACCCTGACGCCAACCTCGATTGCGACCGGCCTCGTTGCCGGTGTGACCGCCGCTCTGCTGTCGCTGAGCGCGAATGCGCAGTCGTCGTTCGCTATCGTGCTTTACGCCGCGTCCGCGCTTCCCATCCTGATTGCCGGCCTCGGCTGGGGCAATGCCAGCGCCTTCATCGCCGTCGTCGCCGGCGGCATCACCGCGTCCGCCCTTGTCTCGTCGAATTTCGCCGCGCTGATCGTGCTCATCACGCTGATCCCGGCCGGCTGGCTCTCCAACCTGGCCAATCTTGCCCGCCCGGCTTCCGAACTCGGCGGCCCGGAAAATGCGCTCGCCTGGTATCCGCTGTCCAACATCCTCGCCCATCTCGCCATCATGGTGACGCTCGGCATGATCGCGGTCGGCGCGATCGTCGGCTACAATGACGAAATGGCGGGCAAGCTCGTCGACATCGTCATCGAGACCTTGAAGGCGCAGGAGCCGCTCTACAATCCCGATGCCGCTGCCATCGCCCAGCTGAAGACCGTGTTCTCGCTGGCACTGCCGCTCGTGCAGGGCGCGCTCTGGGTGTTCCTGCTGTTTGCAGCCTATTACATCGCGACCTTCATCGTGCGCATCTCCGGCAAGGGTCTTCGCCCGCGCGAGGACATGCCCTCGACGCTGCGCATGCATCGCAATGCGATCTTCTTCTTCCTCGCCGGTCTCGTGTTGTCCTTCATGGGCGGCGTTCCGGCGATCATCGGCGCGCTCGTCTGCGGCACCTTCGGGGCCGGTTTCGTGCTCGCCGGCTTCGCGAGCCTGCATTTCAGGACGCGCGGCAAGCCGTGGCGGCTGATGGCCCTGTGGTTCGCCTACATCTCGGTATTGCTCTTCACGATACCGGTCTTCGTCATCCTCCTCATGGGACTGATGGACACGCGGCGCGCCATCGCGCTGACGCCCGCAGGCCCGGCGGAAAAGAAAAACCAGAACATCTGAGACTCAACGAAAGGAACTCAAAAATGGACGTCATTCTTCTCGAACGCATCGCCAAGCTCGGCCAGATGGGCGAAACCGTCAAGGTTCGCGACGGCTTTGCCCGTAACTACCTGCTGCCGCTCGGCAAGGCGCTGCGCGCCAACGAAGCCAACAAGAAGCGTTTCGAAGCCGAGCGTTCGACGCTCGAAGCCCGTAACCTTGAGCGCAAGTCCGAGGCCCAGGCCGTTGCCGAAAAGCTCGACGGCAAGGCCTTCGTCATCGTCCGCTCGGCTGGCGAAACCGGCCAGCTGTACGGCTCGGTCGCTGCCCGCGACGTCATCGAGGCGCTGGCTGCCGAAGGCTTCAACGTCGGCCGCAACCAGGTCGAGCTGAACACCCCGATCAAGGCAATCGGCCTGCACAAGGTCGTGCTGCACCTGCATGCCGAAGTCGAAATCTCGGTCGAAGTCAACGTTGCCCGTTCGGCTGAAGAAGCCGAGCGCCAGTCGAAGGGCGAAAGCCTGACCTCGGCCGACGCCATCTATGGCGTTGACGAAGACGCGCTGACGGCTGCCGACTTCTTCGACCCGGAAGCCGACGGCGTCGAAGAAGAAGACGCATAATATCCGCTTTGTCGGATGGTTACGGAACGGGCCGGCTTTTGCCGGCCCGTTTTCGTTTGGAGGGCCAAAAAGCACGGCTTGAAATCCCGCTTTTCGCATCAATATTTATATCTCGTTAGACTGGATTGGCGGTTGGGCCGCTTTCAGGCCGGTTTCCGACCAGACCCGTTTCCGCCAGATTTTTAAGCGTGACGGAGTTTAGCGAATGAAATTCATTGTGCAGACATTGGTTTCCCGCCTCGTCGAGACCGGCAACCTGAAGATCACCTATCCTGACGGCAGCAGCCAGACCTTCGGCGACGGCACCGGCAATCCCATTCATATGCGTCTCAATACGCGCAAAGCCGTGTGGGGCATCGCCATCGACCCCGCTTACTATCTCGGCCATCACTATGGCACCGGCGATATCGACATCGTCGAAGGCGACATGTACGGCCTCTTGAAAACCGTCTTCACGGGCAATCCCGATTTCAAATACTACGACACCCGCTGGAACCGCCTGCTGGAGCGCGTGCGCTATGTCTTCCGCTGGGTGCGGGAAAAGAACAGCGTGGTGCGCTCCCGCCGCAACGTGCAGCACCACTATGACCTGACCGGCGCGCTCTACGATCTGTTCCTCGACCGGGACCGGCAATATTCCTGCGCCTATTTCGAGCATCCCGACCAGACGCTAGATGATGCCCAGCTTGCCAAGAAACGGCACATTGCCGCCAAGCTCAACATTAACAGGCCGGGCCAGAGCGTGCTCGATATTGGCAGCGGCTGGGGCGGCATGGCGCTCTACCTCGCCCGCCAGCTCGGCGCGAAGGTGACGGGCGTGACACTGTCGGACGAGCAGCATACGCTGTCCGAAAGCCGAGCCCGAGATGCGGGGCTGACCGAGGAGGTGAAATTCCTGCTGCAGGACTATCGCAACACCGAAGGCCCCTTCGATCGCATCGTCTCCGTTGGCATGTTCGAACATGTCGGCCGGCCGAATTACCTCACCTTCTTCAAGAAGAGCGCTTCGCTGCTGAAACGCGACGGCGTGATGCTGCTGCACACGATCGGCCGCACGGATCGCCCTTCCGCCAACAACCCGTTCATCGAGAAATACATCTTTCCGGGCGGCTACATCCCTGCCCTTTCGGAAGTGATGCAGGCTGTGGAAAAGAGCGGACTTGCGGTAACGGATGTGGAAATCCTCAGACTCCACTATGCCGAGACGCTGCGTCACTGGCGACAGCGCTTCATGGCAAAGCGGGACGAGGCCAAGGCGCTCTACGACGAGAAATTCTGCCGCATCTGGGAATTCTATCTCGCGGCGTCCGAAAGCGCCTTCCGCTGGCAGAACCTCGTCGTCTTCCAGCTCCAGCTCGCCCATGACCAGGAGGCCACACCGCTGACACGCGGCTATATCGGCCGTGGCGAGGATTGCCTGAAGGCCCATGAGGGCAATCCGAAGGGCGACCGGCGGGGCGCACGCCAGTTCCCGCAGGAGGCGTCGCTTTGAGATTCGGCGCCTGAGTCAATCGAAAGCCTGTAAGCCCGGATGAATCCGGGCTTGCCGTCTTCGCGCCGCCTGTGGAAAAGTCTAACATTGGGTCTAACGGAGGAGCCGGGCCGGAAGCGCTTGACCCCTGACGGCAAAGCAACCAAACCAGCGACCTTCGAAAACAGAGACGGGGAGATTCGGGACGATGAACGATGCCGTGCGCAAGCTCAACCAGGCCGGTCGCGAGAATGCGGAGCTGCACCACCGCGAGGCACCGAACAACGTCGAAGCCGAACAGGCCCTGCTCGGCGCCATCCTCGTCAACAACGACGCCTATTACCGCGTCTCGGACTTCTTGAAGCCGATCCACTTCAACGAGCCGCTGCACCGCAAGATCTATGAACTCGCCGGCGACACGATCCGCATGGGCAAGATCGCCACCACGATCACGCTGAAGACGCATCTGCCGTCGGACAGCAAGGTCGGCGATCTCACGATCCCGCAATATCTCGCGCGCCTTGCCGCCGAAGCCGTGACGATCATCAACGCGGAAGACTATGGCCGCGCCATCTACGATCTCGCGCTGCGCCGCTCGCTGATCAATATCGGCGAGGACATGGTCAACATCGCCTATGACGCGCCGCTCGACATGCCGCCGCAGACCCAGATCGAGGATGCCGAGCGCCGCCTGTTCGAACTGGCCGAAACCGGCCGCTACGACGGCGGTTTCCAGTCGTTCAACGATGCGGTGGCGCTCGCTATCGACATGGCCGGCCAGGCCTTCGAGCGCGACGGCTCGCTGTCGGGCATTTCCACCGGCATTCACTCGCTCGACGGCCGCATGGGCGGTCTTCAGCGCTCCGACTTGATCGTGCTTGCGGGACGTCCGGGCATGGGCAAGACCTCGCTTGCCACCAACATCGCCTACAACATCGCCGCCGCCTACGAGCCCGAAATTCAGGCGGACGGCTCGTACAAGGCGAAGAACGGCGGCGTCGTCGGTTTCTACTCGCTCGAAATGTCCTCCGAACAGCTCGCCACCCGTATCATCTCCGAGCAAACGGAAGTGTCGTCGTCCAAAATCCGCCGCGGCGACATTTCGGAGGCCGATTTCGAAAAGCTCGTCGCCTGCTCGCAGATGATGCAGAAGGTGCCGCTCTATATCGACCAGACCGGTGGTATCTCGATTGCCCAGCTTTCCGCCCGTGCGCGCCGTCTCAAGCGTCAGCGCGGTCTCGATTGCCTCGTGGTGGACTATATCCAGCTGATGACCGGCTCGGGCAAATCCAGCGACAACCGCGTGCAGGAAATTACCCAGATCACCACGGGCCTGAAGGCGCTCGGCAAGGAGCTGAACGTGCCGATCATCGCGCTCTCGCAGCTCTCCCGTCAGG
>NZ_JBLZPK010000078.1:0-36035 GCF_049199905.1 Shinella sp. M27
TGCCGAACCAATATGTGGCGGATGATGGGGTGCTGCGGGCGCAGATCTATTCGACGATGGTCCGTCTCGACGATGCCGAGCGCGGCATTCGCGGGCGCGCGCTGATCGTTCATGCCGGATCGGACGATTATCGCACCGACCCGGCCGGCGGCGCCGGCGATCGCATCGCCTGCGCCGTGATCAAGTAAGGCCTATTCGGCCGGGGTCGCTTCCGGCTCCGGCTCGGCCGGCTTCTGGCCGAAGGCGATGCGCACACGCCGGTTCATATCGCGCGTCGTCTTGAACCATTGCGGGGTGGAGACCCAGTAGCGCAGCGTCAGCGTGGCCGAACTGTCGCCGAGACTGTCGACGAAGACCTGCGGCGCGGGCACGGATTCGATGGTCGGGTCCTCGCGGGCGATATCCAGCAGGCGGTCTATCTCGTCATCGATATCCCTGCTGTCGGGCACCATGACCTGTAGGTCGTGCTTGCGGGTGCGCTCGCGGCTGTAATTGGTGACCGGCGTGTTCCAGAGCGTCGAATTCGGCGCAAGGCGATAGAGTCCGTCGCTTGTCCGCAGTTCCGTGGCAAACAGGCCGACCTCGGTGATCGTGCCGGTCACATCCTTCGTCTCGATATATTCGCCGACGCGGAAGGGCCGCAGCACGAGCAGCATGATGCCGGCAGCAATGTTCTGCAGCGTGCCCTGAAGCGCAAGGCCGATGGCCAGGCCGGCGGCGCCGAGGGCGGCGATGATCGAGGCGGTCTGCACGCCGAATTGGCCGAGCACCGTCACGAAGACGAGCACCAGCACGGCATAGCGCAGGATGTTGGCGAAGAAATGCGCCAGCGTCATGTCGATGCCGCGCACATGCGACAGGCCTGACAGGGCCCAGCGGTGCAGCAGCCGCGACAGAAACCAGCCGAGCACAAGCAGCAGGAGCGCGCCGAGGATGGAAAAGGAATATTGCACGGCGAGCGCGCTTGCCTGCGTAACGGCTGCGCGCGAGGCGACGATGATATCGGTGGCTTGTTGTTCCATGGATCCTTTCCCCATCTGTTGACGTCGGTGGGGAATGGCAGGGCGCCGGAGAAGTTCCGGTTATCTTGTTCCGACCTTGAGGCCGGGGGCCGGACGCTCCTCCAGAATACGGCGGCGGAAGCGGAACAGGGCGGCGGGGCGCCCGCCGGTCGCGGCGGTGGAGCCGCCGGTCGGCTCGACGAGTTCGGCGCCCTCGACCAGCCGCCGAAAATTCTGCTTGTGCAGGTGCCGGCCGGAAATCGCCTCGACGGTCGCCTGCAATTCTGTGAGCGTGAATTCCGGCGCCATCAGCTCGAAGATGACGGGGCGGTATTTGAGCTTGCCGCGCAGGCGCGCCATGGCGGTCGCGACGATGCGGCGGTGATCGTGCCGCATGGCGATGCCGGGTGACGACGTGCAGGGGCGGGTGCGCCCGTCCGTGACGGCCTCTTCGGCGAGGCCGGCTTCGTAGAGCAGTTCGTAGCGCTCCAGAACACGTTCCTCGTCCCAGGGGAAATCGTCGAGACCGAAGGCGAGGCGGATGCGGGTCAGCGGCAACGGCGTCGTGTTGAGACGCTCTTCGCGCATCACATCGCCCGCCCATGTCTTCAAGGCGGGGATGATGAGTTGGTCGATCACCGGCGGACGGCCTTGCCGCCAGTCCTCCCAGGGCAGATAGGTGTACCAGTCGCGCCAGGCCGCACCGGCTTGCGCCAGCCGTTCATTGGCCTCGGCGTCGGTGCGGGTCAGCGCGAGATAACCGACGGACACCATGTGCGTGCCGGCCTCGTCCGGCAGCTTCTGCCGGCCGCGATCGCCGAAGGTGTAGAGCTGCTCGATATAACCGAGCTTCAACGCCGTCTGCGCCTCCACGCTGGCGCGCAGGCTCGTTTCGAAGGTGCGGTGCTGTTGCGGGTCGAACGGGCCGAAGGGCAGGGCATCACGCTCTCCGGCATGGCCGCCGATCGCGAGAATGCAGGGGCTGCGGCCCGAGATCGCGACCACCGCCGCATTCAGGCCGATTTCGACCGGGGGGCGGGCGCGCTGTTCCGTCATGGTTGCACCGGACTGGCGGAAAAAGAAAACGGGCTGTCGCCTACATAATCCGCCCCGCGGCCGATAGCCTTCACCGCGGCGGCGAGACGGCCGCCGCGGCCCAGCACATGATCGCCGATCTCGATGAGCCGTGCATTCGGCGTCGCCTGCACGGAGGCCTTCCGCAGGCGCTGCGCCAGATCGTGTTCGTCCTGACCGGGTTCCACTGCAAGTGCAGCGATGAGCGCGGCGGCGGGGGAGCGGGAGACGCCCATCATGCAATGCACGAGAAGCGGCGTCTGCCGGTCCCAGCCGCGCGCGAAATTCACGATGGCTGCGACATGCTCCTCGCCGGGCGCGACGAGATTGCCCGTGCCGGCAAAGGCGATGTCGTTGACGCCGACGATGAGATGGCGCCCGGCGTCGATGACGGCGGGGCGATGGAAATTCTGCTTCGGCGCGACGAGGCTCAGCATCTCGCGACAGCGGTGCCGGATGGCGAGTTCCGCGATTTTTCCCAGCGGTGCGACGACGATCGTGCCCATGATCACACCATCGCCTTGAGGGTGGCGCGCTCGCGCTCCAGCGTTTCGAAACGTTCGGCGAAGCGCCGCTGTGCCTCAGCCGTTGGCACGGGGGAGATGTCGATCATGTCGAGCGTGATGCCGCGCGGCGCGCCGAAGAATTTGACGGCTTCGGCATGGGAGAAGCCGGCGAGCTCCGTTGCCTCGAAGAAGGCCGCGACCTGATCGGCCTTCTTGATCTTCGCCTTCAGCGTCGTGGGCATCGAGGGCGGCAGGCCGAAGCGCAGGTGCACGGCGGTCTCCAGCCGCTTTTCCACCGTCTTGTAGCCACCGCCAACCACCGCCTTGAAGGGTGAGATCATGTCGCCGATCACATATTCCGGTGCATCGTGCAGCAGCGCGATCAGGCATTCGTCCGCATTGCAACGGTTCTGCCGGCGGAAGATCGCCTCGACGATGAGGGAGTGCTGGGCCACCGAAAAGGCGTGCTCGCCGTTCGTCTGGCCATTCCAGCGGGCGACGCGGGCAAGGCCGTGGGCGATGTCGGAGAGTTCGATATCGAGCGGCGAGGGGTTGAGCAGATCGAGGCGGCGGCCGGACAGCATGCGCTGCCAGGCGCGGGGCTCTGTCTTGGCGCGGGCCGCACCGCTCATTCCGCCGGAACCTCGGAGGCCTCTTTAGGGAAGGCAAGGCCGGTCCAGGCGGGCAGGGCGACGGTCACGGCGATGCCGTCGGCGGTGATCGGTGTGCCGGCCTGCATGGCATCCGCTGCACGGTCGATGCGCACGATGGCGAGGCCCTGTGTGCCCGAGACGCTGCCGAGCGTGCCGATCGGCTTGCCGCCGGCCATCAGCTCCGTGCCGCTGGCGGGCAGCGTGCTTTCCCCCGTGACGATGACGGGACGACGCCGGGCGGTGCCACGATGCTGCATGCGGGAGACGACCTCTTGCCCGACATAACATCCCTTGCGGAAGGAAAGTCCGCCGCTCAAATCCAGCAGCGCGTCATGCGGGAAGGCATCGGACAGCGGATAATCGCGTCCGGCTTCCGGCAGGCCTGCGGCGATGCGCAGCGCATCGTAGATTGCGGGGTGGTCGCTCCCGCCGGCGCCCTGACGGCGCGAGACGTCGAGCCCGGCCTTGGCGAAGCGGGCGTCGCGCGCGCCATCGGCCTCCGCATCGTCCCAGGAGACGGTCGCCTCGTTGCCTTCGACCACGGCGAGATCGACGGCGGCGCGCAGCTTGTACATGGTCAGCCGCTTGAGGAGCGCATCGCGCTGATCCTCGGTCGTTTCGATGAGGAAAGCCTCCGCACCATCGCGACGGATCAGGAAATCGAAGAAGATCTTGCCCTGCGGCGTCAAAAGCGCGCCCGGCCGGATCTCGCCGTCGGGCAGCGAGGGCAGGTCGGTGGTGATCAGCGATTGCAGGAAGGGCTCGGCATCCTTGCCGGAAAGGCGGAGAAAAGCGCGGCCGGAAAGCGTGACGGAAGGCATGTTTCGATCCAGATTTTAACAGGCCGACGGTATCCGCCGGCGCTTTGGCGCATCAGCACGCCCTTGAAACAGAGGTAGAACGCTGGACGCGCTTTCGCAAGGTCGGGGAAACCGTCTGTTTGGATCTGCTCAATCGCCGGTGACGAAGAATTTCCACTGTCCGTCCGGCGTGATGCCGACGCGGTAGAAATTGTAGCTGCCGAATTCCTGCATGTCGGAGAAGTCGCCGGCTGTCACGATGCGCAGCAACTCGACCTTTTCCGGCGGCGTGAGGCTGGCCAGCGGCTTTTCGGCGAAATAGGGCCAGACATACATCTCGTCGGGCGTGCCCTGGCCGACATGCACGAAGCCGGTTGCCAGCACGTCGAGCAGGATGGCCAGCACCTCGATGCCGTCGCTGTCGCCGGATTGGCCCTTCAGCGTCTCGACCGGGCCTTCGTCGCTTTCGACAATGGAGACCTGGGTTTCCGTGACACCCTTGCCGAGCAGCGGGCGCAAGCGCTCTATATCGCCGGAGGCGGCAGCCTCGACGATGAGTTGGCGCATGCGACGCACGGCTTCCGGCGCCTTGTTGATGTCGTAGAGCACCTCGACGGGCGTCTGCGGCTCGTCCGCCTTGTCGTCGGTGACGGCGGGCTCTTCGCCGGCCGGCTCGGTCACGGTCTCGCCCTTGCGAATCAGCGGATCGGGTATCGGCAGTTCGAGCGGGGAGGCGTCCTCGTTCTTCTCGACTGGGGCTGCCTTGTCGGCCTCTTCCGCCGGCTTTTGCGGCGTCTCGCCCGGCTGATGCTTCAACTCGCTCAGCGCGAAAGCGGGGCGCACGGGCACGACTAGCGCCGTCGTCCCTGCAAGCACCGACAATACGATAAGGCTGCTGCGAAACAGCTTTTTGCCGTCAGCGGACGTCTGCATGACCTATGTCTTTCCAGCCTGGAGCATTTTGAACGCAATTCCGCACGCAGCATAGCTGCGCACTGTGGCGGAATTGCCTATTGCAGGATGCGCTCGGGGGAGAACTCTCCAGCCAGCAGACGCTCGCGCAGCGAATCAAGCATCGCCTCTGCGCCCTTTTCGCCGTGAACGCGGATCGTTTCGCGCAACGCAAGCGCAATGGCAGCGTCGGCGATGATTTCGAGCTCGATGCCATCAGCCATGCCGTCAGCCCAGGCTTCGTTCTGGTATTCCAGAGCGGCCTGCATCTTCTCGTGCACGATCATCTCGTCGATATCGTTGAGGCTAGGTTCCATTGAACGGTCCATACGCGGCATTCAGTTCTTACTGCACTGTTAACGACCTTAGCAGCCTTTTCCCAAAACGGCACTGGGTCATGAGAAAAGAGGTTAATTAACCGCTAATTTCCAAACCTTGCGGTAATTTCCGTGGCAAGTGTTGCACCTTCGTTACGGTATCTCTCTTCTGCGACAACAGCCGAGTCGGTGCAAGCGGTATAGATGGCGGCAAACGAGCGATATCCCCGGTTGAAGGCCGCCGTCAGCTTCTCCTGCCGCCCGGGTTCCTTGCCTGCTTCGAGCTGAATGAGCTGCTGCATCGAGGCCCGCCAGTTGTCTTCCGGCTTGTCGGCGCAGAGGTTTCGCAGGTAATGCACGGCCCCCAAAATCTCCGAAAGACGCTCCAGCCGCTCGTCATAGGGCGCCGGCTTTTCTTCAATTGTGGCAGCCGGCGGCGTTTCCTTCGCCTTGTCGCCAGTGGCCTTCTGGCCGAAGGCTGGGGCGGCGAGAGTAAGGCCGATGAGAAGTGCGGCGCGAATCACTTTCATGCCAAAAACCTCGCCCGCTCGGCTTCCAGCCGCGCGATGCATTCGCGCACGCTGTCCGGTGCCGGCATTCTGGCGATCTCGTCTGCGGTGTACCAGCCGACGCTTGCGGCATCGTCGGCGGCGACGGCAACCGCCGAAGCATCCGCCTTGACCTTGAAAACCGACAGGAAGAAGGAGGGGCTGCCGGGGCCATCCTCGCGGCCGGGCAGGTCGTAGGTCGCGAAAAGCATTGGTTTTTCGGCCTGGATGCCGGTTTCCTCGAAGAGTTCGCGCAGTGCCGTCTCGGCCGGCGTCTCGCCTTCCTCGCCGCGTCCGCCCGGAAAGGCATACATGGCGTCCGACGGCGGCTTGGTGCGCAGCACGAGCAGGTAGCGCCCGTCGCGTTCGATGATGGCGGAGGAGGCGGGCTGGGGCTTCTTCGACGTCTTCATCGTTCTCAGGTGTTCTCGCGCTTCATTGACCCCTTATAGGCAAAGTGCGATGACGGCGCCATGTGTGGACGCTATGCATTGTTGGCCAGGACGGACCTGATGAAGGCGTTTCTCGATGTCCTTGATATCGAGGATACGCCAGCGCGTTACAATATCGCGCCCACGCAGCCGATCCTCGTCGTCATTGCCGGCGAAAAGCAGGAGCCCGGCAGCAACCTGCCGGAGCGCAGGGCCATGCTGGTGCGCTGGGGCTTCATGCCCGGCTGGGTGAAGGACCCGCGCGATTTTCCGCTGCTGATCAATGCGCGCTCGGAGACGGCCATCGAGAAGGCCTCGTTCCGCGCCGCCATGCGCCACCGCCGCATCCTCGTGCCGGCCTCCGGCTTTTTCGAATGGCGGCGGCCGGAAGACAAAAGCGAGAAGGCGCAGGCCTATTTCATTCGTCCGAAGAAAGGCGAGATCGTCGCCTTTGCCGGCCTGATGGAAACGTGGTCCTCAGCTGACGGTTCGGAGGTCGATACCGGCGCGATCCTGACGACGAAAGCCAATGCCGACATTTCGCGCATCCACGACCGAATGCCTGTCGTCATCCGGCAGGAGGATTTTTCGCGTTGGCTGGACTGCAAGACGCAGGAGCCGCGCGACGTCGTCGATCTGATGAAGCCGATCGACGAAGGGTTCTTTGAGGCGATCCCGGTATCCGACAAGGTCAACAAGGTCGCCAATATGGGCGCCGACATCCTCGAACCTGTCGAGGAGCAGGCCGAATCGACGCCGAAAAAGACAAAGGGCGCCGACGCGCCCCCATCTTCCGACCAGTTGTCGCTGTTCTAATTTTCTCAGTCGTAGAGCGACTGGAGCACGGCCGGAATATCGCGTTCGCGGCGCGGCTTTTCGACCTTCGCTTCCGGCTTGCACTGGGTTGCGGCAACGACGGCGCGCAGGCCGATCGGCTTGTAGCGCGCCTGAAGGTTTTCGTTGGCAACGGCGGCGGGCTTTTGCGTCGGGTGTTTCTTGGCAGTCGACATTCTCATTCTCCTGAAGTCTTGCTCATCAGGCAGCCCCGAATCCCCCGGTTGCTACCCCCAATGAGCTATGCGTTTAGAAAGCCCTTTCGGCTAAATTCTGCTCAAACTTTGATCGCTCTGCGGCAAAGCGCGAAAAAGGCGGGTTTACCCGGTCAAGAATTGTGACCGTTGTAACATCACTTGGGCGGCGTCTGGCGTATTCTGGTTTGCAGGAAGGCGGCGATGATGGCCCGCAGGCCGAAGGGGTTATCGCAACCGGCCTTGTCGGGGTGCGGGCGATTGTCCTGGTCTTCGCAGTCCTCGTATCTGGTGTTGCGCATCGTGGTTCCCCTTGGTGTGCGGCGGTTTCGACCGCTTCGATGCCCCTTTTTCTCATGGCGCAGGGGACAGCCGTGTCACCGCGGTAACAGGGCACGAGGCCAAGGATTTTCGTCGGGAAGGGCGTTCGCCCGCTTGACCGGACGAGCGGGGAGCGCGATAAAGCGTGCCATGAAAACGGTACTCTGCATTCGCCGGAGCATTATTCGCTAGCGCACGCGCTGGCCCGGCCGTTTTCGTCCCCCAAAATCCCTGGATGACAAACGACCCGGCCAGCCGGGTTTTTGCATTTTGGGGAGACTTCCATGGCCGAAAAGCCGGTCCTGTCGCTGTACAACACGCTCACGCGCTCGAAGGGGGCTTTAGAACCCATCGATCCCGACAATGTGCGCATGTATGTCTGCGGCCCGACGGTCTATGACTTCGCCCATATCGGCAATGCGCGCCCGATCATCGTCTTCGACGTTCTGTTTCGCCTGCTGCGCCATGTCTATGGCGAAAACCACGTCACCTATGCGCGCAACATCACCGACGTCGACGACAAGATCAATGCGCGGGCGCTGCGCGATTTCGGCACGGAGATCGCGAACGGCACGCTTTCGCTCAATGAGGCGATCCGCCGCGTGACGGAGAAGACGGCCAACCAGTTCCATGCCGATATCGTCGCACTCGGCGCCATGCAGCCGACGCATGAGCCGCGCGCCACCGAATTCGTGCAGCCGCGTGATGATGGCAAGGTCGACATGATCACGCTGATCGAGCGTCTGATCGAACGCGGCCATGCCTATCAGGCGGGCGGTGAGGTGCTGTTCGACACCCAGTCGATGGCCGATTATGGCGATCTTTCCAAGCGTCCGCTCGACGAGCAGCAGGCCGGCGCCCGCATCGCCGTCGATGCGCACAAGAAGAACCCCGGCGATTTCGTGCTGTGGAAGCTGTCCTCGCCCGAAGAGCCGGGCTGGGACAGCCCCTGGGGCCGCGGCCGTCCGGGCTGGCATATCGAGTGCTCGGCCATGTCGGCCGCCTATCTCGGCGAGACCTTCGACATCCACGGCGGCGGCCTCGACCTGATCTTCCCGCATCATGAGAACGAGATCGCACAGTCGCGCTGCGCTCACGGCACCAAGGTCATGTCGAATGTCTGGATGCACAACGGCTTCCTGCAGGTCGAAGGCCGCAAGATGTCGAAGTCAGAGGGCAATTTCTTCACGATCGCCGAGCTGCTGCACGAGGAGAAATTCGGCGGCCGCAAATGGCCGGGCGAAGTGCTACGCCTTGCCATGCTGATGACGCATTACCGCGAACCGATCGATTTCTCCGTCAAGCGCCTGGAGGAGGCCGAACGCCTCATCGCCAAATGGCCGGCCGGCGGCAATCCGGCCGAAGGCCGCGTGGACCAAACCGTGCTCACGCCGCTCTACGACGACCTCAACACGGTCGCCGCCGTGCAGGCGCTGCACGCGCTTGCCCAATGCGCCAACAGCGACCCGCTGATGCTGCCGGTCTTTGCCGCCAGCGCCGAACTGCTCGGCGTCCTGCCGAAGAAGGCCGAGGTTTCCAAGGCGCTGGAAGACAGCATCGAAAGCCTCATCCAGTTGCGTCTGGAAATGCTGAAGGCGAAGAACTTCGCCGAGGCCGACAAATTGCGCGACGACCTCGCCGCCAAGGGCATCCAGCTCAAGGACGGCAAGGATCCGGCGACGGGTGAGCGCGTGACGACGTGGGAGGTGAAGCGGTGAGGTTGTCTGGAGTTCGTTGAAGGCCTATGCTTGGGCATATGCCGTGATCGATGGAGGTCGCTATGAGTGCAAGACCGCAGGAAATGCCTGAAGCAGCGCAGGAGCGGGAGGTTAAACTTTTCCGCAACGGCCGCAATCAGGCCGTTCGTATTCCCGTCGAGTTCGAACTCCCGGGAAACGAAGCCGTCATGCGCAAGGAGGGCGACCGTCTCATCCTTGAGCCGAAGCCCAGAAAAATGGGACTGGCTGCCCTGCTTGCAACCTTCGAACCCTGGGAAGGCGACTTTCCGGAACTCGACGAAACGACGCCGCCTCCGGAGGACGTCGATCTGTGACCGCTTTCCGCTACATGCTCGATACAAACGTGATTTCGGACATGGTTCGAAATCCCGAAGGTGCGGCCGCCGGCCGGGCGACCGCGGTGCCGACGGACGAACTCTGCACCAGCGCCATCGTCGTTTCGGAATTGCGTTACGGCTTGAGGAAAAAGGGCGCTGTTTCTCTGGCTCGTCGTGTCGAGGCCGTTCTGGAGGAGATCACAATCCTTCCCTACGATCCGCCTGTTTCCTTTGCCTATGCGCAAACGCGCGATGCACTTGAACGCAAGGGACAGCCTATCGGCTATACCGACCTCTTCATCGCCGCCCACGCCCTGTCGCTCGACCTGACGCTCGTCACCGCCAATGTCAGAGAATTCTCCCGCGTCGAGGGCCTCAAGGTCGAAAACTGGCTGCAGGCGCAGCCATGAGCACACCGTTCTACACCGGCGGATGCCAGTGCGGCGCCATGCGCTTTCAGGTCGAAGGCGCGCTGGGCGATGCGTCGGTCTGTCATTGCCGCATGTGCCAGAAGGCGAGCGGCAATTTTTATCTGCCGCTGGTGTCGGTTCGTAGTGCCAAGCTCACCTGGACGCGTGGCGCGCCGAAGCGATTCCAGTCGTCGAACCACTGCTATCGCGGCTTCTGTGCCGATTGCGGCACGCCGCTGACCTATGAGGCGCCGGATGGCGTGGCGCTGACGATTGCCGCCTTCGACGATCCGGCCGAAATCGCGCCGCGCATCCAGTGGGGTATCGAGGCGAAGCTGCCCTATGTGGACACGATCCCCGGCTTGCCGGGCGAGGACACGATGGCCGATCAGGATGCGGCCTCGTTCCTGGCCGATCTCGTGTCCTACCAGCACCCGGATCACGACACCGACACCTGGCCGCCGGAGCGCAAGCGATGAGCATTTCGCGCATCTATACGGGCGGCTGCCAGTGCGGCGCGGTGCGCTACCGCGTCGAAGGCACGCTCGGCGATCCGCATCTCTGCCACTGCCGCATGTGCCAGAAGGCGGCCGGCAACTATTTCCTGCCGCTTGCCAATGCTCCGCGTGACAAATTCTCCGTCACGCGCGGCGAGCCCGGCTGGTTCCAGTCCTCCGAGGTCGTGCGGCGCGGTTTCTGCCCGGCCTGCGGTACGCCGCTGTTCTACGATGCGCTCGGGGCCGGTCATATCAATGTGACGCTCGGCTCGCTCGACGATCCCGACGATCTGCGCCCCATCGCGCAGTCCGGCGTCGAATCGCGCGTGGTCTTCTTCCAGCAACTGCCGAAGCTGCCGGAGAACGAAAGCAATGAAGGCGAGGGCGGCGAGGCGCGGCATCGGACAATCCGCGACTCGAACCGCCAGCATCCCGATTACGATACCGATCATTGGCCACCCAGAAGATTGAGAGATAGGGACTGAAAGATGACAGAGACCGTTCGTACCGGAGGCTGCCAGTGTGGCGCCGTGCGTTTCCGCATCAAGGGCCAGCTCGGCCGCCCGTCGATCTGCCATTGCCGCATGTGCCAGAAACAGTTCGGCGGCTTCTTCGGCCCGCTGGTCACGGCCAAGGGCGAGGTGGAATGGCTGCGCGACGAGCCGGCTTATTTCCAGTCCTCGATCAACATCGCGCGCGGCTTCTGCAAGCAGTGCGGCACGCCGTTGACCTACAAACATCCGGGCGGTCTGGAGATCGCCATCGGCGCCTTCGACGATCGCAGCGATCTGGCGCCGCAGATCCAGGTGAACTACGGCGCGCGCCTGCCCTGGGTCGAGCAGATCTTTTCCGCGCCGATCCACGACGATCCGAACTACTACAGCCAGCAGGAGCAGATCATCTCCTTTCAGCACCCCGATCATGAAACCGAAAACTGGCCTGCCCACGGAATGAAATTATGAGTGAAGCCCTGCGCACCCTCTATCCCGAAATCGAACCCTATGCCTCCGGCCATCTCGATGTCGGCGATGGCCACGTCATCTATTGGGAGCGCTCGGGAACGCCGGGCGCAAAGCCGGCGGTGTTCTTGCACGGCGGTCCGGGCGGCACGATCGCGCCGACCCATCGCCGCCTGTTCGATCCGGCGCTTTATGACGTGATGCTGTTCGATCAGCGCGGCTGCGGCAAGTCCACGCCCCATGCGGAACTGGAAGCCAATACGACCTGGCACCTCGTCGCCGATATCGAGCGGCTGCGCGCGATGGCGGGCGTGGAAAAGTGGCTGGTCTTCGGCGGCTCCTGGGGCTCGACGCTGGCGCTCGCCTATGCGGAAAAACACCCGGAGCGCGTTTCCGAGCTTGTCGTGCGCGGCATCTACACGCTGACCAAGGGCGAACTCGACTGGTATTATCAGTTCGGCGTCTCGGAAATGTTCCCCGACAAGTGGGAGCGCTTCATCGCGCCGATTCCGACGGAAGAGCGCCATGAGATGATGCATGCCTATCATCGCCGCCTGACCAGCGACGACAAGGCGACGCGCATCAAGGCCGCCCGCGCCTGGAGCCTGTGGGAAGGCGAGACGATCACGCTGCTGCCGGAGCCCTCGACGAGCGACAAGTTCGGCGAGGACGAATTCGCCCACGCTTTCGCCCGCATCGAAAACCATTTCTTCGTCAATGCCGGCTGGATGGACGAGGGGCAACTGCTGCGTGACGCGCACAAGCTCACTGGCATTCCCGGCGTCATCGTGCACGGCCGCTACGACATGCCATGCCCGGCCAAATACGCCTGGCAGCTGCACAAGGCCTGGCCGGAAGCGGAATTTTACCTCGTCGAAGGCTCGGGCCACGCCTATTCGGAGCCGGGCATTCTCGACCGCCTGATTTACGCGACCGATACATTCGCCGGCAAGAAGTAAGACAGATCGTTCCCAGGGAGGGAACACAT
Source organism: Shinella sp. M27 (assembly GCF_049199905.1). Classification (NCBI taxonomy): domain Bacteria; kingdom Pseudomonadati; phylum Pseudomonadota; class Alphaproteobacteria; order Hyphomicrobiales; family Rhizobiaceae; genus Shinella; species Shinella sp. M27. The sequence continues at coordinate 12,541 of NZ_JBLZPK010000078.1, forward strand.
GCAAAAAGACCGTATCCACCTTTTCGACACCACGCTCCGGGACGGCCAGCAGACGCCCGGCATCGACTTTTCCGTCGAGGACAAGATCGCGATTGCCGGCATGCTGGATGCGTTCGGCCTCGATTATGTCGAGGGCGGCTATCCCGGTGCCAATCCGACGGATACGGCCTTCTTCGCCAAGAAACGCACCGGCCGCGCGAAATTCGTCGCCTTCGGCATGACGAAGCGCGCTGGCGTCTCCGCCTCCAACGATCCGGGCCTTGCGGCCCTGCTCGATTCGCGCAGCGACGCGATCTGTCTCGTGGCGAAAAGCTGGGATTACCATGTGCGCGTGGCGCTCGGCTGTTCCAACGAGGAGAACCTCGAGAGCATCGAGGGGTCCGTCAAGGCCGTGGTCGCCTCCGGCCGCGAATCCATGGTCGATTGCGAGCACTTCTTCGATGGCTACAAGGCCAATCCCGACTATGCGCTCGCCTGCGCGAAAACGGCCTTTGCCGCCGGTGCGCGCTGGGTGGTGCTTTGCGACACCAATGGCGGCACGCAGCCGCTGGAAGTGCAGGCCATCGTCAAGGCGGTGATCGCCGCGGGCGTGCCGGGCACAAATCTCGGCATCCATGCCCACAACGACACGGGGCAGGCGGTCGCCAACTCGCTGGCCGCCGTCGAGGCCGGCGTGCGCCAGATCCAGGGCACGCTGAACGGCATCGGCGAGCGCTGCGGCAACGCCAATCTGGTGACGCTGATCCCGACGCTGGCGCTGAAGGAGGCCTATAACGAACGTTTCGAGATCGGCATCGACGCGGAAAAGCTCGCCGGTCTCACCAAGCTCGCCCACACCTTCGACGAATTGCTCAACCGCTCGCCCGACCATCAGGCACCCTATGTCGGCGCCTCCGCCTTCGCCACCAAGGCCGGCATCCATGCCTCGGCGCTGCTGAAGGACCCGCGCACCTACGAGCATGTCACGCCCGAAAGCGTCGGCAATCTGCGCAAGGTCATGGTGTCGGACCAGGGGGGGAAGGCGAACTTCATCAATGCGCTGAAGCTGCGCGGCATTACGGTGCGCAAGGATGATCCGAAGCTCGACCGGCTCATCCAGATCGTCAAGGAACGCGAGGCGACCGGCTATGCCTATGAGGGGGCCGATGCGAGCTTCGCGCTGCTCGCCTATCGCACGCTCGGCACGGTGCCGGATTTCTTCCATGTCGAGAGTTTCCGCGTGATGGTGGAGCGCCGCTATGATGCGAACGGCCAGCTGAAGACCGTCTCGGAAGCGGTGGTGCGGGTCATCGTCGATGGCGAGACAATGATGTCCGTCGCCGAGGGACACGGCCCGGTCAATGCGCTGGACCTGGCGCTGCGCAAGGATCTGGGCAAGTACCAGGCCGAGATCGCCGACCTGGAATTGGCGGACTACAAGGTCCGTATCCTCAATGGCGGCACGGAAGCCATCACCCGCGTGCTGATCGAATCGACCGACGCGTCCGGCGCCCGCTGGTGGACGGTCGGCGTCTCCGACAACATCATCGACGCTTCCTTCCAGGCGCTGATGGATTCGATCATCTATAAGCTTCTGAAGAACCGCGGCGAGGCGGGCAGGGAGGCGGCGGAGTGAGGCTGAAGGATCAGCATCGCTCAACCATCCCTTCACCCGAATGAATTGGTGTATTCACGGCCCTTGGAGTATTTCGTCGGAAAATCCATAAATCGACGGGAAATGACAGCATGGCCGACGCAAATTCCACCAGCGGCCCCCAGACCGGCGATTCGCCGCGCGGTTTCGCCTTCGCGCTGACGGCTTACGTGCTCTGGGGCTTCCTGCCCTTCTTCATGAAGGCGGTCGCCCATATCCCGGCATCCGAAGTGGTGGCGCACCGTATCATCTGGTCGGTACCGCTGGCTGGTCTGGTATTGATCTGGCTCGGCCGCACGTCGGAAATCAAGGTCGCGCTGCGCTCGCCGCGCATGATCGCCATGGCGACGCTGACGGCGGTGCTCATCACCATCAACTGGGGCATTTATGTCTGGGCGATCGGGGCCGGCCGCGCCATCGAGACGGCGCTCGGCTATTACATCAATCCGCTCTTCTCGATCTTCCTCGGCGCCGTTCTCCTGAAGGAGAAGCTGGACCGTGCGCAGATCGCGGCCATCGTGCTCGCTGCCGTCGCCGTCGCCATCCTGGCCTTCGATGCGGGCGGGCTGCCCTGGGTGTCGCTCAGCCTCTGCATGTCCTGGGGTTTTTACGCCTTCTGCCGCAAGGCGCTGCCGATCGGTCCGAACCAGGGCTTCTTCCTCGAAGTGCTGATCTTGAGCGTGCCGGCGATCGGCTATGTCATCTGGCTCGAATCGACGGGGCAGGGCCATTTCGGCGATACGGGCATGACGGACGTGCTGTGGCTCTTGTCCTGCGGCGTCGTCACGGCCATTCCGCTGATGATCTATGCCAACGGTGCCAAGCTCCTCAGGCTCTCCACCATCGGCATCATGCAGTATATCGCGCCGACGATGATCTTCGTCATCGCCGTCTTCGCCTTCGGTGAACCCTTCGGCACGACGAAGCTCATCGCCTTCGTCTTCATCTGGGCCGCTCTCTTCATCTATTCCGGCTCCATGCTGCGCAGCGCCCACGCCCGCCGCGTGGCTGCCGCCGAGCTGAAGCCGGCCGAGTAGGCGTCAGCTCAACGAGCGCAGGATCGTGCAGACGCAGACCGTGGTGAAGATCGCAGGAAGCACGTAGCGCGCATAGGCGCGCAGCTCGCCCGTCAGGGCCGGGTTGCGCGTCGCCCCAGGCAATCGCCCGCTTTCCAGCATCAAGTCCACGAGAAGCACGAAAATCAGGTAGAAATAGCCGAGCGAGATCATGAAGGCGATCGGCGAATTGACCGACATGCTGCCGGGAAAGCTCGCCTCGAAGGTGAAGCTCAGCGCCGCAAGCGCCAGAAGCGCGCTGTATGTGATGCCGATCGTATCGGAAATCGTGCCTCTCGGCGTCCAGAGGATGAAGAGCGACACGGTGAGCACCGCCACGAAGGGCACGAAGATGCGCAGGAAGTAGCGCGGCCAGGCACGCTCGACGGTCAGCACGGCTTTTGTCCGCATGAACGGGCGCGCATTCCAGCCATAGAAGGTTTCCATGGCGAAGCGCAGCGAGGTCGCGGTCCAGTCCGATGCGGTCAGGCGGTCGGCGTAGCTGGAGAGTTCGCGGTCCCGGTCGTCGACCACGAAAATCACCTCGTCCGTCGAGTGGCGCTGCGACACGAACGGAAAGGTCAGCATCTGCCGGTCGAAAGGAAAGGCCGAGAGGTCGTTGACGATCCGGAAATCCGCATCGAAGCGTTGGATCAGCACGACGCGCCCATCGGCGAAGATCGACAGCGCCGTGGTTTGCGCACGGGGATCGCTGATCCTGTTTTCCAGCGAGATATCCGGGGCCCAGATCTGGTCGATCTCTTTCTTCGCATCGTCGCCGGTAAAATCGCGGCGGGCGGAGCCGAATTTTATGGGGTCGAAGGCAAGGGTCGGATCGCGCCACCGTGCGGTATATTCAAGAGAGGCCGAGGTCTCGCTGGACGTTTCGGCGATCTTCACGATATCGATGACGCGCAGCGCCAGATTGACCCGGACGGGCAGCGTCATGCCCGCCGGCATATCGGTCTGGGCCCAAGCGCCGGAGGCGGCAAAACCGGCGATCAAGAGCAGGGTTGCGCGAAGAAGCGTTGCAACGCGTCTCACGATGGCTGCTCCCCGTTTCGCTGCTCGGCGACGGCGCTTTGCAGGGCACGAAATTCCGGCAGGCTCGACAGGATCTCGGCCTTATTGGCCGCGTTCGCCTTCACCTGCTCCGCCAGGGTTTCCAGCGGGCGCAACACGAGGCTGCGCAGCGTCACCATGATGATCGAGAACGTGACGAGGAAGCCGACGATGGCCACGGCCGCGATGGTGACGAGCGAGCGGGACAGATGCCCCTCGAGACCGGTGAAATCACGCGTGACGACGATGGTGCCGATCATGCGGCCGCTGAAATCGAGGAGGGGCCGCCCCATGATGCCGAGCGTGCGCCCGTCGATCTTGGCCTTGTCCAGATAGGCGGCGCGCGACAGGCGAATGCTGCCGGTCTGCTGAAGGGTCTGGAAGAGGCCGGCATCGGTTGACGCCTCGATCTTCAGGCCTGTCTCCTGGCTCGGCTCGCCCTTGTCGGTGATGCCGGCTGCGGCATCGAGAAACAGCGCATAGTCCGCACCGGTCGCCGCCTTCGACAGTTCGGTCAGCGATTTGAGATCGACGCCCACCTCGACGGTTCCGATCAGGTTTTCGCCCTCGGTGACGGCGGAGACGGCGCGCAGGCTCAGTCCGCGCACGCCCAGTTCCAGCCCCTTGCGCACCCGTCGGTCATGGTTCGCGGCAACGATCATCGGACGGAAGCGCGACAGATCCTGGCCGAAATTCTCGGGCTCCCAGACGCGCAGGAAGGAATGCATGTCCGCGCTATGGAAATGCAGCACATCCACGCCGCCAAGCGTTCGCAACTGTTCGAAGATCGGCCTGGCATAGGCCTGAAGGCCGGCGCGGTCGCTCGATTTGAGATGCGTGATGATCGCGGGGTCGCGGGCAAGGCTTTCGGCGTGGGTGGCCGAGAGCGTGGCAGCCTGGTCCATGGCGGTGGCGAGAACGAGGCTCGTGGCATCGATTTCCTGCTCTTCGGCTTGTGTCAGCAGGGCGCGCGCATCCATTTGCAGCACCCATCCGCCCACGGAGAGCGTCAACGCAAGCGCAGCGGCCGCGACGATCGAAAGTGTTTTGTCGAGTTTCATGAAACAGTCCGGGATGGAAGGCGGCAGGGACCTGCCGCAGGCACGATAGCAATGGGCTCCGTTCCGGTAAACCGGTAGCGACCGGCAGGGCGCGTCAAAAATTACGCTTTCATCTCAAAGATATGGAGGCTTGGCACAAAAAAGCGGAGCGCCGGGATGGCGCTCCGTTCAGGATCTGAAAAGTCGATGAGCGCTTAGAGGCGGGCGATGATCTCGGATTCGCCCTCGCGGTCCACGTCGCCCGCCCAATGGTCGAGCAACGCGGCGACGATCTCTTCGGGATCGTCGATGACCATCGGCTGGACGAGATGGGCGGTGTGGATGAAGCCTTCGTCGGCCATGTGGCGGATGAGCTTGAGCATCGGATCCCAGAACCCGCCGATATTGGCGAAGACCATCGGCTTGCGGTGCCGGCCGAGCTGCGCCCAGGTCATCACCTCGACGATCTCTTCCAGCGTGCCGATGCCGCCCGGCAGCGCCACGAAGGCGTCGGCACGGTCGAACATCTTGTGTTTGCGCTCGTGCATGTCGGGCGTGATGATCAGTTCGCTGAGCTGCCCCAGGGAATGGCGGGTGGCCTCCATATCCACGAGGAATTGCGGTATGATGCCGGTGACGCGGCCGCCATGCGAGAGCACGCCGCTGGCGACGGCGCCCATGATGCCCTTGGTGCCGCCGCCATAGACGAGACGCAGGTGATTTTCCGCCATCGCCTTGCCGAGGCTACGCCCGGCATTGATGTAGGAAGAATCACGGCCGGGCTGGGAGCCGCAATAGACGCAGACGGATCGAATCGGAAGGTTTTGTTCTGTCATGGCGGGATTCAGCCACCCGGCCGGATGCCCGTCAAGGATAATGACGGAAAAAGAGCGGGCGTGGCGCCCCGGAATGTCCCCGGAAGCTTGTGCAAGGCATTGGGAATCGATAGCAATTTCCATAGGGGACTCCTGGGAAACCGGGACAGAGAGAGATTAGATGATGAAGAACAAGACCGGCCTGGTGGCCTTGATCGTGCTGGCGGTGGCGACACTGCTCATGGTTTTCTTCGTGCTGCCGAATATGAACGCGAAAAAGCCGGCCGAAACGCCCGTCGCCAAGCTGGCCGATACGCCCGCCGCGGGCGGTGAAACGACGACGGCCGACGGCAAGCAGGCGCGCACGACGACCGAGACCGCCACAACGGCGACAGGCGAGGTTGCGACCGATAACAAGGTTGCCGCGACAGGCGAACAGCCCGCCGCCGGCACTGCGGCGACCGCCACGCAGGAAACGGCCTCCGCCGAAGCGACGCCCGCCGATCCGACCGCCGGCTGGGTCACGCCCGCCTTCGATCTCCTGCGTGTCGAGCCCGATGGCTCCACCGTGATCGCCGGCCGCGGCCAACCGAACACCAAGCTGGAAATCAAGAATGGCGAAACGGTCGTCGCGACGGCCGATATCGGCCCGTCAGGCGATTTCGCCGCCGTCTTCGACCAGCCGCTCGCGGCCGGCGATTACCAGCTGACCCTCAACGTCAAGGACGACAAGGGCGACAGCAAGGTTTCCGAGGAGGTCGCGACCGTTTCCGTGCCGAAGGATGCCGGCGGCGAACTGCTTGCCATGGTCTCCAAGCCGGGCGAGGCGAGCCGTCTGATCACCGTTCCGGAAACGGCCGAGAAGGCTGCCGCGACGACGGCGGATAAGACGATCGAGCAGCCGGCGGCTGAAACCGCAACCGCGACGGAAACGGCCAAGGCAACCGAGACCGGCACGGCAGGGGCAGGCGAACAGCCGGCCGCAACCGAGACGGCCCAGGCGACCGCTGAAGGCGCCGCTGCATCGGGTGACGCTGCCACGACGTCGGAGGCTGCGGCGACGCAGACGGCGGCATCCGTTGCCAGCGAAGCCAAGGCCGAGGCCCGCGTTTCGGCTGTCGAGCTGGAAGGCGACCATATGTTCATCGCCGGCACGGCCAAGCCCGGTGCGCTGGTGCGGCTCTATGCCGACGACAAGCTGGTCGGCGAAGCCAAGGCCGACGAGCAGGGCCGCTACGTGGCCGATGGCAAGATGGACCTGACGGTTGGCCGCCATGCGATCCGCGCCGACGTGATGAGCGCCGACGGCAGCAAGGTAGAGTTCCGTGCTTCCGTGCCGTTCGATCGGCCGGAGGGCGAGCAGATCGCCGTCGTGGCGCAGGAAACCGGCACCGGCGGTGCCGGCCCGGCGCTTGGCCTCATCGGCGGCGGTACCTTCGACAAGCTGCGCGGCGAGGCCGACAAGGCGCTGGCGCTTCTCAAGGGCCTCTATGCGAACGGCCGCATGCCGAGCGTCGAGGAACTGGCCGCCGCGCGCTCGGCGACGGAAATCGCGTTGAAGTCGCTCGCCGAGTTCAAGCCCGGTGCGGAAGAGGGCGAAGCGGCCCGTGACATGGCGGATAAGGCATCAAAGGCTGCGGCCTCGGCTCTCGCCACCCTGCACGCGCTGCCGTCGGACGCAACGGCCGTCGGTGCGGCCCTCGGCTCCGTCGAGGCGGCGGTGGCGGATGCGCTGGCACCGGCGATCGAGAAGGCCACCACGGTCGTCGAGACCGCGACGGCTGCCGCCGACAATTCCATCGAGGCGCTTGCCGGACAGGCGACCGCCTTGCAGCAGCAGTTCGTTGCGCTGTTCTCCGATGGCCGCAATGTGACCACCGCGGAAATCCAGACGGCCCGTACGGGGCTGGAAGGCGCGCTGAAGGCCATCACCGGCTTCAGCGCACCCGTGGGTGCGAGTGCCGATGTTCAGGCGGCCATCGACAAGCTCAAGGGCTGGGCTGCAACCGCGCTCGAACGCTTCGCCGCCGTTCCGGCCGGCGCCGGCAAGGAAGCTTACCAGCAGGCGCTCGCTTCGCTGGAAGGTATGCCTTCGTTGCAGGCGCCCGCGACCGCGGAGACGGCGGCCGGTACCACGCAGAGCGGCGCGGTCGATAACGGCCAGGCCGTTGCCGGCACGGATACCGGCGGCGGCGCTCCGACCACGAGCGAAGCCGCATCGGGTGAGGGGCAGGCCGTGACCGGCAATGGTGTGTCCACGGACGGCGCAACCGCCGGCTCGGGCACTAGCCAGGCTGTCGCCGAGGAGCCGGAAACCGTCGAGCAGGCACCGCTCAAGGCAAGCAAGACCTCGGTCATCATCCGTCGCGGCGATACGCTCTGGCAGATCTCCCGCCGCATCTACGGCAAGGGTGTGCGCTACACGACGATCTATCTCGCCAACGAGGCCCAGATCAGCGATCCCGACCGCATTCTTCCCGGCCAAGTCTTCGGCGTGCCGGACAAGACGGCCGAGACGGACGAACAGGCGGAAGAAATGCACCGCAAGCACGTTCGCGGCAATTGATCCTTCTCAATTTCCCTCTGCCGGTTGCGAAGCGGCCGGCAAGGGCCTATCTCAGCAATACGGCGCCCCTCGCGGGCGCCGTATTTTCATTTCAAGCAGGGATGCAGGATCGAGACGCTTTGCCGTCCGGGCTTGCATTCTGCAATGACAGAGCCGGGGCGTGACGGGTCCGGGCGGAGGCCGCATGGCGACGACGAAGAAGAAAACGGTTTCGGCCGACAGCAGCAATCCCTTTTCGACGCTGGTCAACCTCTGGCCCTATATGTGGCCCTCGGACCGACCGGATCTGAAGATGCGCGTCGTCTGGGCGACGGTCTTCCTGCTGATCGCCAAGGTGGTGCTGCTGCTCGTGCCCTATTTCTTCAAATGGGCGACGGATGCGCTGAACGGCAAGGCCGATGTCGTCGGCCTGCTGCCGGCCTTCATGACCGGTGCCGCCATGCTGGTGCTGGCCTATAATGGCGCACGCATCCTGCAGGCCGGCCTCAACCAGCTGCGCGACGCGCTGTTTGCCAGCGTCGGGCAATATGCCGTGCGCCAGCTCGCCTACCGCACCTTTGTTCATCTGCACCGCCTGTCGCTGCGCTTCCATCTGGAGCGGCGCACCGGCGGCCTGTCGCGCGTCATCGAGCGCGGCACCAAGGGCATCGAGACGATCGTGCGCTTCACGATCCTCAACAGCGTGCCGACCTTCATCGAATTCCTGCTGACGGCCGCCGTGTTCTGGATGGGCTACGGCTTCGAATACCTGCTCGTCACCGCCGTCACGGTCTGTCTCTACATCTGGTTCACGGTGCGGGCGTCCGATTGGCGTATCTCCATCCGTCGCTCGATGAACGACAGTGACACCGAGGCCAACACCAAGGCGATCGACTCGCTCCTGAACTTCGAGACCGTCAAATATTTCGGCAACGAGGAGATGGAGGCCCACCGCTTCGACCAGTCGATGGAGCGCTATGAAAAGGCCGCGACGCAGGTCTGGACCTCGCTCGGCTGGCTGAACTTCGGCCAGGCGCTGATCTTCGGTCTCGGCATGGCGGCGATGATGGTCATGTCCGGCCTTGCGGTGCAGGCCGGCACGCAGACGGTTGGCGATTTCGTCTTCATCAATGCGATGCTGATCCAGCTCGCGATTCCGCTCAACTTTATCGGTTTCGTCTACCGCGAAATCCGTCAGGGCCTGACCGATATCGAGCAGATGTTCGACCTGCTCGAAGTCGAGGAGGAGGTGCAGGACAAGCCCGGTGCGACCGACCTGATCGTTACGGACGGCGCGATTTCCTTCAAGGACGTGCATTTCGCCTATGATCCGAAGCGCCCGATCCTCAAGGGCATCTCCTTCGACGTGCCGGCGGGCAAGACCGTCGCCGTGGTTGGTCCCTCGGGTGCCGGCAAATCGACGCTCTCGCGGCTGCTCTATCGTTTCTACGACGTGCAGGAGGGCGCCATCACCGTCGATGGGCAGGATGTGCGCGATGTCACCCAGAAGAGCCTGCGCAAGGTCATCGGCATGGTGCCGCAGGATACCGTGCTGTTCAACGACACGATCGCCTACAATATCCGCTATGGCCGCCCCGGTGCCACCGACGAGGAGGTTTCCGCTGCCGCCGAGGCCGCGCAGATCGGCCCCTTCATCCGCCACCTGCCGGATGGATTCAAGGCGATGGTCGGCGAGCGTGGCCTGAAGCTTTCGGGTGGAGAAAAGCAGCGCGTCGCGATTGCCCGCACCATCCTGAAAAGCCCACCGATCCTCATCCTCGACGAGGCGACCTCGGCGCTCGACACGCGCACGGAACAGGAGATCCAGGCGGCACTCGATGTGGTCTCGCGGAACCGCACGACGCTCGTCATCGCGCACCGCCTGTCGACCGTCATCTCGGCCGACGAGATCATCGTCCTGAAGGACGGCGTGATCGCCGAGCGCGGCACGCATGGCGAACTGATGCAGCGCGACGACGGCCTCTATGCCTCGATGTGGAACCGCCAGCGCGAGGCGGTGCAGGCCGAAGAACGCCTTAAGCAGGTGCGCGAGAGCGACGATCTCGGCATCGTCCTGCGTGGCGCGCCGGCGGCGGAGTGATCAGTCGGCCGGGCTGGCAAACAGGATCAGATTGCCGTCGGGATCCCGCAGGATGAAATTGCGCGCCCCCCACGGCTGCGTCTTCAGAGGCAGGTGGAAAGGCACTCCGGCCGTCTGATAATCGAGAAAGAGCCGTTTCAGTCCGGCGGCGGTGTCGAGCGTGATCGAAGCCGACAGTAGCTCTTCGCGTGCCCGGATATCGCCGGCAAAGACCGGCCCTGCGACCTGCCGCAGGCAGAGCCGCGCTGCATCCCGCATGACGACGCCGAAGAACGGCGGTTCGCCATAGGCGAAGTCGACCGCAAAGCCGAGTTTTTGCGTGTAGAAGGCGAGTGCTACGGAGAAATCGGCGACGTAGAGCACGGGCTCGGCGCCGCTGAGCATGGGGGCTTCAGCCGTCGGTGCAGCAGGATCGCGCATGGCAGGGTTTCCTTTCTTGAGCGCCGCCCAATCCGGAAACCCGTTCTGGCGGGCGACGACCGTCTGTGCATCGGCCAGCGAAAACGGTGCTGCCAGCACCTCGCGGTCGTTCAGGTCGCGGAAGCGGGGCAGGGCGGCGCGGATCGTCGCGGCCACGGGATAGTGGCTTTCGCGATGCCAGCGCAGGATCTGCTTGGCCTGCTTCCTGAGGTTTTCGAGATTGGACATGGGCGCAGCTACGGGTTTCGGGCGTAGGTGGGCATTGCCCCTTCGGTCTTGCCGATGCGCCCTACAGCAACGAAAAAACTTTCCGACGTTGATCAAACCTTGTCAATACGTCGCTAAAAGGGGCGACTAGTTCGGAGGCAAGGATGGACACGATCGGCGAAGACGGGCTTCTCAGGCATCCTGTCCCGGTGTCGGCCGCACTCAGGATGTTTTTCCTCGCCACCGGCCTCTTCGTCATCGTCATCGCGACCTATGAGCTGCACCGCGGCGTCTGGCCCATCAATATAGCCAGCCCTTTCTTCCTGTTCCTCATCCTCGGCGCCTGGTCGGTCGGCGGCCCAATTGCCTGGGCTGGGCTGACGGGACCGTCCACGCTCTGGAAGATCGGGCAAGGCCGTATCGTCATCGAGCGCAAGCAGCCGTTCCGAAGGCTGCAAAGCGATGTCTTCGCACAGGGGGACGGATCGCGGTTGGTCATTGCCGAACATGAGTCCATGGACGGCGATCCGACATGGAGCGTGGTGCTTGCGGCAGCCGATGGTCGCCGCTTCGAGACCCGCCGCCTGCAAACGCGCGTCGCTGCCGAGGGGCTTCTGGCGCGGATCGAGGCTGTTTTTACCGCACCGGAACCTTCGTCCGCGCGGCCGGATTGAGCGATAGGGCGCGGGCCGGCTGGGGGCTATTCGCCGCGCCGCATTGCTCCCGGCGGGTTTTCACGCTAGGTCGATGACGTGAAATTATCAGGAGATGCCGAAAGATGAGTTTGGTCGATACGATACGCAGCACCCTGGTGCCGATCCATCGGGAGGGCTGGAAGTTCGTGGCCGCCTTCTTCGTGGTCTCCGTCCTCTTGGGTTTCCTGTGGACGCCGCTGATGTGGATCGGTTTCGTTCTCACCGCCTGGTGTGCCTATTTCTTCCGTGATCCCGAGCGTCTGACGCCGCAGGACGACGACCTCGTCATCAGCCCGGCCGATGGCCGAGTCTCCGCCATCGCCATGGTCACGCCGCCGGCCGAGCTGGAGCTTGGAGACCAGCCGATGCTGCGCATCTCGGTCTTCATGAACGTATTCAACTGCCACGTGAACCGCGCCCCGATGCGCGGCCGCGTCTCGCGCGTCGCCTATCGCGCCGGCAAATTCCTCAACGCCGATCTCGACAAGGCGAGCCAGGAGAACGAGCGCAACGGCCTCGTCATCGAAAGCGCCCATGGCGAAATCGGCGTCGTGCAGATCGCCGGCCTCGTAGCGCGCCGCATCCTGTGCTGGACCGTCATGAACGACAGCCTGGAGGCCGGTGAGCGTTTCGGCCTCATCCGCTTCGGCTCGCGTCTCGATGTCTTCCTGCCGGAGGGCGTGCAGCCGCGCGTCAGCCTCGGCCAGACGGCGATTGCCGGCGAGACGGTGCTGGCGGAATTCGGCTCGGCCAAGGGACCTGTTGTCAGCCGTCGGGGCTGAACGATTGATCATTCGCGGCAGCGGCCTATCTCGGATTGAGAGGGCCGCTGCAGATGAGAAAGAACGAAGCGAAGAACGATGGACACACCGTTTCCGCCCTATGAGCCCAATGGCCCGAACGACGAGGCCCGTGGTCCGCGCCTGCGCGAAATCCCGCTGCGCGTCATCATTCCCAATCTCATCACGGTTCTGGCGATCTGCGCCGGCCTGACCGGCATCCGGCTCGCTTTCGAAAACCGCTACGAGCTGGCCGTCGGCATGGTATTGCTTGCCGCCTTTCTCGATGGCATCGACGGCCGCGTCGCGCGTCTCCTGAAGGCGACGTCGAAATTCGGCGGCCAGATGGATTCGCTCGCCGATATCGTCAACTTCGGCGTTGCACCGGCGCTGGTGCTCTATGTCTTCATTCTCGATCAGGCGCGTTCCTTCGGCTGGATCGCCGCGCTGATTTACACCATCGCCGCCGGCCTGCGTCTTGCGCGCTTCAATGTCATGGCCGAGCGCGAGACCAAGGCGAAGTGGCAATCGGAATATTTCGTCGGCGTGCCGGCCCCGGCCGGTGCCATGCTGGTGCTGCTGCCGGTCTATGTCGGCTTCCTCGGGCTCGCGCCCACGCCGCTCTTCGCCTATCTTGCCTCCGGCTATACCGTGCTGATCGGCTTCCTGCTGGTCAGCCGCCTGCCGGTCTGGTCGGGCAAGTCGGAAGGCAGCCGGGTGCGCCGCGATCTGGTGCTGCCGATCATCCTGCTCGTCGTGCTCTATGTCGCGACGCTGATGAGCTTCACCTGGGAAACCATGGTCATCACGGTCATCCTCTATCTCGCGACGCTGCCCTTCGGCGCGCGCTCCTGGCAGCGCAAATACGGCGGCTGGACTGCGCCCACGACCAATGGCGCCAGCGAATTTCCGGAAGAGCACGACGGTCAGTAACCGGCGTTCCATCACATCCATGTGAGCCTGCCAAAAGCCCTGTCCACACCATGTGGGCAGGGCTTGATTTTTTAGTGCAGGTCGACTAACTAGCAAGCAAATAGATAGCAAGCTAATAATGTCTGGACTACCAAGATGACAGCGAACGATCCCCGCGAGCATCTGCTCGATGACCTCTCCCGCGTTCAGCGCAAGATGCGCGCGCTCTTTGATGCGCGCGTGAAGGAGAGGGGGCTGACCCTGCCGCGCGCCCGCGCCCTGCTCATTCTCGGCCGTGGCGCCCAGCTCAACCAGCGGGAGCTGGCTGAGGAGCTCGATATCGAGACGCCGACGCTGGTGCGCCTGCTCGACGGCATGGAGAAGCAGGGCTTCATCGAGCGCCAGTCGGTCGAAGGCGACCGCCGCGCCAAGCAGATCGCCATGACGCCGCACGGCGCCCAGGTGGCCAAGGAGGTGCTGGATCTCGCCCGCTCGCTGCGCGCCGACGTGCTGAACAGCATCACCACCGCCGACATGCACACCACCGTAAAGGTCTTCTCGGCCATGGCGGACAATATCGCGAGAAGCTGTCGGGAGAGCGTCGAGGCATGAGCACCGTCCCCGCCACCGAGACGCGCGGGGAGGAGGGTGAGGCAAAAGAGCCGATCGGGCAGGCACCGGCCGCCCCACCGGCACCGCCTCCGATGCCGCCCGCCCGCGCCGCCGCCTATATGGCCGCCTCCACGCTGCTCGCCCTGACGCAGGGTTTCGGCATGAACCTCGTCGCGGCCAACATTCCCCAGCTGCAAGGGCCGTTCGGCGCGACGAGTGCCGAGGCCGTCTGGCTGATGGCCGCCTATATGGCGCCGAATGCCTCGTTGTCGATCGCGCTCATCAAGATCCGCAACCAATATGGCCTGCGCCATTTCGCCGAGCTCGGCATTGCCGTGTTCCTCGTCGTCACGGTGCTGCATGTCTTCATCACCGACCTGCGGTCGGCGCTCGTGCTGCGTTTCTTTGCGGGCATCGCGGCGGCACCGCTCTCCTCGCTCGGCTTCCTCTACATGCTGGAGGCCTTCACGCCGGCCCGCAAGCTGACCGTGGGCCTTTCGCTGGCGCTCACCAATATCGCGCTTGCAGCACCCCTGACGCGCATCATTTCGCCGCCGCTCATCGCGCTCGGCAATGTGCGCGGGCTGCTCATTCTCGAGGTCGGGCTTTCCATGCTCGCCTTCGCGGCGATCTATCTCCTGCCGCTGACGCCCATTCCGCGCGCGAAGGTCATCGAGAAGCTCGATATCGTCAGCTACCTCTTCATCGCCATCGGCTTCGGGACGGCTGCGGTCATCCTCGTCACCGGCCGCACCTATTGGTGGCTGGAAGCGCAGTGGATCGGTGAATTGCTGGTGGTGATGATCGCGTCTCTGACCATCGCCGCCGTGCTGGAGCTCAACCGGGAGCGGCCGCTGATCGACCTTCGCTGGCTCGTCAGCCGCGATGTGCTGCACTTCGCGGCCGTCCTGACGCTCTTCCGTCTGATGCTTGCCGAGCAGACGGCCGTCGCGAGCAATTTCTTCCAGATCATCGGCCTGCAGAACGAGCAGCTGGTCGGCCTCTACACTGTCGTGGCGTTGGCGACGGCCGCCGGCGGCCTTCTCTGCGCGGCGATCATCAAGCCCGGCCGTGAACCGGCCATTCACATGGTCGCCCTGCTTTTCATCGGCGTCGGCGCTTTTCTCGACAGTCATGCGACGAACCTGACGCGTCCGCATGAAATGTATCTCAGCCAGGCGATGATCGCCGTCGGCGGCGCCCTGTTCTTGCCGCCCGCAATGGCGTCCGGTTTCGTCATGGCGCTGCGCAAGGGGCCACAATATATCCTGAGCTTCATCGTCGTCTTCCTGGTGACGCAGAGCCTCGGGGGGCTGGCGGGTTCGGCGATCTTCGGCTCCTTCATCACGCTGCGCGAAAAGTTCCATTCGAACGTCCTCGCCCAGGCCATGACGCTCACCGATCCGCTGGTTGCCACCCGTATCTCGCAGCTTTCCGCCGCCTATGGCCGAACGATCACCGATCCCGCCGTGCTGAAGGCCGAGGGCGTTGCGTTGCTCGGCCAGCAGGTGACGCGCGAGGCCAATGTGCTGGCCCATAACGATGCGTTTTTCGTCATCGCACTGCTGGCGGTCGCCTCCGCCGTCGCGCTCGCCGCCCACCGAATCTACGTCCATATGAAAGAGGCCGGCGCCCGCACGAGCGGCGAAGCGGCCGTTGAAGGTTGATGCCATGAAACAATATATCCGCAACACCGCGACCGCTCTTGCCGTCGTCCTTGGTCTCGTCGGCATCGGCGTCGTCGCCTATGCCTGGCAGCTGCCGCCGTTCTCCACCGACGTGCAGACCACCGACAACGCCTATGTGCGCGGCTACGTGACCCTGATCAGTCCGCAGCTCGCCGGCTATGTCACTGATGTCCCTGTCAAGGACTACGAAACCGTCAAGGCCGGTGCTGTGCTCGCCCGGCTCGATGACCGTATCTACCGCCAGAAGGTCGAGCAGGCGAAGGCCACGCTGGCCAGCCAGCAGGCGGCGCTTGCCAATTCCGAGCAGCAGGAAAATGCAGCCAAGGCCCGCATCGGTGCCAGCGAAGCGGCACTCGCCAGCGCCACCTACGCCAAGCGCAGGGCGGAGGAAAGCTGGAACCGTGTCGAGGAGCTTTCCGACAAGGGCATCGCCACCCAGGCCGACCGCGAGCAGAGCCGCACGACGCTCGACCAGGCCGAAGCCGCCGTCTCGCAGGCGCAGGCCAATCTGGAAGTCTCCCGGCAGGATCTCCAGACGATCATCGTCAGCCGCGATTCCCTGCGGGCTGCGGTTGCGGGAGCGGAGGCCTCGGTGGAGCTTGCGAAGATCGACCTTTCCAACACTGTCATCACCGCGCCGCGCGACGGCGTGGTCGGCGAGGTGGGTGTCAAGCTCGGCCAGTACGTTGCCGCCGGCACCCAGCTGATGGCCGTCGTACCGCACGACACCTGGGTCATCGCCAATTTCAAGGAAACGCAGCTCGCCTATATCAAGCCGGGACAGGCGGTGGAGGTGCGCGTCGATGCCTTCAAACATGCGACGCTGAAGGGCCATGTCGAACGCTTCTCGCCGGCCGCCGGCTCGGAATTCAGCGTGATCAAGCCCGACAATGCGACCGGCAATTTCACCAAGGTCGCCCAGCGCATTCCGGTTCGCATCGCCATCGATGACGGGCAGGACCTGTCGAAATATCTGGCGCCGGGGCTCTCAGTGGTGGTGACGACGGTGGTGGGGGAATGAAGCGGAAGGCCTGAGCGGCGCTGTACCGTGCGGCGTGGATCCTCGGGTCAAGCCCGAGGATGACGAGAGAAGAAAGCACTATGGTAAAAGTTACGGTCCCGCATGCAGCTAGGTTTGAGAAACGGGAGGCATTTCCTCCTGTCCGTCATCCTCGGGCTTAACCCGAGGATCCATGCGGCGCGCACTGACCCCGATGAGGTGAAACCTTCCGCCTCACTCCGGCAGGCGGTAGTCCACCAGGCGCCCCTGGCGCATGTCGAACAGCTTGCCCGTCTCCGCGTAATCAGCGGCAACCAGCGGCAGCAGAGCCTTCGCCACCTCGGACGGATGCTGCACCGTCGAGGGATCCTCGCCCGGCACGGCCTGGGCGCGCATGGCGGTGCGGGTGGCGCCGGGATCGACGGAGGTGATGCGCAGCGCCGTGCGCTGGGTTTCGCCGGCCCAGGTGCGGGCGATGGCTTCGACAGCGGCCTTGGAGGCGGAATAGGGGCCCCAGAAGGGCTTGCACTTGTGGGCGGCGCTCGATGACAGAATGACGGCGCGGCCGGCATCGGACTTCAGGAGCAGGGGGGCTACCGAACGGATCAGCCGCCAGGTCGCCGTGACATTGATGTTCATGACCTTCTCGAACACCTTCGCCTCGACATGGTCGATCGGCGAGATGGTGCCGAGCACGCCGGCATTGGCGACGAGAATGTCGAGCTTGCCCCAGCGTTCGAAGATCGAGCCGCCGAGCTTGTCGATTGCCGCCATATCGGCGAGATCGAAGGGCACCAGCGTCGCCGTGCCGCCGACCGCCTTGATCGCATCGTCAAGCTCTTCGAGGCCGCCGACGGTTCGGGCGCAGGCGATGACATGCGCACCGGCCTTGGCGAGTTCGAGGGCAGTGAAATAGCCGATCCCGCGCGATGCGCCGGTGACCAGCGCAATGCGGCCGTTCAGGTCGATGCTCATGATGTCTTCAATTATCCGTTGCTAGCCATGACTGAGACCTTCCGTCCCATCGTCTCGCCTTCCTTGTCAAGGAGGCGCGTCGGATAGTCGCCGGTGAAGTAATGGTCGGTAAATTGCGGGCGGGCTGAATTGCGGTCCTCGCCGCCGACGGCGCGATAGAGGCCGTCGATGGAGATGAACTCCAGCGAATCCGCGCCGATATATTTCGCCATTGCCTTGACGTCGTTGTACTGGTTGGCGAGCAGCTTGTCCCGATCCGGCGTATCGATGCCGTAAAAGTCCGGATAGAAGATCATCGGGCTCGCGACGCGCACATGCACTTCCTTGGCGCCGGCATCGCGGATCATCTGCACGATCTTCAGCGAGGTCGTGCCGCGCACGATGGAATCGTCGACGAGGATGACGCGCTTGCCGTCGATCATCGCGCGGTTGGCCGAATGCTTCAGCTTCACGCCGAAGGCGCGGATCTGCTGCGTCGGCTCGATGAAGGTGCGGCCGACATAGTGGTTGCGGATGATGCCGTATTCGAAGGGAATGCCGCTCTCCTGGGCATAGCCGAGCGCTGCCGGCGTGCCGCCATCCGGCACCGGCACGACCACGTCGCCCTCGACCGGATGTTCCTTGGCCAGGTTGATGCCCATGTTCTTGCGCGCGACATAGACGCTGCGGCCGCCGACGACCGAGTCCGGACGGGCGAAATAGACATATTCGAACAGGCAGAGCCGTTCCGGCTGCGCATTGCCTGATTTCCTCGCCTCGATGGTGATCGAGCCGTCGGGCTGGAGTTCGCAGACGATGATCTCGCCGTTCTCGACGTCACGGACGAATTTCGCGCCGATGATGTCGAGCGCGCAGGTTTCGGACGCGAAGATCGGCTTACCGTCGAGTTCGCCCATGACGAGGGGACGGATACCCGTGGGATCGCGCGCCGCGATCAGCTTGGTGCGGGTGATGCCGAGCATCGAATAGCCGCCTTCCATCTGGCGGATGGCATCGATGAAACGGTCGGTCGTGTTCGTGTAGCGCGAGCGGGCGATGAGGTGGAGCACGACTTCCGTGTCGGAGGTCGACTGACAGATCGCACCACCGGCAATCAGCTGGCGGCGCAGCGTCAGGCCGTTGGTAAAGTTGCCGTTATGGGCAACGGCGATGCCGCCGACTTCAAGCTCCGCAAAGAGCGGCTGCACGTTGCGCAACGCCACTTCGCCGGTCGTGGAATAGCGCGTGTGGCCGACGGCGATGGTGCCGGGCAGTTTGGCCAGCGTTACCGGGTTGGTATAGTGGTCGCCGACGAGGCCCATATGCTTTTCGGTGTGGAACTGCTTGCCGTCGAAGGAGACGATGCCGGCTGCTTCCTGGCCGCGATGCTGCAGGGCATGCAGGCCGAGCGCCGTCAGCGTTGCGGCTTCCGGATGGCCGAGAATGCCGAAGACGCCGCACTCTTCGTGAAGCGTATCGCCATCGAGATCGTCTTCGTGGCGGCCGGGAAACAGGAAATCGCTCATTGCTGCAAGCCTTTGCTCGGGACCTTAGAGGTTGCGCGGGGTATTCGTCACTCCAGGCCACCCCCATATGGGTATGGCCTAAAGCATTTGCCACCGAGGCCCGGAAGCGTCAGTGGCTGATGGTCTATCCTACCAAAAAATCGGGGAGCCTGCCTTCCTCAATTTCGTGAGTGGCGGCTCCCCTGATCACATTTATCCGTTCGTGGCGGGCGTCTCTTCCGCCGGTGCCTGATCGGTACCGCCCGTGCCCGTGCCGGTGGCGCCATCCGGGTCTTCCGTCGTGCCGCCCCCGCCGGTTGCCGGCGTGCCGTCGGCCGGCTTGCCGCGCAGGCGGTCGATGATCGTGGCGTCGGCATCCTCGGGCAGAAGCGCGATGAGGCGCGCGCCGAGATTGTCGAGCAGCGGCTTGGACTTCGCCGTGGTGACCCAGGACGGCTGCTGCTGCGGGGCGACCAGCCAGTTGAAGAACAGCATGGCGACGACGACCAAGAGGATGCCGCGCGCGGCCCCGAACAGGAAGCCGAGCGTGCGGTCGAGCGCGCCGATGCGGCTGTCGATGATGAAGTCGGCGATCCGCATGGTGATGAAGGAGATCACGATGAGGGCGACGAGGAAGACGGCGCCGGCCGAACCGGCCATCGCGACGGTGTCGCTCGTCGTATAGTCCTTCGCGTAAGGCAGAAGCACCGGATAGAGGAAATAGGCGGCTGCCGCGGCACCCACCCAGCTTGCGACGGAAAGCACTTCGCGCGAAAAACCGCGCACCATCGCCAGCACGGCGGAAAACAGCGCGACGCCGATGACGATACCGTCGAGAATTGTGATGGGCATGTTCGTCCTACTCCAAACCCGAAATGTCGCCAGACCCCACGTCCCGTGCGGGCGCACAGTAGCGGAAGGCATCCTTGCCGTCCCGGTTCGGCACGGGTTTCCCACAGGGGTTTCCGCTGCTGAAGGCCGTCAGACGTCCTCGTCTTCCCGTTTGAGGGCGCGTTTCGATCCGGCAATGCGCGCCACCAGATCCGGCAGGCTGTCGATCTCGCTCCAGCGGCCGCCGGCGCCCTTGGGCAGATCGGCGGAACCGGCGGGCAGGACGGCCTGCGAAAAACCCAGCTTTTCCGCCTCCTTGAGGCGCTGGGCGGTGTGCGCCACCGGGCGAATGGCGCCCGACAGGCTGACTTCGCCGAAATAGACGCAATCGGCGGGAAGGGCAAGACCGGCAAGCGAGGAAACCAGTGCGGAGGCGACCGCCAGGTCCGCCGCCGGCTCCGATATGCGATAGCCGCCCGCCACATTGAGGTAAACATCGTGTTGACCGAGCCGCACGCCGCAATGGGCCTCGAGTACCGCGAGGATCATCGAAAGCCGAGCCGAATCCCAGCCGAGGACGGCGCGGCGCGGCGTGCCGAGCGAGGTGGGGGCGACCAGTGCCTGCACTTCGACGAGCACGGGTCGCGTGCCCTCCATGCCGGCAAACACGGCGGCCCCCGGCGATTTCGAATTGCGCTCGCCGAGGAAGAGTTCCGAGGGGTTCGAGACTTCGCGAAGCCCCTTGTCGGACATTTCGAAGACGCCGATCTCGTCCGTCGGGCCGAAACGATTCTTCACCGTGCGCAGGATGCGGTAGTGGTGGCCGCGGTCGCCCTCGAAATAGAGCACGGCATCGACCATGTGCTCGACGACGCGCGGGCCGGCGATCTGGCCTTCCTTGGTGACATGGCCGACCAGCACCATGGCGGCACCGGTCTGCTTGGCGAAGCGGATCATCGCCTGCACGCCGGTGCGCACCTGCGTCACCGTGCCGGGGGCGGCGTCCGCCGTGTCGCTCCACAGCGTCTGGATCGAATCGATGATAACGAGATCGGGCCGCTTGCCCTCGCCGATGGTGGCAAGGATATCCTCGACATTGGTTTCGGCGGCGAGCAGCACGTCGGTCTCGGCGGCATGCAGGCGCTGGGCGCGCAGGCGCACCTGCGCCACGGCCTCTTCGCCCGAGACATAGATGATGCGGTGGCCGCGGCGGGAGAGCGCTGCGGCGGCCTGCATGAGGAGGGTGGACTTGCCGATGCCGGGATCGCCGCCGATCAGGACGGCCGAGCCGCGCACGAAGCCGCCGCCAGTCGCGCGGTCAAGTTCGCCGATGCCGGTATGGATGCGCGGGGCTTCCTCGATTTCGCCCGACAGCGCCGTCAGCGCGACGGGCCGGCCCTTCTTCGGCACCTTGCCGGGGCCGGAGCCGATGCCGCCCATCGGGTCTTCCTCGACGATGGTGTTCCACTCGCCGCAGCCTTCGCATTTTCCGGCCCAGCGGTTATGCGCGGTGCCACAGTTCTGGCAGATGAATTGGGTGCGGGCCTTCGCCATCGGGACTTGCTCTCCGGAATCATTCGGAAAGCCCTTAACACGAAACGGGCCGATAGTACAAAACGAGAACGATGATTATTTTTTCAAAGCTTCGTAGCGGCGTTCGTAGCGCCGGCCGAGGCTGGTCAGGAGTTCGTAGTCGATGGTGCCGCCGGCAAGCGCCACATCCTGGATCGGCATGTGACGGCCGAAGACTTCGATGAAATCGCCCGCCCGCACGCTGCCGGCCGGCAGGTCGGTGACGTCGAAATGGGTGAGGTCCATGGTGACGCGGCCGATCAGCGGGACGGTGCGGCCATGCAGCACGCCGCTGGCGCCGGGAATGTTGGCCTTGCGCAGCGGCACGCCGGAGCCGGAGAGGCTGCGCATATAGCCGTCGGCATAGCCGATCGCGGCCACCGCGATGCGCGTGTCGCGCGTAAACACCGTGGAGGCGCCGTAGCTGACACTCTCGCCGGCCTTCGCCTCGCGGACCTGAAGGATGCGCGCTTCGGCGGTCACCACCGGCTTCATCGGGTTCGGCACGTCGTTGACGGCCGCGCCGCCATAGAGCGCGATGCCGGGGCGGGTGAGGGTGAAGTGGTAGTCCTCGCCGAGGAAAATGCCGGCGGAATTGGCGAGCGTCGCATCGATGTCGTCGAAGGCCGTCACGACGCTGCGGAAGCGCTGGAGCTGCTGGCGGTTGAGCGGATGGCTCGGATCGTCGCCGCAGGCAAGATGGCTGAGCAGCATGACCGGCGAGAAGCTCGCGGGGCGGGAGCTATCGTCGGCAAGCGCGAGCGCGTCCTCGACGCGCAGGCCAAGCCGGCTCATGCCGGTGTCGACGTGCAGCACGCAGGGCAGGTCTCCGCCATCGGCAATGGCGGCCATGAAGACGGCGAGCTGTTCTTCCGAGACGATCACGGGCACAAGGTCGAATTCGAAGAACAGGCGTTCGGAGCCGGCCCACATGCCCGAGAGCACATAGATGCGCACATCCGGCAGCACGCCGCGCAGGGCCGCCCCTTCGGCCGGGGTCGCCACGAAGAAATCGCGTGCACCCGCATGGTGGAAGGTCTTTCCCGCCGGTTCCAGCCCTATGCCATAGGCGTCGGCCTTCAACACGGCGGCGGTGCGGGCTGCTCCCGAGCGCCGCGCCATGGCGCGCCAGTTGTCGGCCAGCGCCGAAAGATCGATTGTCAGGCGGGCATGATCCTCGCCAGCGACGGGCAGGGTGGGGCGGGAGGAAGTGTGATGCGTGCTCATGGCTTTGAAATACAGCCTGTGGACGGCGGCGGCAATACGCTCTTCGGCTGCATTGCCGCCGGCAAGGGCCACCTCTATGGTACCCGCCAAAAAGGAAAAGACGATGAAACGGGGCATAACAGGGACATTGGCAGGCTTGGCCCTGATTTTGGCGTGCCAGGCTTCGGCCGGTGCGCAAGATGCGCCGACGGATGCCGAAATGCGCGATGCCCATGCCGTGCTGCTCGGCCTCTCGCAGGACGGCGCCGAGCCGGAACGCGCCGAAAGCGCCGACACCTATTATTCGATCGTCGACGATCCCAATGCACCGCGATTGGTGACGCGTCTGGAAGTGTCCGGCGCGCCCTGCCGCGCCCGCACCATGTCGGCGCTGCAGTTTCCCGCGAAATGGGCGACGCTGACGATGAGCCTCGTCGATCTCAGCCGCGTGACCTCCGTCACCGCCTATGCCTCCGTCGACGACATGATCGCGGAGATGAACCCGATTCCGTTCGATTCACCGGATGCGGAGCAGATCGTGCTGACGGGGCGCGGGCTCTTCTGCTCAAGCCGCATGTCGCTGTCGGGCGAAAACACTGTCTCGGACGACATGTGCTCCGACCGGCTCGATCTGACGATGGTGGATGCGGAGGAGAAGGCGCGCGGCCGCAAGGCGCTCGCTATCGTGGCGGATGTCTGCAAGGCGCCGGCTTTTGCGAAGAAGTAGGAAGGCGTCGGGCGCTTCTCCGATGTGGAGTATGCTTTCTTTTCAGTCCGATATGTTCTCCTCCGTCATCCTCGGGCTTGACCCGAGGATCCACCCGCGCCCACTGAGTTCGCCGCATGGATCCTCGGGTCAAGCC
>NZ_JBLZPK010000079.1:0-2500 GCF_049199905.1 Shinella sp. M27
GGTTGCGGGGGCAGGATTTGAACCTGCGGCCTTCAGGTTATGAGCCTGACGAGCTACCGGGCTGCTCCACCCCGCGCCATCCGGTTTTTGCCGTAAGGCAAAATACCGACCGATTTTTGCCGACGGCAAAGATCGTATTTCCGGTCCGGTTTTTGCCGGAGGCAAAATACCGTTGGATGCGAAGAACTCACATCCGAGGCTTAGAAAGCATAAAGGCCGCTTTGAGCGGCCCTTTGGTTTCGGCAGGGCCGAATGTGTGTCGAGAAGATCGCTGTGGGTATTTTACCTTACGGTAAAACCCTGTTCACATTGCCTTTAGCAGACCTGGCAGCGACCTACTCTCCCGCGTCTTAAGACGAAGTACCATTGGCGCTGGGGCGTTTCACGGCCGTGTTCGGAATGGGAACGGGTGCGGCCACCCCGCCATAACCACCAGGTCGGCTAAGGGCAATGTGATGAGAAGCTGGTAGAGGAAGGAGACTTCCTCGTTTGTCTTATTTTGTGAACACGTCTTGGCTTCATCCAACCCTTTGAGGGTTGATGAGCATGAACAATGAGAACGATCAAGCCAATCGAGCTATTAGTACCGGTAAGCTTCATGCATTGCTGCACTTCCACACCCGGCCTATCAACGTGGTCGTCTTCCACGGCTCTCAAGGGAATACTCGTTTTCAGGTTGGTTTCCCGCTTAGATGCCTTCAGCGGTTATCCATTCCATATATAGCTACCCTGCTATGCCGTTGGCACGACAACAGGTCCACCAGAGATATGTCCATCCCGGTCCTCTCGTACTAGGGACAGATCCTGTCAATATTCCTACACCCACGGCAGATAGGGACCGAACTGTCTCACGACGTTCTGAACCCAGCTCACGTACCGCTTTAATTGGCGAACAGCCAAACCCTTGGGACCTGCTCCAGCCCCAGGATGCGATGAGCCGACATCGAGGTGCCAAACAACCCCGTCGATATGGACTCTTGGGGGTCATCAGCCTGTTATCCCCGGCGTACCTTTTATCCGTTGAGCGATGGCCCTTCCACGCGGGACCACCGGATCACTATGACCGACTTTCGTCTCTGCTCGACTTGTCAGTCTCGCAGTCAGGCGGGCTTATGCCATTGCACTCGACGACCGATTTCCGACCGGTCTGAGCCCACCATCGCGCGCCTCCGTTACTCTTTCGGAGGCGACCGCCCCAGTCAAACTACCCACCATACACTGTCCCGGACCCGGATGACGGGCCGCGGTTAGACATCCATGACGATAAGGGTGGTATTTCAAGGATGGCTCCACAAGAACTGGCGTCCCTGCTTCAAAGCCTACCACCTATCCTACACATGCCGACACGAATGCCAGTGTAAAGCTATAGTAAAGGTGCACGGGGTCTTTCCGTCTAACCGCAGGAACCCCGCATCTTCACGGGGAATTCAATTTCACTGAGTCTCTGCTGGAGACAGCGGGGAAGTCGTTACGCCATTCGTGCAGGTCGGAACTTACCCGACAAGGAATTTCGCTACCTTAGGACCGTTATAGTTACGGCCGCCGTTTACTGGGGCTTCGATTCAAAGCTTGCACCTCTCCTCTTAACCTTCCAGCACCGGGCAGGCGTCAGACCCTATACGTCGTCTTGCGACTTCGCAGAGCCCTGTGTTTTTGATAAACAGTCGCTACCCCCTGGTCTGTGCCACCCCAATACACTTGCGTGCAATGGGGTCACGCTTCTTCCGAAGTTACGCGTGCAATTTGCCGAGTTCCTTCAGCAGAGTTCTCTCAAGCGCCTTGGTATACTCTACCTGACCACCTGTGTCGGTTTCGGGTACGGTCTATACGGTGGAGCTATTTCCTGGAACCGCTTCCCCGCCCAGACAATCCAATAAGTCTGAACAAGTTACGCAATCCGTCACTACCACCAGGCCCACGAATATTAACGTGGTTCCCATCGACTACGCGTTTCCGCCTCGCCTTAGGGGCCGGCTAACCCTGCTCAGATTAACTTTAAGCAGGAACCCTTGGTCTTTCGGCGAGAGGGTCTCTCACCCTCTTTATCGTTACTCATGTCAACATTCGCACTTCCGATACCTCCAGGAGCCCTCACGGGTCTCCCTTCACAGGCTTACGGAACGCTCCGCTACCACTGGACTTGCGTC
The DNA here is from genome assembly GCF_049199905.1 of Shinella sp. M27. Lineage (NCBI taxonomy): Bacteria > Pseudomonadati > Pseudomonadota > Alphaproteobacteria > Hyphomicrobiales > Rhizobiaceae > Shinella > Shinella sp. M27. Next base: position 2,148 of record NZ_JBLZPK010000079.1, read on the forward strand.
CAATCCTCAGCTTCGGTGCATGGCTTTAGCCCCGTTACATTTTCGGCGCAAAGACCCTTATTTAGACCAGTGAGCTGTTACGCTTTCTTTAAATGATGGCTGCTTCTAAGCCAACATCCTGGTTGTTTTGGGATCCTCACATCCTTTCCCACTTAGCCATGACTTGGGGACCTTAGCTGGAGGTCAGGGTTGTTGCCCTTTTCACGACGGACGTTAGCACCCGCCGTGTGTCTGCCGACTAGTACTCCCAGGTATTCGGAGTTTGGTTAGGATCAGTAAGACGGTGAGTCCCCATAGCCCATCCAGTGCTCTACCCCCTGGGGTATTCGGTCGACGCTCTACCTAAATAGATT
>NZ_JBLZPK010000008.1:0-10451 GCF_049199905.1 Shinella sp. M27
CTTCATGACGGTGGCGGAAAACATCTGGATCCGACGCGAACCGAAGACCCGCTTCGGCTTCGTCGATCACGGCGAGATGCGCCGCAAGACGGCGGAACTATTCAAGCGCCTCAACATCGCGATGGACCCGGAAACGCAGGTGCGCGACCTCTCGGTCGCCAACCGCCAGATGGTCGAGATCGCCAAGGCTGTGTCCTATGAGAGCGACGTGCTCATCATGGACGAGCCGACCTCGGCGCTGACCGAGCGCGAGGTGGAGCACCTCTTTACCATCATCCGCGACCTGCGCTCCCAAGGCATCGGCATCGTCTATATCACCCACAAGATGAACGAGCTGTTCGAGATCGCCGACGAATTCTCGGTGTTCCGCGACGGCAAATATATCGGCACCCATGCCTCCACCGACGTGACGCGCGACGACATCATCCGCATGATGGTGGGCCGCGAGATCACCCAGATGTTCCCGAAGGAAGAGGTCCCGATCGGCGACGTCGTGCTCTCGGTGAAGAACCTCACGCTGAAGGGCGTGTTCCACGACGTCTCCTTCGACGTGCGCGCCGGCGAAATCCTCGGCCTTGCCGGCCTTGTCGGCTCCGGCCGCTCGAATGTCGCAGAGACGATCTTCGGCGTGACACCGGCGACCTCGGGCACGATTTCGATCAACGGCAAGCAAGTCAGCATCGACAGCCCGAACACGGCGATCAAGCACCGCATGGCCTTCCTCACGGAAGACCGCAAGGATACCGGCTGTCTTCTGATCCTCGATATTCTCGAGAACATGCAGATCGCTGTCCTCCAGGACAAGTTCGTCAAAAACGGTTTCGTCCAGGAGGTTGCGCTGACCAAGGTCTGCGAGGAGATGAGCAAAAAGCTGCGCGTCAAGACGCCGAACCTGTCGGAGCGCATCGAGAACCTGTCGGGCGGCAACCAGCAGAAGGTGCTGATCGGCCGCTGGCTGCTCACCCGTCCGCGCATCCTCATCCTCGACGAACCGACCCGCGGCATCGATGTCGGCGCCAAGGCGGAAATCCACCGCTTCGTCACCGAACTCGCCCGCGACGGCGTCGCCGTCATCATGATCTCGTCGGAGATGCCGGAGGTTCTCGGCATGAGCGACCGCGTCATGGTCATGCACGAGGGCCGCGTCACCGGCATTCTCGACCGGGCGGAGGCAACGCAGGTCAAGGTGATGGAACTGGCGGCCCAGTGAGAGTGGGCCTGTAAAGATCAGCGCCGCCAAGCGGCCGCAAGGGAGGTAATCATGAGCACGAATTCCGCCGCGCAGGCTCAAGGCGCCGCGCAGAAATCTGCGCGCCGGCTCCCGCCGGAACTCAACATCTTTCTCGTCCTCATCGGCATCGCGCTGGTTTACGAAATCCTCGGCTGGATTTTCGTCGGCCAGAGCTTCCTGATGAACCCGCAGCGCCTGACGATCATCATCCTGCAGGTCTCGGTCATCGGCATCATCGCCGTCGGCGTGACGCAGGTCATCATCACCGGCGGCATCGATCTGTCGTCCGGCTCGGTCGTCGGCATGACGGCGATGTTCACCGCCTCCCTGGCGCAAGCCTCCACCTGGCCCCGCGCGCTCTATCCCTCACTGACGGACATGCCGGTCATCGTGCCGGTCCTGCTCGGCATCGGCGTCGGCCTGCTCGCCGGCTTCATCAACGGCCAGCTCATCGCCAAGACGAAGATCCCGCCCTTCATCGCCACGCTCGGCATGATGGTCTCGGCCCGCGGCATCTCCAAGTGGTACACGAAGGGTCAGCCGGTTTCGGGCCTCACGGAACAGTTCAACTTCATCGGCACCGGCATCTGGCCCGTCGTGATCTTCCTCGTCGTCGCGGTCATCTTCCACATCGCGCTGCGCTACACCCGCTACGGCAAGTTCACCTATGCGATCGGCGCCAATGTGCAGGCCGCCCGCGTCTCGGGTATCAATGTCGAAGCCCATCTGGTGAAGGTCTATGCCATTGCCGGTGCGCTCGCAGGGCTTGCCGGCGTCGTCACCGCCGCCCGCGCCCAGACCGCCCAGGCCGGCATGGGCGTGATGTACGAACTCGACGCCATCGCCGCGACCGTTATTGGCGGCACCTCGCTTGCCGGCGGTGTCGGTCGTATCACCGGTACGGTCATCGGCACTATCATCCTCGGCGTCATGACCTCGGGCTTTACCTTCCTGCGCGTCGATGCTTTCTACCAGGAGATCGTCAAGGGCGTGATCATCGTGGCCGCCGTCGTCGTCGACGTCTACCGCCAGAAGAAGCGCAAGACGTGACCAAACCCTCGCGGTTCGCCGCGGCGCTTTTGCGGGGCGAGCGCATCGCCCCGCCCCTCCTCCCGCATGGTCCCCAAGCGTGCGGCTTATTTGAGAGAATGAAGATGACTGTGAGATTTGGTCTTCTCGGCGCCGGCCGCATCGGCAAGGTCCACGCCAAGGCCGTGACCGGCAATCCCGACGCCGTGCTCGTCGCCGTCGCCGACGCCTTCCCGGCCGCCGCCGACGCCATCGCCAAGCAATATGGCTGCGAAGTCCGCACCATCGAGGCGATCGAAGCCGCCAAGGATATCGACGCCGTCGTGATCTGCACGCCGACCGACACCCATGCCGACCTCATCGAGCGTTTCTCCCGTGCCGGCAAGGCGATCTTCTGCGAAAAGCCGATCGACCTCGACGTTGACCGCGTGCGCGCCTGCATGAAGGTGGTGGAGGAAACCAAGGGCAAATTGATGGTCGGCTTCAACCGCCGTTTCGACCCCCACTTCATGGCCGTCCGCAAGGCCATCGACGACGGCAAGATCGGCGACGTCGAGATGGTCACCATCACCTCCCGCGACCCCGGCGCGCCCCCGGTCGATTACATCAAGCGCTCGGGCGGCATCTTCCGCGACATGACGATCCACGACTTCGACATGGCCCGCTTCCTGCTCGGTGAAGAGGTCGTCTCGGTCTCGGCCACCGCCGCCGTTCTGGTCGATCCTGATATCGGCAAGGCCGGCGACTATGACAGCGTCTCGGTCATCCTGCAGACCAAGTCGGGCAAGCAGGCTGTCATCTCCAATTCGCGCCGCGCCACCTATGGCTACGACCAGCGCATCGAAGTGCACGGCTCCAAGGGCGTCGTCTCCGCCGAAAACCAGCGGCCGGTCTCCATCGAGATCGCCAATGGCGACGGCTACACCCGCCCGCCGCTGCATGATTTCTTCATGACCCGCTACACGGCAGCCTACGCCAACGAGATCGCAGCCTTCGTCGCCGCAATCGAAAAGGGTGCCGCCATCACCCCCTCCGGCGCCGACGGCCTCGCCGCCCTGGCGCTAGCCGACGCCGCCGTGAAATCCGTCGAGGAAAAGCGCCAGATCTCCGTCGCCTGACGGATCAGAGCTCCCAAGGCAACTGGCCGGGCGATGATATCGCCCGGTCTTTTTTGTGAGCAGTTGGCGGGGTGCAAGGTCCTCGCAACCGCCGCCCAGTTCTGCCCGCAAGATGCCCGTTCAAGACGATGAGAAAAGCCGTTTAGTACCGGCCTGTCGCTTTGGTATCACTGGATAATGCACGTACCCGGCCAATCACGGCAGGAGTGTCGCGCACATCCTGTCGTGGAAAGACCGACAGCAATAAGGCCGATAATGACAGCGATCTTTCGAAGCATGGTATTATCCTCACGGATGGCGTGGTCAAAGGCCCGCAAATCGTTGAGAGAAAATGGCGCACCCGACAGGATTCGAACCTGTGACCTTTGGAATCGGAATCCAACACTCTATCCAGCTGAGCTACGGGTGCATCCCAAAGCGATGACTCGCCTGTCCGATGGAAGGGTCTTAGCCCAGGTGCGGGCGGGCTTCAATCGGGAAATTGTTGAAAGAGGCGCTGTTTTTGTTTTGCGAGGGCAGATCCCTGGAAACAAGAGAGCCGCCGGGGATGCCGGCGGCTCGTTTTGGGTCTGGCCGTGCGATCAAGCCGTCTGCATGGCGCCGGGGCCGGGAATGGCCTTGGGCGGCACCTTGCCGAGGATGATCATGCCGAGCACTTCGTCCTTCGTCACGTCTTCGGTGCGGGCGTGGCCGACGACCTGGCCGTTCTTCATGACCGAGACGCGATCCGCGAGGTCGAAGACGTCGTGGATGTCGTGGCTGATCAGGAAGATGCCGATGCCTTCCTTCTTCAGCTGCTTGATCAGCTCGCCGACCTGCGCCGTTTCCTGGGGCCCAAGCGCTGCTGTCGGCTCGTCCATGATCAGGATGCGCGCATTGAAGAGGATGGCGCGGGCGATCGCCACCGACTGCCGCTGGCCGCCGGAGAGCGCCTTCACCGGCTCCTTGAAGCGCTGGAAGTTCGGGTTGAGGCGACCCATCACCTCGCGGGTCTTGGCTTCCATCGCGACGTCGTCGAGCGTACCCCAGGGGGTCCTGAGCTCGCGGCCGAGATAGAGGTTGGCAGCGGCGTCGACATTGTCGGCGACGGCGAGGGTCTGGTAGATCGTCTCGATGCCGTATTTCTTGGCGTCGCGTGGATTGCCGATGTCGGCAGGCTCGCCATTGATCAGGATCTCGCCGCCATCGCGCTTGTAGGCGCCGGAGAGTATCTTGATCAGCGTCGACTTGCCGGCACCGTTGTGACCGAGAAGGGCGACGACCTCGCCGGGATAGAGATCGACCGAGGCATTGTCCACGGCATGGATGCCGCCGAAGGAGATGGAGATGTTCTTCAGCTCCACAAGGGGCGTACGGGTGGTGTCCGTCATTGGTCCAACTCCTCTTACTTGGCGCGAGCCCGGTAGACCGTGTCGAGCCAGACGGCGACGACCAGGACCATACCGACCACGATGCGCTGGAACGGGGTGTCGATGCCGACCAGCACCATGCCCGATTGCAGCGATTGCATGACGAGGGCGCCAAGCATGGCGCCAGCGATTGTGCCCATGCCGCCCGCCAGCGACGTGCCGCCGATCACGGCGGCCGCGATCGTGTAGAGCTCGTCGAGCTCGCCCTGCGCATTGGTCGCGGCATTGAGGCGGGCGGTGGAGATGGCGGCGGCGATGGCGCAGAGAATGCCCATCAGCGCGAAGATCTTGACGGTGACCCAGCGGGTCTTGATGCCGGCAAGTTCCGCTGCCTCGGGGTTACCGCCGAGCGCGAAGACGTAACGGCCGAAGCGCAGGCGCGTCGAGATGAAGGTCATGACTATGCCGACGACGATGGCGATCAGCACCGGCACGGCGATGCCGTGCGGAATGAACAGGCCACCCTCCGGCCAGGCGATGCCGTTGGCATCCGCGAACTTGCGGGCGATGGCGACGGGCCAGGGATAGGAGTTGACGATCAAGACGGCGCCGAGCACCAGCGCGCAGCCGATGGCGACGAGGAAATATTCCGCCCACATCGGGCGCAGCGGAAAGCCGAAGCGCTTGCGTTGCTTGCGGGAGTTGGCAATCGTCGCGACGATGGCCGCGCAGGCGAGCGCGCCGACGATCCAGCTGGCCGTCGCGCCGATCGAACCCTCGGTGCCGCCGCCCATCAGGCGGAAGGTGGCATCCATCGGGGCGACGGTACGGCCGCTGGTGACGAACCAGGTCGCGCCGCGCCAGACGAGCAGGCCGCCGAGCGTGACGATGAAGGAGGGCACGTTGAGGAAGGCGATGATCGAGCCGTGCAGCGCGCCGATCGCGGCACCGAGCAGCAGGCCGCAGGCGAGCGTGACGATCCAGATCGCCGGATGATTGAAGCCGAGCAGCTGCGGCAGGAGTTCTGCCTGCAGCACGCCCATGCTCATGCCGACGAAGCCGAGGATGGAACCGACCGAAAGGTCGATGTTGCGCGTGACGATGACGAGCACCATGCCGGTCGCCATGACGGCGACGGAGGCGGTCTGGACCGAGAGGTTCCAGAGGTTGCGGGGCGTGAGGAACAGGCCGCCGGACAGGATGTTGAAGCCGATCCAGATGATCAGCAGCGCGCCGACCATGCCGAGCAGGCGCGTGTCGATTTCGGTGGCGCGGAAGAAGCGCTTCACCGGGTTCTCGCTTGCCGATCGCGCGCGATTGGCAGATGCGGTCGTCGTGATGTCGGCCATGGTTTGCCGTTCCCCCACTTTTGTTGAACGTGTCGTCCGGGCGTCCAGATCTCTCCGGTCCGAGGATGTGTCGTCGCATCATCCTCCGCCCGCTGCCCATCTTGCGCAAGCGCCGCAACGGAAGCCGCTGCGGCGCTTGTCGATGGTCAGGTCAGTACCGGATGGCGTTCCTCAGTTGCAGGCTGCAACGGAGCCGGCGGCAACACCCTGGCAAGCCGTTTCCTTGGAAATCCAGCCGGCGTCGATGACGACGTTCAGGTTGTCCTTGGTGATCGGCAGCGGTGCGAGGAAGACCGACTTCATCTCGACGCCCTTCGGGCCGCCGTTGAAGGTGGTGACACCTTCGATGTCATCCATGGTCTTGCCGCTGGCGAGCGTGGCTGCGATTTCCGCAGCGCGCTTGCCGAGTTCACGGCTATCCTTCCAGACCGAGACGGTCTGGGTGCCGAGAGCGACGCGGTTCAGCGCGGCGTGGTCGGCGTCCTGGCCCGAGACCGGGACGGAGCCGGCAAGGCCCTGTGCCGTGAGTGCCGCGATCGCGCCGCCGGCCGTGCCGTCGTTGGACGCGACGACAGCGTCGACCTTGTTGTCGTTCGCCGTCAGGAACTGTTCCATGTTCTTCTGGGCGTTTTCCGGCTTCCAGCCGTCGGTATAGGCTTCACCAACGTTCTTGATCTTGCCGGCGTCGATCGCTTCCTTAAGCACTTCCTGCTGACCAGCGAAGAGGAAGTCGGCGTTCGGGTCGGACGACGAGCCCTTGATGAAGACGTAGTTGCCTTCCGGCTTCACCTTGAACACTTCGCGGGCCTGCATGCGGCCGACTTCCTTGTTGTCGAAGGTGATGTAGAAGGCAGCCGGGTTTTCGATCAGGCGGTCGTAGCCGACGACCGGAATGCCTTCAGCGGCCGCCTTTTCGATGGCCGGGCCGATGGCTTCCGAATCCTGGGCGAGAACAATGATGGCATTGGCGCCCTGGGCGATCAGCGACTCGACGTCGGTCAGCTGCTTGGCGGCAGAAGACTGGGCGTCAGCGGAAATGTACTTGTCGCCGGAGGCTTCGAGAGCGGCCTTGATGGCAGCTTCGTCGGTTTTCCAGCGCTCTTCCTGGAAGTTCGACCAGGAAACGCCGACCGTGAGATCCTTGGCGTGCGCAATACCGGAATGCAGGGAAACGATGATGGCAGCCCCTGCCATCAGCTTGAAAACGGACTTCATATTATCCTCCCAAGTGAACACCGGCCGCCTGGACGAACCTCCCGCCCAATCAACGGCCAGCCACGATAACACTGTCTTGATGCTCCTCCCGGTGTGCCGGGACTTTTTTCTCGACAGTCGAGAAAATAAATGTCAGAACTTTTCCAGGCTGTCAACATGGCTTTAAAGGCCTTGAATGACAGCGTGACTGATGCTTTGGGAGGGGCATGGGTTGCAGCCTGTGAAAGCGAGCGGAAACAACAGATGCTGGTGAAATCGAGCACGGAGCTTGTGCGTCAGCAGAACAGCGCGCTCGTGCTTGCCTCGCTGCGCCGGCACGGCCCCCTTGCCCACACGGATATGTCCCAGCACACCGGCCTCGCCTCGGCGACGATCTCGGCGATCACCGCTGAACTGGAAAAGGCAGAGGTGCTGGAACGGCGCGAGCAGCAGGCGTCGGTCTCGCGCGGCCGGCCACGCGTCATCTTCGGCCAACGGCGCGATGCCGGTTATCTCGTCACCGTGCGCATCTCCTCCGACGTCGTGCAATATTCGCTGGCCGATTATGGCGGCACGCTGCTCGACCGGTTCGAGGAACCGCGCAACCACGCCGACACCGCCACCCAGCCCTTCGCGGACGCCTTCGTGGCGGCGCTGGAAAAACTGGTGGCGCGCTCGCGCATCACGCGGGAGCGGGTTCTCGTCGTCTCGATCAGCAGCAAGGGATTGGTCGATCCGGCAGCGGCAAAACTTGTCTGGTCTCCGGTCTTTGGCGCGCAGCAGGTGGATTTCGCCGCCCTGCTCGCACCGCACTGGCAGGCGAAGATCCTCATCAGCAACGAGACGCTGCTCGTCGCCCATGCCATGGCGCTGCGCATGGAAAAGGCTGATGTGAAGAACCTCCAGGCGGTCGCAGCCCTGTCGCTCGGCCACAGCATCGGGCTTGGCATCGCCCGCTTCGAACGCACCGGCGAGCTGACCGTCACCGCCCCCAATTTCGGGCACATGCTGAATTCGTCGGATGGCAAGCTGTGTCGCTGCGGCTCGCAGGGCTGCATCGAGGCCTCCGCCGGTTTTTACGGCATCCTGCGCACCGCCTTCGAAGTGCCGCCGGATACGATCCCGGCGAAATTCGTGCCGCTTGCCGAAATGGACAAGATCGCGCTGCGCGCCCGCCAGGGCCACCGCATGTCGGAATATGCCTTCCGCCAGGCCGGGCTTGCGCTCGGCCAGGGCCTGTCGCGCATGGTGAGCCTCTACGAGAACATGCCTATCGCCATCACGGGTCCCGGCACGCGCTATTTCGATCTCCTCCAGCGCGGCCTCGAAGAGGGGCTTGCCCAGTCGCAGCAGGTGCGCCTCTTCGGTGCGCCGCCTATAACAGTCGTTCCCGAGGAGGCGACGCTGGTGCTGGAAGGCCATCTCGACCGGGCGCTGGCCGAGATGGACCACGACATCATCGCGGCGCGGACGGCAGGCGACTGACCGGCTTCACACGCGCAGCGCGCCCTGTTTGGCATAGCGCCCCGGCGGCTGGCCGACATGGCGGGTAAAGGCGGTGCTGAAGGTGCTAGCCGAGCCATAGCCGACGCGCTCGGCAACCTCGGCGATATCGGCCTCCCGGCGGCGCAGAAGGTCCTTGGCGAGCGCCATTCGCCAGCCCATGAGATATTCCATCGGCGCCACGCCGACATGGCGCGAGAAGCGCTCGAAGAACGAGGAGCGGGAGAGTGCCGAGGCCTTGGCAAGCTCGGCCATCGTCCAGGCGCGGGCGGGGTCGCCATGCATCTGACGCAGGGATTCGGCCAGGCGCGCGTCGCCGAGCCCACGCAGCAGGCCGGCCGGCGCATCCCGCGACGGCACCAGCCGCAGTGCCTCGACCAGCACGATTTCGACCAGCCGCGTGAGCACGAGATCGCGGCCGGGCCGATCCGAAGCCGCCTCCTCGATCAGCAGCCCGACCAAAGGCGATAGCCGCTCGACGCCACGGACATGCACCTGCCCCGGCAAAAGCGAGACCAGCAGCCCGGAATCCTCGCCCTCAAAGATGAAATAGCCGCCGAGAATGCGAACGTCCGGCGGCCCATCCTGACTTCCATGGCGAACTTCGCCGGCCGCCAGCGCGGCAGCATGCGGATCGATGACCTGCGGCCGGACCGGCTCGAAACCCGTCATCGTAAAACCCGGTGTCTTCGGTAGGAGGACAAAATCCCCGCCCTGAAGCATCAATTCGGGCTGCCCATCCACAGCGAGGCGGCAGGCGCCCTCGATCACGATGGCAAAACTCGGATGGCCGAAATCCGTATAACGCACACCCCAGCGCCCTGCCCCGCTGATGCCCTTGGTGAACACCGCCTGGGGACGCAGCAGTCCGATGATTTCGGAGAGTGGATCGACCATTTTCGGACTTTAGCAAACAAAATATGGATCATCAATCGTATTTAGTCCGGATACGACGCGCTAGATTGGGATCATCAACACAACAGGAAATAATCCCATGAACACCATCCTGATCACCGGCACCTCATCCGGCTACGGCCTTGAAACGGCCCGCCACTTCCTCGCACGCAACTGGACCGTCATCGCGACCATGCGCACGCCGCGCGCGGATATCCTGCCGCCCTCGCCCAACCTGCGCATCCTGCCGCTCGACGTGACGGACGCGGCAAGCATCGCGATGGCCATCGACGCCGCCGGCCCGATCGATGCGCTCGTCAACAATGCCGGCATCGGCGTCGTCGGCGCCTTCGAGGCGACGCCGATGGCGCATATCCGCAAGGTCTTCGAGGCCAACACCTTCGGCACCATGGCTATGGTGCAGGCGGTCATCCCGCTGATGCGGGCACGCCGGTCTGGCGTCATCGTCAACGTCACATCAAGCGTGGCGCTGGCGCCGATGCCGCTTGCCGCCGCCTATACGGCGAGCAAGCAGGCGATCGAAGGCTTTACCGGCTCGCTTGCCCATGAACTCGCGCATTTCGGCATCCGCGCCAAGCTCGTCGAACCCGGCTACGCGCCGACCACGCGGTTCGCCCAGAACAGCTCCGTCAAGGTCGAGGACCTGATCCCGGAGGCCTACGCCGATTTCGCCGCTCCCATCTTCGCGCAGTTTGCCAAGCCCGTGCTGACCACGAAGGAGACGGATGTCGCCGAAGCCGTCTGGGCGGCCGTCAACGACACC
>NZ_JBLZPK010000008.1:10680-51616 GCF_049199905.1 Shinella sp. M27
CGAGGCCGGCGACCAGCAGCATGCTGCGGCCGGGACCATCGGCCTTTTGCGGCATGGAGGCTTCCGAGAGAACACGGATATTGCTGCGGGCGAGGTTCTTTTCCTCGCTCGTCTCGCGCACACGCTTCAGCACGGCTTCGTAGATCTCGCGGGCAGCCGTCGCGCGGCGCTGGAGATCGTTGAGGCCGACCTGGCGCTGCTGCGTGTTGTTCTGCAGCGATTTCTGGATCGACAGTTCCTTGGCGACCTGCTGCTCGGATTGCTGGGCCTGGGCGAGATCGGAGCGGGCGCGCGCGAGATTGCGCTGCAGCTCGGCCTGGATCTCCGCCTGGAGCCCTTTCAGCGAGGCCTTGGCGGCCAGCAATTGCGGGTGACGGGCGCCGAGCGCGCTTTCAAGGCTGCCGACCGTTGCGGCCTGCTGGGCATATTGCCGGCGCAGGTCGGTCAGGGCGGACGACGCCTGATCCTGCTGGCCATTGGCCGAAATCGCGTCTTCAAGCTTGAAGTTCACGGCCGCATCCACCCGCGACTTGGCCTCGATCGACGCCTTCTGTGCGGTGGTCAAAAGTTCGTTGAGCTGCACCAGCCGCTTGTCGGCGATCAGGTTGCCGTCGGCGGTGACCATGCCATTGCTGGCCTTGTAGGTTTCGACCGCCTCTTCCGCCTGCTGCACCTCTTCGCTGAGCTCGCGCAGACGGCTGTCGAGGGCGGAATTCGTGCGCTGATAGATCGAGGAAAAGGCCTGGTTCTCTTCTTCGAGGAAGGCATCGACGAGCGCGTTGGCGATATCGGCGGAAACCCCGCCGTCAGCGGTCGTCACGGAGAGCGTCACGACATAGGAACTGGATTCCAGCTCCACCGCCGCAGCACGCTGCAACGCCGCGACGATCGCCGTCTTGCGCGATGCCGGATCGCCGGAAACGCCGGAGAACATCGGGCTGTCCAGAAGCTTCAGCTTGTCGACCACCTGCCCGATCGCCTTCGGCGAGGTCAGGATCTTCGACTGGCTGTTGATCATCGACACGATGACGTCGGGGGACGCGCTGCTCTGGGCATTCGTATCGCTGAGCTCGATCTGGCGCGGGTCGAAATAGAGGCTGGTCTGCGCGGTGTATTTCCGCGGCATCGTCGGGACCAGAACGCCACAAACCACCGCAAAAAGCGCCATAAGGGCCAGGATCAACAGGCGATGGCTCCAGGCGGCACGCAGGATCGTGCCAGCATCGAGCAGCGCGACGCGGGTGTCAGGGTCTGGCGCCGCTGCGACATTCTCGTGCTCTTCGACCACCGTTTCCCGCACGATCTGCGGCGGCACATCCTTCTCAGCGGATGGAAGCGGCGTTTCGAGGCCCCCTGCCCGCCGCGGCACGGCATCATGAATACCGCGCGCAAGAGAACCGTCACTCACGAAACCACGCCGCGCGGTCGTATGAATTGACAGCACGGGACTGCCCCGGCGTCTGCCCGGAAGCCCTTTCAGGTCGTCGTTTTTTCCAGCTCGGCTCATCAAAAATCCAGTCGATTCGTCGGCGGGGCCGAGTCGCGATCCGGTCTGGAATCTATTGCCTTATAGTTAACGAGACGTAACTCAAGGGGACTTCCGACCGTTCAGCCGTCAGGCCGGCGGCAGGGTCGAGCAGGCTTTTGCATCCGGTTGTTTGCCCGGTGTCAGCGGCAAAGCGGAAAGCTGCTTGCGCTCGCCCTTCGCCGTCGGCTGCACATTGTTGATCTCCTCCGGTGACCACCAATCTCCCGCCGCCCAATAGCTGAAGCCGAGCCAGGCATCGGCATTGTCGTCAAGCGTTCTGGTCATCGCCTTGAGGCCGGCCAGACAGGCTGCATCCTGCGAGCCGCCGAACTCGCCGAGAAACCCCTTTTTGCCGGTTTCGCGCAGCCAGGCCGTGACGTCGACCAGGGCGGCATTTGCCGCTTCCGCCGCCACACAGCCGGCAGCGGTGCCCGAGGAGTCGGCATCCAGATACTGATGAAACTCGTAGGCGTAATTGTCGATCGGATCCTTCACACCGCGCATGATCTCCGCATTCGAACCGCCGGGACTTTCCACCCGCCAGCTATGCGCGCCGCTCCAACGTGTACCCGGCACGAGAACGAGGTTGCGTGCACCGACGCTGCGGATGCCGGCGATAGCGTCGTTTGCCATGCCGAGCCATTCGGAGGCGGGAATATCGTAGGGTTCGTTCATCAGGCCGAAGAGTACGTCGGGCTCGTTGGCGAATTCCGCGGCAAGGCGGATCCAGAGGTCGGCAAAAGCGAAGGCCGGCACGTCGGGCGTGCCAAGCCGGGCCTTGTCGTAATAGCCGAAGGCGTGCGGATCGAGCAGCACGGTCATCCCATGGTCGCGCAGCCCCTGCACGGCCGCCTTCAGCCGGTCGACCTCGGCCGCGCTCAGCGGGCTGTTCAGCGTCGGCTGGAGCCGGTCCCAGGAAAAGGGAAGCCGCACGATATTCATGCCCTTGCCGGCAAAATAGGCGACGGTCTTTTCCGAGGGGTAGATGAAGTTCTTGCCTTCGACGCCGTCGCGGTCACCATATTCGGCGCCCGAGAGGTTGATGCCCTTGAAGCACACGCCGGCCGCCGCCGCAGGCTGCGCTGCAACGGCAGCGGCAAAAAGCAGGCCCGCAAACGCATGGCGGTACAGCGCCTTGGGCCCGCCGATTTTCACAGAGAAACGTTGGTGCGGGTTCTGGCAAGACATCACGACAGGCTTTTCCGTGGCAGGGCAGCGGTGCTGGCGGGTACCACCGTGGGCATCATACGCGGCGCCGTCTGTTGACGGGCATAGCCCACCAGCAGCCACATCAATCCGGCGATCTTGGCGGTGAAGACCGGCGTCGCACCGATCATCAGATTGAAGAACAGGAAGATAGGCAAAGCCTGTGCCAGCCGGCGTTGCGCGGGCGTGTCGCCCGCCGGATACAGCGATACAAACAGCCAGAAAGCAATCATCGCGAAGATCGTGCCGCCATAGATGATATAGACATAGCCGCTGTCGGCATAATACGCGGCCTTTGTGGCATAGAAGCCAAGGAAGCCGAAAACATCCATCTCGGAGACGTGGCGCATGGTCACCACGATGCGACCGTTCAGATTGTCGCCCGTCGCGTTGGGATTGAGCAGGAAGATCGCGGTGCCGGCCAGCAGGATCAGCGGCATGGTCACAAGGCTCACCAGCTTCGGCACGCGCGGGAAGACAAAATATCCGCCTACGCAGACGGCGGCAAAGGTCAGCATGGTGCGCGAGGCCGTCGTGAGCAGGATCAGCACGATGCAGGCGACAAGCCACAGTTTCATCCCGCGCTTCATCTCGTCCCAGAAGAACAGCGTGTACATCATCATCACGCCGCCGAAGTTCGATAGCGATACTTGCTCCAGAAACAGCGAGGAGGCGCGGTGACCGATCAGGCCGAAGCTGAGCCGTCCCTTGAAACCGAGCGCATTGCCGAACAGACCGGTCTTGTCCCATTCCGGCGGCTCGAGCCCGCGCGTTGTCAGGAAGTAATAGCCGGGCTTGAAGAGATCGGCATAGAGCGTCAGCGAGAAAATCTCGCACAGCAGCACCGCCATGACAGCCGCCAGCGACAGCAGGAAGGCGGCCTTCACTGTCGCCCGGTTCGACCAGGTGCCGAGCGTAGCGAAACAAAAGATGATCAGGATATTGCGAAAATAGTCGACGAAAACCATGCGGTTGATGGCTGACATATAGATCGCCATCACCAGCGTGAAGACGGTGAAGAGAAGAACGCCGATGTCCTCCTCGTAAAGCCCTTTGCGCAGGATATAGAGAAGGCCGGCAAAGAGGATGAGGATTTCCGTCAGCGCCACATGGGCAAAACCGAGCGGCATCACGTGCGCGTTGATCAACGCGAGCACGCCATTGTAGAGCACGGAAGAAACCGCGACGGCGATTATAATAAAATCGCGCGTCTCCAAGGGTCTGTTGTCTGTCACTGCACCCGATGCCGACGAATCGCTATGCACGCACGATAACAGAGCCGCGCATCGCAAAAAAGCGATGCCGGCTGCGAAGTCAGACTGCAATCCAAAACAACCGATACGTTTATGTTCATCGCCATAAGATTGCACGCCCCTGTACAAGGTGGTAGGAGTGCTCTGTCGCCGCACGGGGAAGGCGCGGACTGCACCAGAACGGAATGACACGCACCCGGCGACTTCGTTGCCGGGATTGGATGCTTGCGGCGTGATCTTGCCTTTGGGGGACAGGATATGGCAGTCGCAGGCACTGACGAAATCCGCGTCAACAGCTATGTCGACGGTGAGCAGGTCGGTTCGCGCACCGCGGTGCTGGCGGATGGCGGCTGGGTTGTGACCTGGACTTCCGAAGGCCAGGACGGATCGGAGCTCGGCGTCTATCAGCAGGCCTTTTCCCCCGACGGACAGCCGGCCGGCACCGAAACCCAGGTCAATTCGACGATAGATAACAGGCAATTCGGGCAGAAGATCGCGCCGCTGGATGGCGGCGGCTGGGTTGTGGTGTGGCAATCTTATGGGCAGGACGGCTCCGGCAACGGCATCTACCAGCAGGTTTTTGACGCGGCGGGCAATGCGGCAGGCCCGGAAACCCGGATCAACGGGACGGTAGTCAACAGCCAGATTTCGCCTGAGATTGCCGCCCTTCCCGGCGGCGGCTGGGTCGTCACCTGGCAGTCCTACGGGCAGGATGGCGCCGGTTGGGGTATCTACCAGCAGGCCTATGGCGCCGACCATCAGCCGATCGACGCCGAGACGCGGGTCAATGTCGAGCATCGCGGCGATCAATCCGGCGCCCGTATTGCCGCTCTCGAGGACGGCAGCTGGGTGGTGATCTGGCAATCGGAAAGCCAGAACCTGGCTGGTTGGGAGATCTACCAACGGCTTTTTGCCGCCGACGGCACCGTCACATCCGAAACGCGTGTCCATCTCGCGAATGCCGGAGACCAGACGGATGCGCAGATCATGCCGCTTCCGGATGGCGGATGGGTTGTCGCATGGCAATCGCCCGGCGCTTCCGGCCTTGACGTTTTCCAGCGGGTCTTCAATTCCGATGGGACGGCCCGCACCCAGGATATCCGCGTCAACAGCCACGAGGCCGGCGACCAGACCCTGCCGCAGATCACCGCGCTTGCCAACGGCCGATGGGTTGTCACCTGGCAATCCGCGGGTCAGGACGAGGAGTTCGGCACCGGCATCTACCAGCAGGTCTTCGACATCGGGGGTAATGCGGTCGGCGCGGAGAGGCAGGTCAACACCTATACACCTTCCGATCAGGCAGCACCGCAGATCACCACGCTTTCGGGCGGCGGATGGGTCGTCACCTGGACATCCTTCCAGCAGGACGGCGATGGCGGAGGCGTCTATCAGCAGGCCTTCAACGCTGATGGCGAGGCCATCGGCGGCGAAATCCGCGTCAACATTTATATGGCCGGAAGCCAGCTCTTGCCCGAAATAAGAGCGCTTGCAAACGACGCCTGGGTCGTCGTCTGGGAATCCGGGGACCAGGATGGCTCCAACAAGGGTGTCTACCAACGCATCTTCTGGATCAACGATGCGCCGACGGCAAAGGCAATTCCACAGCAGACTGCGACAGAGGAGCAAGCCTTCAGCTTCACGCTTGCGGCAGATACGTTCAAGGATCCGGATACGTTCGACACCTTCATCCGCAGCGCCAAACTGACGAGCGGAGCATCGCTTCCCGCCTGGCTGCATTTCGATCCGGCGACGGGAAAATTTTCCGGAACGCCTGGCAATGACGATGTCGGCACCCTGCTCATCCGCGTGACGGCGACCGATACGAGCGGCGCAACCGGGTCGACGGTTCTCAAGCTCCTCGTGCAGAACGTGAACGACGACCCGCAGGTCGCGGCTGCTATACCCGTGAAGACCGCGACCGAGGACAAGGCGTTTTCCTACACCATTCCCTCGGGCACCTTCATCGATCCCGACAAATCCGACGTGCTCACCTATAGCGCGAAGCTCGCAAACGGCAGTGCCCTGCCCGGCTGGCTCACCTTCAATGCCACGACACGCACCTTTTCCGGCACGCCCGACAACGACGCCGTCGGTACCCTCAACATCCGCATGGTCGCCACGGACTTGAGCGGGCGGACGGCGCAAACCACTTTTACGCTCACCGTCGCCAATGTGAACGACGCCCCTCAGGTCGCCACCACCATTCCGGCACGGGTTGCGACCGAGGACAAGGCCTTTTCCTACACCATTCCCTCGGGCACCTTCATCGATCCCGACAAATCCGACGTGCTCACCTATAGTGCCAAGCTCGCAAACGGCAGCGCCCTGCCCGGCTGGCTCAAATTCAACGCCGCCACCCGCACCTTCTCCGGCACGCCCGACAACGGCGCCGTGGGCACTCTGATCATCCGCATGGTCGCCACGGACTTGAGCGGAAGCACGGCGCAAGCCACCTTCACGCTCACCGTCGCCAATGTGAACGACGGGCCAACCCTACCCGCAACCATCGCTGCAACCACCTTCGAAAATGCGCCGCTGACCCTCGATGTCTTGTCGCGCGCGCATGATGACGATGGCGACGTGCTCAAAGTCACCGCCGCATCCGTCCGCTCCGGTTTCGGCAGCGTATCCATCACCAAGGACGGCCGGTTGCTGTATGATCCGACGCTTGCCGCCAACCAGAATATCGGCACCGGCGAGGCCAAGGCCGTCGTCATCCGCTATACGGTTTCCGATGGAAAGGGCGGCACAGCGACGGGCGATATCACCCTGACGGTCAAAGGCATTTCGCCCGACATCTTCAAGGGCGGTGCGGGAAACGACATGCTGCGCGGCAGCAAGGACGGCGACATTCTCTATGGCTATGCCGGCCATGATACGCTCGATGGCGGCGCGGGCGCCGATCGACTCTATGGCGCGACCGGCAACGACACCTACATCATCGACAATCTGAAGGACCTGACGGTTGAAAACGCCAATGAAGGCATCGACCTCATCAAGGCCTCCGTCAGCTGGACCCTTGCCGCGAACACCGAGAACCTGACGCTGATGGGTACGGCCCGCATCAACGGGACGGGCAACACGCTCGCAAACAAGCTTCTCGGCAATGCGGGCAACAACGTGCTCGACGGGCGCGCCGGCGACGACACGCTGACGGGCGGCCGAGGTGCCGATTCCCTCTATGGCGGAGCGGGCAAGGATGTCTTCGTGTTCCTCACCACAGCAGATTCCACCGTCGCGGCGAGCGGGCGCGACACGATTTTCGACTTTACCAAGGGCGACAGGATCGACCTGCGCTCCCTCGATGCGAACCTGAAGATCGCCGCCGATCAGGCTTTCGTCTTCATCGGCACGGAGAAATTTCACAAGGAAGCAGGCGAGCTGCGTTACGACAAGGCGCTCTCCGGCACCTATATTTACGGCGATACGAATGGCGACGGCCTTGCCGACTTCGCCATCCATCTCGACGACCCCATCATCCTGACGAAGGGTGATTTTCTGCTCTAGCTGCCGGCCGTTTCAAGCGCCTCCCAGCTTTCGTCCATGGCATAAGTCGGCGACAGGAACGGGATGCCGATATGACCGTAGCGCACGGAAAGCTGCCGCTCGGCCGTCTCCTCGTCCACCTTGGCAATCTTGGCGAGATAGATGACGGAGGCAAGGCCCGTGCGGTCGGCACCCGACCGGCAATGAATGAGGATCGGCCGCGGCGCATCCTGCAGGATCGCCACGAGCCGCGCCGCACCGTTCGCGTCCAAACGCTGGTCGGCGACCATCGGGAAATCGACGAGCCCGATGCCCAGGCGTTTTGCCGTTGCCGCCTCCTCGTCGTACCAGGCCTCCTTTTCGTGCCGGCCGCGCAGGTTGATGATCGTGCGGATGCCGTAGCGTCCGGCATAGCCTGCGATGTCGGCGGCCGTCGGCTGGTTCGAGCGATAGACCTCGCCCGGCACAACGGGGGCGAAATTGCCCGTCACTTGAATGCCTACGAGATAGCTGCCGGCCACCGCGGCGCCGATGCCGAGGACGAGCGCCGCCTTTTTGAGAAAACCGTTCATCTGCGATCCTGCCATTGTTGGCGGCAAAATCGATGATGCGGCTGACAGGGCGCTGAACGTCAGTCAGGCCGGCGTAGCGCCGCCACATGCATGGACCGGCGCAGCGAAAAGCCGATCGTCTCGTAAAGACCGATGGCGGCCGTATTGCTGGCAAAGGCATGCAGGTAGGGCTGTGCGCCGGCCTCCACGATCTTAGCGGCGACATGAAGCGACAGGCGCCGCGCATAGCCCTTGCCGCGATGGTCGGGATGCGTGCAGACGCCGCTGAGCTCGGTGTAGCCAGGCTGCTTCATGCGCTCGCCGGCCATGGCGACGATGCGTCCACCTTCGCGCACGCCCCAGAAACGGCCGAGCGCCTGTGATTTCAGCGAGAAGGGGCCGGGCTTGGTCAATGTGGCGAGCGCCATCATCTCCTCGGCATCCTCAGCGCCGAGCGCAACGATGGCCTCGTCCGGCGCAATGACCGGGACATCCTGTGCGATCATCTGCACGGCCTCCGTCGCGACCAGCGTTTCGAAGCCGGCGGGCGGCAGGACAGGATGAGCCTGGAGAAAATAGAGCGTTTCACCGGGCCGCACGAGGGACGCGAAATCGGCTGCGGCCTGCGGCGTGTCCTCCGCCGTTCCCGCAAGCGACAGGAACCCCGGCGCATAGCGGCGAGCAAGGCCGTCGCCTTCGGCAAGCGGTGCATGGACGGTTGAAAGCGCGCTCCAGATCGGTCGGTCGAGCAAGGTGTTCATGGGCGGTTTCCCTCCTTGTCGCGGGCGCGGCGGTGCAGCGGCTTTTCTTGCAATGCATCCTCCATCTGATCGAGCCGGTCGAGAAGGCTGCCATCGAGGGCGTCGCAGACCTCGCGCACCGCTGCCTCGATCGCCGGCCAGATTTCCCGTTTCGAGCGGGTGATCAGCGCCGCCCCTTCCGGTGTCAGCGAGAGACGGCGAATGCGCTGGTCGCCCTTTTCTTTCCGTGCGGTGAGGTAGCCGGCCTCCGCCAGCAGGCCCGCCGCACGGGTGACGCCCGGCTGGGTGACGCCGAGCGCCTCCGCGAGATCGCCGATGGACAGCGGCCCCAGCCGATCGATGGCCGCGAGCAACGGGTACTGCCCGGCCTGCAGGTCTACGTCCATATGTTCCATGATACGCTGGGTATCCGCCTGCACCTGCTCGCCGATGCGCTTGAGACGGCTGCCGAGGCAGAGATAGCCAAGCGCCCTTACAATATCGTCCGTCATAACTTCATTCCCATTTATATAACAAGTTATATTACTGCTTATGCGACTCGTCAAGACGTACCCTGCTTGACGATTGCCGCACGACGCCTATGCCTTCCCACACAAGTGCTTGAGAAAGGGCCGGCGACCATGGACGCAACGATCTATCACAATCCGAAATGCGGCACCTCGCGCAACACGCTGGCGCTCATCCGCAATGCCGGCCTGGAGCCGAAGGTCATCGACTATCTCGCGACCCCGCCATCCAAGACGGAGCTGTCGGCAATAATCGCAGCGGCAGGACTGACCGTCCGCGCGGCGCTGCGCGAGAAAGACACGCCCTATGCATCGCTCGGCCTTGCCGACCCTGCCCTCTCCGACGATGCCCTGCTTGACCACATGATCGCCCAACCGATCCTCATCAACCGGCCCTTCGTCGTGACGCCGCTGGGTACACGGCTCTGCCGGCCGTCCGAAAAGGTGCTGGACATCCTTCCGGACACACACAAAGGCCCCTTCGCGAAAGAAGACGGCGAGAAGGTCATTGGCGAAGACGGTAAGCGTCTGGTCTAAGACTGCTCACACCTCGGCGGGCAGCCTGTTGACGGCAAGCCCGAACGCCCTGCGCAGCCGGGCCTCGCTTTGCCGCGCGAAATCCTGTGCCATGCGCCGCCCCCGCTGCGCATCGCGCGGCGGCAACGGGCCGGCGAGGCGCAAGGCGACACCCTCCGCCGTCGCGGCGACATGCGGGATGTTTTCGATGACCGCGAGGCGGTGCGCCAACGATCCCTCCCGCACGACGACGGGAATGCCGAGCTGCGCCGCCCGCCCCAAAACCCCGGTGGCGTGATCGCCTGACGGCGGATAGAGGCACCAGACCGCATCGCTCGCCGCATAGGCGCCGAGTAGCTCGGCATCCGAGAGGGCCCTATCGACCACCACCCCGCCCGCCGCGCGGAACGCGTCGGCGCAATGGGCCAGTCCCCGTTCCACCCGGCCGCAAGCGATGAAGCGGAAACGGTCGCGCAGCGCCGCACAACATCCATAACTTTCACTGAAAAGCGCAAACCCCTTGCGCGCGCTTTGCCGGCCAAGGGACGTCAGGACCAGACGGTCACCCGGCTGCCGTTCGCGCCGCAGGTGGTCCACCGCCTCACGCTCTTCATCCGTAAGATCCCAGAGTTCGATATCGTAAATCCAGTCCTTTGCAACGAAAGCGGCCGCCGGAAGCACCGTGAAGGGAAGGATCGTCAGCGTCTGAACCGCATCCAGCCGCTTGAGCCCGTGCAGCAGTCTGCGCTTGATCCGGCAGCGCCAGCGCTTTGACGCGACAAGCGGCAGGGGACGCAAAAGCAATCCCGCCGTCCGCCTGCCAACGACCGCACGCAACAGGCAGAGGACGACATAGGAAAGGAAAGCCTCCTCGATCATCAGGAAAAGCACGGGGCCGCGCGACAGAAGGATCTCACCCAGACCAGCCCGCCGGGTACCGAACAACCGATCCAATGTGCGAAGATAGGCGGGCCGGCGGCCGGCTGGCGCGGCGCCGTAAACCCGTAGCGGTTCAGGCCGCTGCGCCGGCCGAGCCGTCCACGCCCAACGGAACCAGCTGTTTGCCGGCTTCCGTCCGTCTTCCGCCGCCAGATCCGTTCGCACAGACGGACCTGCTGCGACCGGCCCATTTGTGCCTGCCCGCATGGGTCTTCCCCCGAAGATGACTGCAAAGCGTTCCGTGCTCATCTGCCCGGAAAGACGTTTCTTGCCGCAGGCGCAATTGCGCCCGCGCGTTCTCAAATCCGCATGCGCGTCGGGTCGAAAACCGCCCGGAAACACAACCTAATCGTTAATAATATTAACCTTAGCGTGCTTATTTGAGAATACAAGCGGGGGCATGCAACCTCGCGTCACGTTTTGAAAACGCGATGGACATCCGCAGATAGATTTTTGAGCCACCCCACCCCATCGCTTGCCGCTCCAGCGCCGAGGGTTCATAAAGGCCGGGAACCGACCACCAAGGACGAAGGATGAACCTCAAGGAATTTGCCGCTCGCATCGGCCTGTCCCAGACGACGGTAAGCCGTGCAATGAGCGGATATCCGGAGGTGAAACCCGAGACGCGCACCCGTGTGCTGGACGCCGCCGAACGGCTGGGCTACCGGCCGAATAACAGCGCGCAGCGATTGGCAACCGGCCGGGCCGGCGCGATCGGTATCGTTTTTCAGGGCGGCGGGCGGTTCGGGCCGCATTCCAGCGAATTCATGGGCGGCCTTTCGACACGGCTTCAGAAAGACGGCATCGATATTCTCGTCTCGACCGTCGAGACGGACGAGGACGAGGCCGCCGCCTATCGAAGGCTCGCGGCCAGCAAGCGCGTGGATGCGGTGATCGTGCATACGCCCGCCTGCACGGATGCCCGCATCGCGCTTCTGCAAACACTCGGCCTGCCCTTCGTGGTGCACGGGCGCAGCGAGGCCAAAAAACCCTTCGCCTTTCTCGACATCGACAATTTCGGCGCCATCGAAACGGCGACCCGCCACCTTGCCGATCTCGGCCACCGCCGCATTGCTCTGATCAACGGCGACACCGTCAGCACCTATGCGCGCGACCGGAGCAACGGTTTTCACGCGGCACTTGCCGCTCGCGGCCTGCCGTTCGATCCCGATCTGACAGGCCATGGCGAATTCACCGACGAGACCGGTTTCCGTCTGATGCAGGCCTTCCTCACCCTGCCCGCCCCGCCCACCGCGGTCATCGCGGGCTCGATGATGTCGGCGCTCGGCGCGATGCGGGCGATCCGTATTGCGGGACTGACCGTCGGGCACGACGTCTCGCTCATCGCCCATGACGATGTGTTCCCCTATCTGAGCCCTGACAATCTCGTGCCCGGTGTCACCACGACGCAATCGCCGATCCGCGCGGCGGGCGAGCGGATCGGCGACATGGTCTTGCAGCTGTTGCGGGGGAAAGCGGTCGAGACCTTGCAGGAGGTATGGCCCGTCGAGTTCATCATCCGCGGCTCGACAGGTCCGGCGCCGGGCTGATCTCAGACCTTCATTTCCCGGCGCTCCTTCTCGGTCTCGATGGCGAGATCGAGGATTTTTTGCAGTTCCGCGGCATGGCGGAAGCCGGGCTCGACCTGTTCGCCGGCCGAAACCGCCGCCGCGAAACGCTGGTAGTTCGTCGGCACCGTGCCGGCATCGAGGTCTCGCCATATGGCCTTCTCGACATCCTCGCCCAGGCAACCGCGCAACTGCGAACCCTCGGTCGAATGGATGACCTCCAGCGCGCCCTTGTCGCCATGCATGCGCAGGCGAAGCTCGTTGAGATGGCCGGTCGCCCAGCGGCTGGAATGGATGACGCCGAGCGCGCCATTGGCGAAATCGACGGTCATGGTGAAGCTGTCATTGGCATCGAGATCATATTCGCCGATGCGATTGTCTGGCGCCTTGTCGAAAGCCTTCATCCGGGCGAAGACGTGCTCCACATCGCTGCCGGCGCCGTAGCTGGCAAAGTCGAGAATATGGATGCCGACATCGCCGAGCACGCCGTTCGAGCCATGCCGGGTGGAGAGCCGCCAGAGCCATTGGCTCTCCGTCGCCCAGTTGCCCCAGGCCTTGGAAACGAGCCAGCTTTGCAGATAAGACGCCTCGACATGCCGCACGCGACCGATTTCGCCCGCCAGCACCATTTCGCGTGCCTTCTGCAAGGGCGCGACGTTGCGGTAGGTGAGGTTCACCATGGTGACGAGGCTGGAGGCTTCCGCTGCCCGTGCCATCTCGTCGGCCTTGGCGTAATTTTCCGCCAGCGGCTTTTCGCACATGACATGTTTTCCCGCCGCCAGCAGCGCCAGCGTCGTCGGGTGGTGCGCGCGGTCGGGCGTCACATTGGTCGCCGCGTCGAAATCGCCCCAGGCGATCGCCTCTTCCAGCGAGGTGAAGACGTTGGGAATGCCGTGTGTCTCGGCGAAGGCTTTCGCCCGCGACGGATCGACATCGACCGCGCCGACCAGTTCGACGCCGTCGATTGCGGCAAAATGCTGGGCATGGCTGTTGGCCATGCCGCCGGTTCCAAGAACGAGAAGACGCATGAAAACCTCAGCGATACCCGGCTTCGCCGGCCTGGTGGAGTCTCGGGCCGCGCTCGACGATGGGCTCCAGCGCCGCTTCGACGGGTACGTTCGGTGCGTCGTGGATTGCCGTATAGGTGCCCCGCGGGTTGAAGGCCCATTTCACGCCGTTGACCAGGACCTTCTGCACATTGGCATCGTGGTAGGTCGGATAGGTCTCGTGGCCAGGACGGAAGTAGAAGATATTGCCGGCGCCGCGGCGCCAGGTCAGGCCCGAACGGAACACCTCGCCACCGGCAAACCACGAGATGAACACTGTCTCCAGCGGCTCGGGAACGGAAAACTGCTCGCCGTACATTTCCTCGTTTTCGAGAACGAAATTGTCGCCGAGGCCTTCGGTAATCGGGTGGCGCGGATTGATGTTCCACAGACGCTCGCGCTCGCCGGCCTCCCGCCATTTCAGCGCGCAGGGCGTGCCCATCAGCCGCTTGAAAATCTTCGAGAAATGGCCGGAATGCAGGACGAGAAGGCCCATGCCCTCCCAGACGCGCTTTGCGACACGCTCGACCACCGCGTCGTCGACGGCGCCGTGATCCTTGTGGCCCCACCAGATGAGCACGTCCGTCTCGGCAAGGCGCGCCTCCGTCAGGCCGTGTTCCGGTTCCTGCAAGGTCGCGGTCGTCGCCGAAATTGCGGGGTCCGTGTTCAGCGCGTCGGCGATCGTGTTGTGCATGCCGTTCGGATAGATCGAGCGGACGATCTCGTTCGTCTGCTCGTGGATGTTCTCACCCCATACGATGGTGCGGATTGCCATGGGTCTTCACCTCTCGAAGCCGTAAAATTGAAAGCGGTTTCAATTCGACGGAATCGATAAGGCCCGGCCCCGCTTTTGGCAAGCGGGGTCCGCTTCGATTTCAGCCTCTTTCAATGAAAAGTCGACTTGGAGAAAAGGTTCAGCACCAGCACGCCCGATATGATCAAGCCGAGGCCGGCAATGGCGGCGAAATCGAGCTTCTGGCCGAAGGCGAAGTAGCCGACGACCGAGATCAGCACGATGCCGAGGCCGCTCCAGATCGCATAGGCGATGCCGACAGGCACATAGCGCAGGCTCCACGACAGGAAGAAGAAGGCGATGGCATAGCAGACGACCATCATCGTGGTCGGCACGATGCGCGTGAAATGCTGTGCGGCCTGCATGGCGGAGGTGCCGAGCACTTCGAAGACGATGGCAACGACGAGGACGGCATAGACGGTGGTGAGGTTCATGGGTCTGTCTCCGGCGCGGCGGCGCCCAAAAAATCCGGTCAGAGGCGTGAGATCGCCAGTAGCTTGTCCATCATCGCGGCGCGCGTTGCGGCATCCATGCTCGGCGAGCCGAGCAGATCGGCAAGCCAGAGACCATCCACCGCATAGCGCACAAGCATCGTATCGAGCGCCGAGTCCGTGCCGACATTTTCCTGGAGGTGGCGGTCCACCCATTGTCGCCAGCGTTCGCGCAGATGCGGCTCGGAAATCAGCGCGATCGTCAGCACCTGCCACTTCTCGCCATCCGCCATGCCCTCGGGCTGGAAGAACACCGCGATATAGGCGCGGGTGAAGCGGCCCTTCGGCTCGGGATCGTCGCGCATCTTCTCCGCCAACGCCTGGTCGAGCTTGTCGGTGAGATCGGCGAAGAGGCCATCGAGCAACGACAGCTTGTTGGGAAAGTGATGCAGCAGCCCGCCCTTGCTGACCCCTGCGGCCTGCGAGACCGCGTCGAGCGTTACGCTCCCCGGCCCCTTCTCGAGCGACAGTTTCGCCGCGACCTCCAGCAATTGCTGGCGGACGGCTTCGGGGTGTTTCTTGCGGTGATGTGCCTGGCTCATTCATAAAACATACCGTCTGGACGGTTTCTTGTCAATGAGCGGAAATACCGGCCTTTGACACGCTTCGTCGCACCGGGCTGGCGCGGCATTGCCTGCGGCAGACCACGGCGCTAAGACCTGAACCATGACGGAGACGAACGAGAACCAGAGCCAACAGGGCGAGACGGTCACGCTTTACGAGGCGATCGGCGGCGATGCGGCTGTGCGTGCCCTGACGCGCCGCTTCTACGAACTGATGGACATAGTGCCGGAAGCCGCGCGCTGCCGCGCCATTCACCCGCCGAATCTCTCCGGCAGCGAGGAAAAGCTCTACGAATATCTGACGGGCTGGCTCGGAGGTCCGCCGCTCTATACGGACAAACGCGGCCACCCCATGCTGCGCCGCCGCCATTTCGCGGCTCCGATCGGCCCGGCCGAGCGCGACGAATGGCTGCTCTGCTTCGTGCGGGCGCTGGAAGAGACGGTGCCGAGCGAAGGGCTGCGCAAGATCATTCTCGAGCCCGTCACGCGGCTCGCGCACCATATGCAGAACCAGGAATAGGAAACCCCATGTCGTTTTCGCTGCGCTCCGCCAGCCTTCTCGTCGCCGGCCTGATGGGCCTGACCGGCGTCGTCACCGCGGCTGCGGCCTCCCATGGCAGCGATCCGCGCCTGATGGCGGGCGCGTCGGCCATGTGCCTTGCCCATGCACCGGCGCTGATCGCGCTCTATGCAGCATGGCCATCGATGCGCGCCGCGCCCTTCGCCGCGCTCCTGCTGGCGCTCGGGACCGCGCTTTTCGCCGGTGATCTCGTCTTCCGCCATTCAACGGGATACGGGCTCTTTCCGATGTCGGCGCCCACGGGTGGCGTGATCATGATGGCGGGATGGTTGACGGTCGCGCTCGCGCCGTTCCTGCCGAAAAAAGACGGCTGAGACGAACCTCAGGCACCTTCGACGACGCTGAAACCTTCGAATTTCGGCGGGCCGAGATAGATGGCCTTGTTGTCGGCGGCATTCTTGTGCGCGGCGCGAAAATTCTCCGATTTCGTCCAGGCGACGAAATCGTCCTTGCTCGCCCAGACCGAATGGGAGGCGAAGAGGGTAAAGCCCTCCTCGGCATTGGTATCGCCCCGCAGCAGGTGGAAGGACTGGAAGCCCGGCATCTCGGCCAGGCTCGAATCCCGCCCCTTCCAGATGGCCTCGAAAGCCTCTTCGTGGCCGATGGCAATGCGGAAGCGGTTCATGGCGAAGAACATGGAAGACCCTGAGGTTAGAGGGAATCCCGCCGGACATGGCGCGGTGCCGGGAAGGCTACGACATTGTCGTTGCGCGCTTCAAGCCCATGCGTGCCCTCGAAGCTTGCCGGCCGCGCCGGCGGACGGGCGCTCGCCAGCGGAAATTCCGTGACATTTTCGCTTTCCAGCATGTCCGCGCGGCGGGTCAGGAGGGCATACAATTCCGGCACCAGGCCGTCGCCGTTCTGTGCGGCCAGCTTGTGCAGGCCGATCATCATGAAGGCTTCGGGTCTTTCGTCACTCACTGCGCAGTGTCTCCCTGGCTCATGCTCTGCAGGGCGCGCTCGAAGGACGACTTGCTGCCGTTGCGCAGCGGCACGAAGGCCTTTTCCCACTTCTTGCAGCCCGTCTTCACGCGGATGCAGGCATCATGGCTGATACAGTCGATGGGGCAGAAGACGCAGTCGACCGAGGGCAGCACGTTGTCGATGCGCGACACCGCCTCGCGCAGGCCGCCGTCGTGGTGGATGAGGTTGGCGCCGTAGGAACTGGCGATCTGACGCAGATGCGCCACCTGGCAATCCCGGCCGCCGACATAGAGAAAGCTGCGCCCTTCGAGCCCCGCCTTGGCATCGGCCTTGTCGTCGGTTTCTGCCTCACGGCGGGCCTGCTGCTGCCTGTGCTTCTCGCGCATTGCCTTCCTCTCCGCTTCGCCGGTCCGGCGCTTGACTTTGCTGACTTCGACACCGCGCGGCGCTTGCGCTGCCTTCACTTCGACAGGCACAGCCGCTTGAACGGCCGGTGCGACCACGGGGGCATTCTGCGCTGCCGCCGCCATCTGCTTCTTCAGCGCATTGAGCTGACGCTCCAGATCGGCGATCCGCCGGTCGCGCTCGGCAATCGCCGCCTTCAAGACCGCTTCGATGCGGCCAGCTGTCATTCCATTCATGCAGCATTCCCCTTTGGCACTCCGCATCGGCGGAGCCTCAGTTCGGCTGCAACCTACAAAACATGAGTTTCAGAGTAAAGTATAAACATGACCATAAAAGTCATATTTTAGCGCAAAAAATTCCCGCCGCTGCGCACCCGACGGGAATTGACGCCTCAGTTGAAGACGATCGGCACGTTGAAGGCCCAGGACGAGCGCCCGGCGGCCTCCGGGATCTTCGCAAAAGGAGCTGCACGCTGCACCGAATCGAGCGCCGCCTTGTCCAGCGCAGCACTGCCGGAGCTGCGCGCGACGCGAATGCCGCTCGCTTGCCCGCCGGAGCTGACGGTGAAGCTCACCACCACGCTGCCGCGCTCGCCGCCCGAAACACGCTTCTTGGCGCGATTGATCTTGTTGCGCACCTTGCCCGGATAGTTGCTGACAGCAGCATTGCCGGCTGATGAGGAATTGCCCTTCTTCTGGCCGCCGACGGCCGCGCTCTTTACATCCGCCGAGCCATCCACCTCGCCGCGCGTGGCGTTCTGCTTGGCCTTGCCCTTTTCGCCGGCCTTCTTGACCGGCTTTTCCTTCGGCTTCTTGCGCTCGACCTTTTTGACCGGCTCTTCCTTCTTCACCTCGGGAACCGGCTTGATCTCCTCTTCAGGCTCGATCTCAGGCTTGATCTCGGGAACCGGAACAGCGGCGATCTCCACCTCGGCGGAGGGGACGATCAGTTCCTGCACCGGCTCGGATACGACGGGATCGATCGGCGAAACGATCTCAGTCGTCTCGGACTGGATCTCGGTCGGCTGGATTTCCGCGACTTCCTGCGGCTCTGGCTCGGTGACGTCAGGCTCGATCGTCTCGGGCTTGATGACATCCTCGGGATTGCCGGATTCCACGGCCTCGAAGGCGCCATTGCCCAGCATCGCCACTTCCGCGACGACGCCACCGGCAATCAGAGCCTGCTCCTCGTCAGGCACCGGCGCCATGGTCAGGATGGCTGCCGCCGTTGCGTGGGCCACTAGGGAAAGCACACCGCCGCCGACCCAAAGCCACTTGCTACCAGACATCGTACTCACCCGTCATTCCGTTTACGCATTCGGCGCGTCCTGCGCCCGAGAGTGTCAGCCTTCCAGGCCGGCCGCCGCCTTGCTGCCCGTGACGATACCATCCATGCAGCGGCCCTTCTCCACGCCCGCGCCCTCGCAGACCGGGGCATCGTTGATCAGCAGGTTCTTCACGCCCTCGCACTTGATGCCCGGCACGTCGAACTGGCGCACCTTGGACTTGCCGGCCGGCAGGTCGCGGAAGTCGAGCAGCGCCAGGCGCTCGACGGTGCCCTTGTCGTTGAAGATCACGAATTCGAAGGAGACCTTGGACAGATCCTGCGCCAGCCCGTTGCCGGCGACGAAGGTGAAGAGGCAACCCTTCTGCGAGCTCGCCAGCGCATTCAGCTCCACATCCAGCCCCTTGGGGGCCGAAGCCTCCTGGGCACCAGCGCCGGAAACGGCGGCAACGGACAGGAGGGCGGAAAGCAGAAGCGTGCGTACGGTCATGGGGGTCGCCTGTTCGAATACGGTTCGGGTGCCGGCCGACGGTCACGGCCACGATCATCACCGGCGCGTCGGAAGAATTAACATGAGTTTTACGCACCGGTATTGCGTGCATAGATAAATATGAGTAATGAAGTCAAGATAGTAATCGCCAATTTCCCGGCAAACCACTGTTCCGCCTCGATAATTTTCCAGCGGAAAAGATTGGATATGGGAAGGCACCCTGTATTGCGACGAAGGCCGAGCCCATGACCGAAACGACACGACCGACCCCCGCCGAAATCCGCGCCTTCCGCGCCGAGAACCCCAAGATGCGCGAGCGCGATATCGCCGCCCAGCTCAACATCTCGGAAGCCGCCCTCGTCGCGGCCGAAGTCGGCCTGACCGCGATCCGCATCGATGCCGATGCCAACCGCTTTCTGGAACGCGCCGAGGCGCTCGGCGAGATCATGGCGCTGACCCGCAACGAGAGCGTCGTGCACGAGAAGATCGGCGTCTTCGAGAAGATCACCACCGGCAAGCACGCCTCGATCGTGCTCGGCGAGAACATCGACCTGCGCATTTTCCCCGGCACCTGGGCGCACGGCTTTGCCGTCACCAAGACGGATGGCGATCAGGTCCGCCGCAGCCTGCAGTTCTTCGACAAGGCCGGCATGGCCGTGCACAAGGTACACCTGCGCCCCGCCTCCAATCTCGAAGCCTATGAGGCGATCGTCGCCGACTTCCGCCTGGAGGACCAGTCGCAGGATTTCGTCGAAATCGTCTCCAACAAGGTCGAGGAGACCGGCCCGGTCGACGTCGCGGCGCTGCGCGAAAACTGGGCGGCGATGACCGATACGCACCAGTTCTTCGGCCTGCTGCGCAAGCTGAAGATCGCCCGCCAGGATGCCGTGCGCAGCGTCGGCGAGGACTTTGCCAATGAAGTGCGCGCGGATGCCGTCGGCGACCTGCTGCGTGGTGCCGCCGAGCGCGATGCCGAAATCATGTGCTTCGTCGGCAATCACGGCACGATCCAAATCCATACCGGCACCGTGAAGACCGTCCAGCCGATGGGCCCGTGGCTCAACGTGATGGACCCGACCTTCCACATGCACCTGCGCATGGACCACATCGCCGAGTGCTGGGTGGTGCGCAAGCCGACCGTCGACGGTTTCGTCACCTCGCTGGAAGCCTATGACGCCAGCGGTGAGATGATCATCCAGTTCTTCGGCAAGCGGAAGGAAGGCATGACGGAGCGCGCCGACTGGCGCGAAATCCTCGACAGCCTGCCGCGCCCCGATAGCGTCGCCGCATAAGAAGGAAACGCCCCATGAGCAAGAGCTTCGATTTCCGCCGCGCCCGCCCGTGGGAACTGGCGCTGACCGTCTTCGCCCTCTCCGCCCCCCTGCTCCTGCCGCTCGCAGCACCTGGTGCGGGCGGCTTCATCCGCAAGGCCGTGGCCGAGGACATGCAGAAGGTCGACAGCTCGAAGCTCGTGGCGATCGGCGGCGCGGTGACGGAAATCGTCTATGCGCTTGGCGAAGGCAGCCGGCTGGTCGCCCGCGACAGCACCAGTACCTTCCCCGAGGAGGCAACCAAGCTGCCCGACGTCGGCTATATGCGCCAGCTCTCGCCGGAGGGCGTCATCGCCGTCAACCCGACCGCGATTCTCGCCGTCGAAGGCAGTGGCCCGCCGGATGCGCTGGCCGTGCTGAAGAGCGCCGGCATTCCCTTCGAGACCGTTCCGGAAGGGTATGATCGCGCGGCGATCCTGAAGAAGATCGACGTCGTCGGAAAATTCCTCGGCGTGGAAGACAAGGCTAGAGAATTGGAAGCGCAGGTCGGCGCCGATCTGGATGCGGCCATTGCCGATGCCGCCAAGCGGCCGGAAAGCGACCGCAAGCGCGTGCTGTTCATCCTCTCCTTCCAGAACGGCCGGGTGATGGCGGCCGGCGGCCACACGGCGGCCGACGGCATCATCGGGCTTGCCGGCGCGATCAATGCGACGGAAGGCGCTTTCGACGGCTACAAGCCGCTGACCGACGAGGCGATCATCAAGGCCAAGCCCGATGTCGTGATGGTCATGACCCGTCCCGGTGCCGGCAGCAGTGATGCGGAAATCCTGGCGCACCCCGCCATCTCCGTCACGCCGGCCGCCGCCAACAAGGCGATCCTGCGCATGAACAGCCTGCATCTGCTCGGCTTCGGCCCCCGCACGGCCTCCGCCATTCGCGATCTCAACAAAGAACTCTACGGCAATGTCTCTCAATGATGCCGTGCGCGGCGATAGCGCGCGCGGTCTTTCCCTGATGCGCCCCGTCCAGTCATCGGCTGCCGGCGACCGGACGGCGATCGCCCGCCTGACGCTCGCCGTCCTGGTGCTCGCCTCGATCCTGTCGCTGGCGATGTCCATTGCGACCGGCGCCTCCGATGCTTCAGCGATCAACGTGATCGGCGCGCTGTTCAGCGGCGCGGAAGAGACGGCGCTCAGCCTGCGCGACCGCATCATCGTCGTCGATATCCGTATGCCCCGCGCGCTGCTCGGTTTCCTGATCGGCGCGGCGCTCGCCATGTCCGGTGCCGTCATGCAGGGCCTGTTCCGCAATCCGCTCGCCGATCCCGGTCTCGTTGGCATTTCCTCCGGCTCGGCGCTCGGCGCGGTGCTGATGATCGTGCTCGGTGCAAGCCTGCCAGCCGGCCTGATGCTGACGCTCGGCGCCTTCGCCCTGCCGCTCGCCGCCTTCATCGGCGGCCTCCTGACGACGCTGCTGCTCTACCGCATCGCCACGCGCAGCGGGCAGACCTCCGTCGCGACCATGCTGCTTGCCGGTATCGCGATCGCCGCCCTTGCCGGCGCCGTCACCGGCATCCTCATCTACATGGCCGATGACAAGCAACTGCGCGACATCACCTTCTGGAGCCTCGGCTCGCTCTCGGGCATGACCTGGGCAAAGCTGTTTGCCGCCGGCCCGATCATTCTGCTGGCCCTCCTCGTCGTGCCCTTCCTGTCGCGCGGGCTGAACGCCATCACGCTCGGCGAGGCGGCAGCCTTCCATATGGGCGTGAAAGTGCAGCGGCTGAAATATATCGCCGTCGTCGTGGTTGCCGGTGCGGTCGGCGCCTCGGTCGCCGTCAGTGGCGGCATCGGCTTCGTCGGCATCGTCGTGCCGCATCTCCTGCGCATCGTCATCGGCCCTGATCATCGCTATCTACTGCCCGCCTCCGCCCTGTTCGGCGGCGTGCTGATGCTGGGTGCGGACATGCTGGCGCGCACCATCGTCGCACCCGCCGAACTGCCGATCGGCATCATCACCGCGCTCGCCGGTGCGCCCTTCTTCCTCTGGGTTCTCCTGCGCGACCGCACGCGCAACGGCTGGTAGGCTTTAATGATCACCGCAAAGAACCTCACGGTCGCCCTCTCCAGCAAAACCATCGTGCATGGCGTGTCGCTCACCGCCAAGGCCGGCGAACTCACCGCCATCGTCGGCCCGAACGGCTCCGGCAAGACGACGACGATGAAGGCGCTGGCCGGCGAACTGCCGAGCAAGGGCGATATCACCATCAACGGCCATGCGCTCGGCGCGCTCGAACCCTGGCAGCTCGCCGTCAAGCGCGCCGTGCTGCCGCAGGCGGCAACCATCGCCTTTCCCTTCACGGTGCGCGAGATCGTGCGCATGGGCCTCACCGTCGGCCCGAACCGCCATGCCGAACGTATCGAGGCGATCACCGCCGAGGCACTGGCCGCCGTGGATCTTTCGGGTTTCGCCGGCCGGTTCTACCAGGAACTTTCCGGCGGCGAGCAGCAGCGCGTGCAGCTTGCCCGCGTGCTCTCGCAGATCTGGGAGCCCGTGCTCGACGGTGAGCCCTGCTTCCTGATGCTCGACGAGCCGGTTTCCGCCCTCGACATCCGCCACCAGCTCACCATCATGACGCTCGCCCGGCGCTATTGCGAAGGCGGCGGCGGAGTGATCGCGGTCATGCACGATCTCAACCTCACCGCCATGTTCGCCGACCATATGGTGATGATGAAGGGCGGCCGGATCGAACGGTCCGGCGCACCGGGAGACGTCATGACCGACGACGCCATGGAGGCCGTCTTCGGCTGCCGGATGCGCATCAACGGCGTGCCGGCTTCCGGTGTGCCCTTCGTGCTGCCCCACACCGCATCGGCCTGACTTTCCGGCGTTACGGAACCTTTTGCACCGCACCGCGTTTATTGTCCGGAAAACCGTTCCGCCAAGGGGGTGGAGCGACGTTCGATCCGCGCGATGGCGCGGCCGACACGCAAAAGGAGAAACGGCATGGCCAACGGATTGTTTTCGACCCGCAACAAGAAGAGCCTCCGCGACGGACTGCAAGACAATGCACAGGCCGTCGAGGACCAGATTGCCGATCTGCGCGACGAGATCGCAGCCCTGGCGCGCGTGCTCGCCAATGATGCCACAAGCGGCGCCAGCGGCATCCGCAAGAAGGCCCGCGCCGTGAAGGCGGATGTCAGCGACGCCGCCCATGACCTCAAGGGCCGGGCCGAAACCGATATCCGCGACATGATCGCGGCCGGTGAAGACCTGCTTGCCGATTTCCAGGACCGCTATCGCGACAGCGGCCGCAAGGCGCGCAAGGCCGTTCAGGACAACCCGCTGGCGACGCTCGGCATCGCCGCTGCCGCCGGCTTCGTGCTCGCCGCCCTGCTTCGGCGCTGATCGATCCCTCGATAGGAATTGATCTCTCGATAGAATGGGGCGCCATGGAGCGCCCCTCATGCGGAGCACGAACGGCATGCTTTCACTGGGAGCCATCCTCCTGCAAAACCTCGTCACCCGTGTCACCGACCGGGTGGACGAGACCGTCGACGCCGCCAAGCGCAGCGCCATAGCCGGCCTGATCATCGGCGTCCTTGTCGCGACCGCCTACGGGCTTGCGATCGTCGCGACGGCCCTGTGGCTTGCCGAGCGTTACGGCACCATCCCGGCGCTCTTCGGCCTCGCCGGCGGTTTCCTGCTGCTCGCATTGATCGTGTTTGCCGTCGTTGCCATGCGCAACAAGCGGGAACGGGAACTGCGCCGCATCCGCCGCGACCAGCTTACCGCCCGGCGCGACATGATGGCGGCGGCTGCCGCAGTCGCCACGAAACGGCCGTTTGCCGCCACAGGCGTAGCACTCGCGCTGGGCTTCCTGCTCGCGCCGAAAAGATCCCGCCGCGACGATGACTGATCCAATCCTTCTTATGAAATGAACAGCGGTGTCGCTTTACAGCGGCATCCGTATAACGGCGGTCACGCCCTTCGGCAGATATTCGACATGCACGCTGCTGCCGAGGATTTTGTCGAGGCTGCGCTCGATTAGCACCGAACCGAAACCGCGACGTCCGCTCCGCTCGACCGGCGGTCCGCCGACCTCATGCCAGGTCATGTTGAGCACGCGTTGACCGTCTTCGTTCATCACCCGCGCCGTGATGACCACCTTACCGCTGCGCACCGAAAGCGCGCCGTATTTGCGGGCATTGGTGGCCAGTTCATGCAGCACGAGGCCGAGGCCGACGGCCTGGTCTGGCCCAAGCTCCACCTCGTCCTTGTGGATTTCGATCTGCCCCTCGTAATCCATCGCATAGGGCATGATCTGCTTTTGCAGCAGCATCTTCAGATGGATGACGCCCCATTCGTGATCGGACAGCAGGCCATGCGCCTCGGAAAGCGATTGCAGCCGGCCGGCGAAGGCATCCATGAATTCGACGGGATCGCTCGTCTGGCGCAGCGTCTGGCGCGCCAGCGATTGCAGCATGGCGAGCGTGTTCTTGACCCGGTGGTTCAATTCGCGCAGCAAAAGGCGCGTGCGCTCGGAGGCAAGCTGCCCGTCGGTCACGTCGACATTGATGCCGAGAAACACCGTCGGACGCCCTTCGGCATCCCATTCATGCACACGTCCGCGCCCGAGCAGCCAGCGGCCGGAATTGGCAGCACGGAACAGGCCATCATATTCCTTGCCGCTGGAAAGCGCATTGCGCAGGCGATCGATGGTGGCCTTGCGGTCGGCCGTGTGAACCGCGGCGAAGAATTTTCGCGCGCTCATCGGCATTGCCGGCTTGATGCTAAGCATGCGGTAGAAGGTCTCGTTGCCGGACACGACACCTGCCGAGATATCCCAGAGCCAGCTCGCGACATTGGCGGCATCGAGCGCCAGCGCATGGCGCTTTTCGTCGCGCGACAGCATCTCGGCCGCCAGCGTGCGCCGTCGGGCCTCTTCCTTGAGCTTGAGCAGTGAGGCGGCAAGCGAGGCAAGCCGCTTCAGCCGCGGCAGAAGGTCCGGCGCGGTTTTGCCGTGCGGTTTCACGTCGAAGACGCAGACGGTGCCGATCGGCTGGCCGTCCACCATGATCGGTGCGCCGGCATAAAAGCGCAGATGCGGCTCGCCGACCACGCTGGGAAGATCGGCAAAACGCGGATCTCCGGTGGCATCGCCCACGACCATCGGCTCGAGGTCGCCCTCCGCAATCATGCGCGCGCAAAATGAATCTTCCGAGGGCGCGCGGATTTCCCGCGTGCCCTCGTGTGCGAGGAACCATTGGTCCGTGCGACCGAGGATGGTGACGAGGGAAATCGGTGCGGCAAAAAGCTGTGCGGCAAGACCGGCGATATCGTCGAAATCGGAATCGGGGCCGGTAAAAGTCGGCATGGCGGCGTCGAGCGCCGTAAGCCGGTCTGGTGCTCCCAGAACCGCGGCGATATCGGACGGAAGTGGCTGAACATTGTCCTTCATGCGCTTTCGGCCGGCGATTCCGCGTCCGTTTCGGTCCAGCTCCGCCGGCAGACGCATTCCTCGCCGCAATCCCCTCACCTTATGGCTCGCCCGCCATGATGGCGGGCGGCTCTTTATTTTATTCCGTCAGGAGGCGAAGGCGCGCGAGGTGATCGGCGCCGAGACGGCGTCCGGACCGTAGTCGCTTTCACCGCTGACCTGCAAGAGCTCCTGAAGGCGCTGACGGGCACGATTCACACGGCTCTTGATGGTGCCGAGCGCGCAGCCGCAGATTTCCGCCGCTTCTTCATAGGAAAAACCCGACGCGCCGACGAGGATGATGGCCTCGCGCTGTTCGTCCGGCAGCTTTTCCAGCGCCTTCTTGAAGTCCTGCATGTCGAGGGAACCGTATTGCGAAGGATGCTGCGCGAGGTTCTCCGTGAAGAGACCGTCGCTATCCTGCACCTCGCGCCCGCGCTTGCGCATCTTGCTGTAAAGCTCGTTGCGCAGGATCGTGAAGAGCCAGGCCTTCATGTTGGTGCCCATCTCGAACTGTTCCTGCTTCGCCCAGGCCTTCATGATCGTGTCCTGAACGAGATCGTCGGCCTGGTCGTGGCGGCCGATGAGGGAAATGGCGAAGGCGCGCAGGCTTGGCAGTACCGCCAGGAGTTCGCGCTTGAAAGTCGTCTGTCCCTGTTCCATCGTTTTCCTCACTCTGCCCGCTGAACGCTGTTTTCGACAGCATCCAATTTTTCGAGAAGATCGAGGAAGCGCTGTGGAAGCGTTTCATCCTGTACGGAATGATAAAAAGCGCGCAGCTTCGTTGCGATCTGCGCATTGGGATCATCCGCCCTCTTGGGAGATTTTCTCCCGGTCTTTTGACTGTCCAAACTATTCACTCTTGGCCACTTTCGTCGTTGCTATGCGCCACAGATCGATTTCGGCTTGGAAATGCCCCGCAGCAAAAAAAGTTCCCGTCCCCGGAACCTAAATTTGGTTCCCGCGTTCAAATCGTCAACTGCCATTGCAGCAAATCGAAAACAGGGGACACATCATGCCGATTTCCGACCGCATCGGGCCACACCTTCCGGCGTTGCGCCGCTATTCGCGCGCGCTCACGGGCACCCAATCCTCCGGCGACGCCTATGTCGCCGCCACGCTGGAAACCATCCTTATAGATCCCTCGGCCATGCCCGAAGGCGGGGACGACAAGGCGACGCTTTTCGGCCTGCTCAGCCGCATTATCTCCTCCCTTCCCGTCTCGATGAGCCGCGGCGCGGGTTCGCTCAGACCCGGTGTCGAGGCGCCCTTCGACCTTTCCGGCGTTCCCCCGCTCGGCCGCCAGGCCCTACTGCTCGCCACCGTGGAAGGTTTTGCCGTCGACAAGACGGCGGAAATCCTCGAAGCGGAAATCAGCGTCATCCGCGCCCTGCTCGATGCGGCCTTCGCCGAAATTGCAGCACAGACGGAAACCGGCATCATGATCATCGAGGACGAACCGCTGATCGCGCTCGACCTTGCCCATATGGTGAGCGGCATGGGCCATCGTGTCACCGGCATCGCCCGCACGCAAGCTGAAGCCGAACTTCTGTGGAGTGACAGCCGGCCGGGCCTCGTTTTGGCCGACGTACGGCTCGCCGACGGATCTTCTGGCATCGACGCGGTCAACACGATCCTGTCGCGCACCGATATCCCGGTCATTTTCATCACCGCCTATCCGGAACGGCTTTTGACAGGCGAACGGCCGGAACCGGCCTTCCTCGTGTCTAAGCCCTTCAACCCGGAACAAGTGAAGGTCCTGATCAACCAGGCCCTTCTCTTCACGCCGCAGACCCGCGCAGCGGCCTGATCTCGCTCCCGGATAGCCGCGGCGGCGGCGCGGCAGGCAGCGGTGGGACGGCACGCCCACCGCTGCCTTTCCATTTCTGGAGATGGCTGGAGTATTTCCAGCCGAAGCGATCCCGCTTCGGTGTCGGACAATGCGGCAAAACAAAAACACAGGGCACAAAAGAAAACAGCCAGCGCCTTCGAAAGGCACTGGCTGCTTGAGTATCCACGGACCGGAGGGGGACACGGTATCGTGGTCGATCACCGATCGAGGGCCTCGCATCTTGGGGGATATGCGCAGACCGGTGACGCCTGAAAAACACGCGAACCCAAAATTGGTTCCAGCGGTTGCAAATTTTTTCAAAATATTTTTCAGAGGATCGCTTCGAGTTCCGCCCGGTGCCGGTAGAGGGCGAGGAATCGGCGATAGTCGCGGTCGTAGCCCGCCTTTCGCGCGGGGTCCGGCGCATATTCGCTGCCGCCCGGATACATGCCGGCGCCCGCAGCCGGCAGGTCCGGATACAGCCCGCCGGCAACCGCCGCTACCATGGCCGTGCCGAGCAGCACCGCATCATTGGTCTCCGGCACCACGACACGGCAGCCGGTGACATCGCGGTAAAGCTCCATCAGCAGCGGGTTGCGCACATGGCCGCCGGTGACATGCAGCGTATCGAGCGGATAGCCGCCCTCGCCGAGCTTATCGAGGATATGACGGATGCCGAGCGCGATGGCGACCGAGGCACGCCAATAGAGACGGCAGAGCCCGTCGAAGGAGGCGTCGAGCGCAAGGCCGCTGATCACACCCAGCGCGTGCGGATCGGCAAGCGGAGAGCGGTTGCCGTGAAAATCCGGCAGGACATGCAGGCGCGCGGCGAAATCCTCGCCCTCTTCCGCCTGAAGCTCGCGGATGCGCGCGATAACGCGGGCATGGTTCGCCGCCGTCGGTTCACCGCCGGCGCTGTGGGTGCGCAGGAGATGATCGAGCAGCGCACCCGTCGCCGACTGCCCGCCCTCGGCCAACCACCAGCCTGGCAACACAGCCTCGTAGTAAGGTCCCCACATACCGAAGCCGAAGCGCTTTTCACGCGAGAAAGCGACGATGCAGCTCGACGTGCCGCCGATCAGCGCCAGCTGCCGCTCGAGCGTTTCCGGTTCGCAGGCGAATGGGCCGAGCACACCAAAGGTGCCAGCATAAGCATCGATAAGACCCGCGCCAACGATGCAGTCCTTATCAAGCCCGAGAGCTACCGCCGCCTCCGGCGTCAATCGGCCGATCGGGTCGCCGACAGCCACCGTTTCCGTTGGAAGGGATCCGCGTTCACGTACATCTTCAAGCCCGATCGCGTTGAGGAAGCTTTCATTCCACGGCCGCTCCTCATGCGAAAGGTAGTTCCATTTTGCCGTTAACGTCCCACGAGAGCGGGCATTCGAACCCGTCGCACGCCAGGTGATAAAGTCGGCGAGATCGAAGAAGTAGCCGGAGTTTTCCCATTCGTCCGGCCGCTTGCGCTTCAGCCACATCAGCTTAGGCATTTCCATCTCCGGCGACATGACCCGGCCGGAATGGGCAAGCAGCGGATGGCCCGTCGCCGTGCAAACTTCCGCCTCCTTCACGGCGCGATGGTCGAGCCAGACGATCGTGTCCCAGCGCGCGTCCTCGCCGGCCGAGACGGCGAGCGGCTGCCCGGCTTTATCACGCACCACCAGCGAACAGGTCGCATCTATGCCAAGTGCCGCAACACGCGCCGGTGGCGCGCCCGCGATAGCGCAGGCCGCCTTCACCGCCGTGCAGACCGCTTCCCAAATGTTTTCAGAATCATGCTCGGCACGGTCGGCGCTGGGCCTGCGCATCGCAATTGCCTGCTCGGCCCGGCCGAGCAACGCACCGCTCCGATCAAATACGCCGGCTCGGGCGCTGCCCGTGCCGATGTCCACCGCAACGATCAGATCACGCATCAATACTCTTTCCCGCCCGCCTTGTCGCTGCGGACAAACTGGAGCAAATCCCGCATGTCGTCAAACAAGGCATCGGGTTTCAGGTCGAGCAGCGTCTCGCGATGGCGCGGCGTACGTGCATGGGAGCCGCCGGTGAAGGCAACGACCCGCATGCCTGCGGATTTTGCCGCCTCAATACCGGCCGGACTGTCTTCCACGACCAAGCAAAACCCGGGCTCAACCCCCATTGCTGCACTCGCATGCAGAAAAAGATCGGGCGCCGGCTTGCCGCGCAAAACCATGCTGGCACTGAAAATATTGGGTTCGAACTTATCGATGAGGCCTGTAACGGAAAGCGACAGACGGATACGCTCCGGCTGGCTCGATGACGCCACGCAATGGGCGATGCCAAGCCGGTCTACCGTCTCGGCAATGCCATCAATCGGCTGCAACTCCGTACGGAAACGCTCGTAGAGTACCTTTCGCATTGACTCCAGAAAGGCTGCATCGATCGCCAGCCCATATTCATCATGCAGGATTTCCGACGTGCTTTTCAGGCTGCGGCCGAGAAAGCGCTCATGCGCTTCCGCCTCGCTCATTGCAACGCCGGCGGCGGCAAGGGCTTCGACCAGAACGGTAAGCGAGATAGGCTCACTATCGACAAGCACACCGTCGCAATCGAAGATGACGAGTTCAGTCGCTTTGGCGGCCATGGCGCTCCGCTCCATTCCGTGTTCAGGCCCCCGTCGTACTGCCTCGCACGCGCAATGGAAAGCCCCGGATTTTTTGGGATCTCCTTAATTTTCGAGCGTGCTCTCCAGATAGCGCTTCAATGTTGCCCGCGTGCCCTTCTGTTGCAGCGATGTCAGGGCATTGGCGAAGCGCCTGCGGAAGAGATCCGACTCCGCCACCGCGCCAAAAATGTCCTTGAGGTCGAGGAAGGCCTCGGGGTCGGCCTTCGCCGCCACGGCCGCCGCGTGGATGCGGTCGATATTGGGGTCGTTGAAGCTGATCGCCTTGCCGCTGTCCGTCATGCCGGCGAGATAGTGGCACCAGAGTGCGGAGACGAGCGCGAGGCCGGTGACGTCCTCCTTGCGCGACAGCCGGTCGGCGGTCGAGGGCAGGATGAACTTCGGCTGGCGGTTGGAACCGTCCTGCGCCAGACGCGGAATCGTATCGGCGATCTTGGGGTTGGAGAAGCGGCGCTCGATCAGGCCGAAATAGTCGCGCAGGTCCGTATCCGGCACGGGCGGGATGACGGGCACGATCTCGTCCAGTTCCAACTTGGCGAGGAAGGCGCGGATATCGGGATCCTCCATCGCCTCGTGCACGAAATGAATGTCGAGCAGCGCCGCCGGATAGGCGATGGCCGCATGGCCGCCGTTCAGGATGCGGATTTTCATATGCTCATAGGGCGCGACATCGGGCACGAACTGCACGCCGACCTTTTCCAGCGCCGGACGGCCCTCGGGGAAATTGTCTTCAAGCACCCATTGCTTGAACTCTTCGCAGAACACCGGCCAGGCATCGTCAATGCCGTAATCGTCGGCAACGATGCCGATCTCGCGCGATCCCGTCGCCGGGGTGATGCGATCGACCATGCCGTTCGGGAAGGCGACATTCGCGTCGATCCAGTCGGCAAGGGCAGGATCGGACAGGCGCGCGAGGCCGGAGACGGCCGCATGCGTCACCTTGCCGTTGTGCGGAATGTTATCGCAGGACATCACCGTATAGGGTGCG
The DNA here is from genome assembly GCF_049199905.1 of Shinella sp. M27. Lineage (NCBI taxonomy): Bacteria > Pseudomonadati > Pseudomonadota > Alphaproteobacteria > Hyphomicrobiales > Rhizobiaceae > Shinella > Shinella sp. M27. The sequence goes on from NZ_JBLZPK010000008.1 coordinate 41,784, forward strand.
GTGCCCTTGTCCCTGCGGGCCTTCAAACCAGCGAGGATGAGGCCGAAGACCGTCTTCGGATCGGACGGATTGGCAGCATCGGCGGCAATCGCCGGATGGGCCGGATCGAAGATGCCAGAGGCCGGATTGATGAAGTAGCCACCCTCGGTGATCGTCAGCGAGACGATGCGGATGGCGGGATCTGCAAGCTGGGCGACGGTCGCCGCCGCGTTGCCGGGCGCGAGATAGTCGATCATCGCGCCGGTGACCCGCGCGCCGGCGCGGTTGTTGTCCTGCTCGACCACGGTGGTCAAAAAGTCCTGGCCGGCAAGTTTTTCGCGCATCGCTGCGTCGGAGGGCAGAACGCCCGCACCGATCAGCGCCCAATCATGGTCGAGGCCGAGATTGAAGAGGTCGTCGAGATAGATCGCCTGGTGCGCCCGGTGGAAATTGCCGACGCCGAAATGGACGATGCCCGCCGCGAGATTTTCACGTGCATAGGCCGGGATGCTGGCGGTCTTCGAGACCGCCGGAAGAGTGGCGAGCGACAGTTTCGTGGTCATGTGGTCCATTCCCTTCCGGTTTGTTCCGGTCTATGCCTGTGCCGGGCGCGCGAGCTGCGCGCTCAGCTCATCCAGTTGCCGCCATCGACATTGTAGGTCTGCGCGACGATGTAGTTGCTCTCCTGCGAGGCCAGGAAAATCGCCATGCCCGTCAGGTCGTCGGCCGTTCCCATGCGGCCGAAGGGTACCTCTTCGCCGACCAGCCGTTTCTTCTCGCCGCGCGGTCGGTTTTCATATTTGGCGAAGAGCGCGTCCACGCCGTCCCAGTGCTCGCCATCGACCACACCGGGCGCGATCGCATTGACGTTGATGCCGTGCTTGATGAGGTTCAGCCCCGCCGACTGGGTGAGACTGATCACCGCCGCCTTGGTCGCGCAGTAGACGCCGACCAGCGCCTCGCCGCGACGCCCGGCCTGGCTCGCCATATTGATGATCTTGCCGCCACGGCCCTGCGCGATCATCTGCTTTGCCGCCGCCTGCAGGGTGAACAGCGTGCCGGCGACATTGATCGAAAAGAGCCGGTCGAAGCTTTCGCGCGTGATCTCGACGATTGGCTGAAGGTCGAAGAGCGCGGCATTGTTGACGAGGATATCGATCCCGCCGGCCTCCTTCACGCAGGCACCGATGGCTGCATCGATGGACTCCTGCTTCGTCACGTCCATCTGCACCGCATACGCTGCCGGGCCGATCTCCTGTGCGGTCGCATTGGCCCGCTCCAGATTGATATCGGCAATCGCGACCCGCGCCCCTTCCCGCACATAGGCCTCGGCGAAGGCGCGCCCGATGCCGCGCGCCGATCCGGTGATCAGCGCGCTTTTTCCCTCAAGTCTTTTCATCGGATTGCCAGTCCCTTGTCATCGAAGCGATGGATGCGTGTTGCGTCTGGTGTGAGCCACACGGCATCGCCATGCGTTACGGGGAAGTCGCCGTCGGCGCGGACGGTCATCATGCCGATATCAGCGACATTGACATGCAGGAACGTGTCGGAGCCGAGATGTTCGGCGACACCGACGACACCCTTCCAGCTGCCGGTCTCCTTGGAGAGCTTGATATGTTCCGGGCGGATGCCGACGGTGGGCGCGTTGTAGGGCTTCGCAGCTTCGCCCTTGACGAAGTTCATGCGCGGCGAGCCGATGAAGCCGGCGACGAACAGGTTGTCGGGCTTGTTGTAGAGATCGAGCGGCGAGCCGACCTGCTCGATGTTTCCGGCATTCAGCACGACGATCTTGTCGGCCATGGTCATCGCCTCGACCTGGTCGTGCGTGACATAGATCATCGTCGTCTTCAGCTGATGATGCAGCTCGGAGATCTCCAGCCGCATCGTGCCGCGCAGCGCCGCATCGAGGTTCGACAAGGGCTCGTCGAACAGGAAGGCCGAGGGCTCGCGCACGATGGCCCGGCCGATGGCGACACGCTGGCGCTGACCGCCGGACAGCTGGCCCGGACGGCGCTCGAGATAGTTGGTGAGGTTCAGCACGCGGGCCGCTTCCGTCACCTTCTTATCTATGGCCGCCTGATCCATCTTCGCCATCTTTAGCGGGAAGGCGATGTTCTTGGCGACGCTCATATGCGGATAGAGCGCATAGGATTGGAACACCATGGCAAGACCGCGCTTGGCCGGCGCTTCCCCCGTGACGTCGCGGCCGTCGATCTCGATTGAGCCGCTCGTGGTGTCTTCCAGCCCTGCGATGAGGCGCAGCAGCGTGGACTTGCCGCAGCCCGAGGGGCCGACGAAGACGACGAACTCGCCGTCGTTAATGGTCAGGTCGATGCCCGGAATGACCTGCGTGGCGCCGAACGACTTGTTGACTTTCTTCAGAATGATCTTGCCCATGCGATAATCCTCCCCGTCCTGTTTCTACTTCACGGCGCCGAAGGTGAGGCCGCGGACAAGCTGTTTCTGGCTGAACCACCCCATGATCAGGATGGGCGCGATGGCGAGCGTCGAGGCGGCCGAGAGTTTCGCCCAGAACAACCCTTGAGGACTGGAGAACGAGGCGATGAAGGCCGTCAGCGGTGCGGCATTGGTCGTCGTCAGGCGGATCGTCCAGAACGCCTCGTTCCAGGCCAGGATAATGTTGAGCAGCATGGTGGACGCAATGCCCGGCACCGCCATCGGGGTGAGCACATAGACGATCTCGCCCCACAGCGACGCGCCGTCCATCCGCGCCGCTTCCAGGATCTCGCCCGGAATTTCGCGGAAGTAGGTGTAGAGCATCCAGATCACGATCGGCAGGTTGATCATGGTCAGCATGACGGTGAGACCGATGCGGCTGTCGAGCAGGCCGAAGTCGCGGAACAGCAGGTAGATCGGCACGAGCACGGCGACGGCCGGCATCATCTTGGTCGAGAGCATCCACATCAGGATGTCCTTGGTCTTGGCGGTCGGCGAAAACGCCATCGACCAGGCGGCGGGCACCGCGATCAGCAGCGCCAGAAGCGTTGAGCCAAGCGACAGGATGACCGAGTTCAGGAAGAACTTGAAGTAGTTGCTCTGCGCCTGCACGGCGGCATAGCTCTCGATCGTGCCCGAGGGAATGATGTTGAAGCCCTTGATCGCCTCGGTCTCGGATTTGAACGAGGTGATGATCGTGTAGAGGATCGGGAAGAAGATGATCAGCGCGACGATCCAGGCGGCGATGGTGAAGACGACCGTGCGTCGTGTCGAAACGGCTCTAGCCATGGTGGTTTCCTCCTATCCCTACTTGTCGAGGTTCTTGCCGACGGCGCGCATCAGGAAGAAGGCGACGATATTGGCGAGGATGACGGCGATGATGCCGCCGGCCGAGGCGCCGCCCACGTCATAGCCGAGGAGCGCGGTGCGATAGATCAGGAACGGCAGGTTGGTCGAGGCATAGCCCGGTCCGCCATTCGTCGTGACGAGGATTTCCGCATAGACACCGAGCAGGAAGATCGTCTGGATCAGGATGACCACGGTGATCGAGCGTGCCAAATGCGGCAGCGTCAGGTGGACGAAGCGCGACACGAAGCCCGCGCCATCCATCTCGGCCGCTTCCTTCTGCTCGCCGTCGAGCGATTGCAGCGCGGTCAAGAGGATGAGCGTCGCAAAGGGCAGCCATTGCCAGGCGACGATGATGATGATCGAAAACAGCGGATATTGCGCAAACCAGTCGACAGGCTGGAGGCCGAAGAACCGGTTGATATCAGCAAGCACCCCGTAGCCCGGATGCATGATCATGTTCTTCCACACGAGTGCGGCCACCGGCGGCATGACGAAGAAGGGCGAGATGATCATGATGCGCACGATGCCCTGCCCCCACATCGGCTGGTCGAGCAGCAATGCGATGCCCACACCGCCGATGACGGTAATGAACAGCACGCCGACCACGATCAGAAGCGTGTTCCAGATCGACTGGAAGAAGGCGGGATCGGTGTAGAAATACTGGTAATTGAACAGGCCCGCCCAGCTGACATTGGCCGGGTTCAGCAGGTTGTAGTTCTGGAACGAAAACCACAGCGTCATCGCCAGCGGCACGATCATCCAGATCAACAGCAACCCAACCGAGGGTGCAAGCATCATCCGCGCCAAGCCGCGCGTGTTCTCCGTCGCCATCGTCGTGACCTCCCCGTTTCGCCGGCCGCGTCAGGCGCCGGACAGGCTTTCCACCCTCCCATGGATGGAACCCCAGATATCTCGTCACTGCTTTGGATAATCCGGCGCGGGCGGCGGCGGGCCACGCCGCGCCGGAAGAAGCACCCCGTTTTCACGGCTGCCCGGAACGCATTCCGGGCAGCCTGTCCTTGGGGGAGGAGGTTGGTTACTTGATGTAACCGGCGCGGGTCATTTCACGTGTCGTGACCTGCTGTGCCTGTGCGAGGGCATCATCGACCGACATCTGGCCGGCAAGGGCTGCCGAGAAGAGCTGACCGACCGTCGTGCCGAGACCCTGGAATTCCGGGATGGCGACGAACTGCACGCCGACATAGGGCACCGGCTTGACGGCCGGGTTCTTCGGGTCAGCCGCGTTGATCGAGTCGAGCGTCATCTTCGCGAAGGGAGCCGCCTTCTGGTACTCTTCGTTCGCATAGAGCGAGGAGCGCGTGCCCGGAGGTACGTTTGCCCAGCCTTCCTTCTCGGCGACCAGCTTGGTGTAATCCTTGCTGGTTGCCCAGGCGATGAACTTCTCGGCCGATGCCGTCTTCTGCGAGCCAGCCGGGATCGCGAGGTTCCAGGCCCAGAGCCAGTTGCCGCGCTTGCCGAGGCCCGTATCGGGAGCCAGCGCATAGCCGACCTTGTCAGCGACCGTCGATTCCTTCGGGTTGGAGACGAAGGACGCCGCGACCGTAGCGTCGATCCACATGCCGCAATTGCCCTGCTGGAACAGCGCCAGGTTCTCGTTGAAGCCGTTCGAGGAAGCGCCCTGCGGGCCGGCGTCGTTCATGAGCTTGACGTAGAAGTCGAGCGTGTTCTTCCATTCCGGCTGATCGAACTGCGGGGTCCACTTCTCGTCGAACCAGCGGGCGCCGAAGGCGTTCGCGGTTGCCGTCAGGAAGGCCATGTTCTCGCCCCAGCCGGCCTTGCCGCGAAGGCAGATGCCGTTGATGCCGGCCGCACGGTCGGTCATCTTGCGGGCCGCGTCCGCAATGAACTCCCAGGTCGGGGCGTCGGGCATGGTGAGCCCGGCCTTTTCCATCAGGTCCTTGCGGTACATGACCATCGAGCTTTCGCCGTAGAACGGCGCGGCATAGAGCTTGCCGTCCTCGCCGGTCAGACCGGAACGGATGGCCGGCAGCAGGTCGTCGACGTCATAATCGGCGCCGAGATTGTCGAGCGGCACCAGCCAGCCCTGCTTGGCCCAGATCGGAACTTCATAGGTGCCGATCGTCATGATGTCGTACTGGCCACCCTTCGTCGCGACGTCGGTCGTGACGCGCTCGCGCAGCACGTTTTCCTCGAGCGTCACCCACTCGAGCTGAATGTCGGGGTTCTTGGTGGTGAAATCTTCCGTCAGTCCCTGCATGCGCACCATGTCGCCGTTGTTGACGGTGGCGATGGTCAGCGTTTCGGCATGGGCGAAACCGCACAGGAGAGCAGCCGAGCTGACGCCCAGCATAAGGGTTCTCAAATTCATCATCTTCCTCCCAGAAGAGTTATGAGCATTTGCTTCGCTCGTGAGCAATTACCCATAAATTGACACAGGGAGTCAACGACCAATCGTTGCTGCACCGCACAAGACAGGGCAGCGACCATTGAATCGCATGGGAAATTTCTGTGTGGAGAACGCGTTCAGGAAGACGCGGAAACGCCTCAGGTCAGGCCGAAAGCAGGTAACGCGCCGTCGCTTCGTCGGTTATGACGCCGTTGATCATGCGGCCACGTAGGGCGGCCAGAAGGGCGAGATATTTGCGTTTGCCCTTGGCGAGGCCGATAACCGTCGTCGTTTCACGCGGCGGCAAGGGCACGGAGGCGACGCGCTCGTTGATGCTGCCCCCGAGCAATTTACCATTACGGTCGAAGATCCAGCCACAAATCTCGCCGGCTCCTCCCTCGTCCATCACCTGGCTCACCTCTTCAGGCCTGAGAAAGCCGTCGAGGCACAGAGGCGCATCCTCACCCAATTGACCGACACCTACGAAGGTCACGTCTGCTTCCCGCCCAAGTTGCAACGTCGTCTGCACAAGGCTCTGCTTGTGCAACAGATCACGTTCCTCCGCAGAGGAAACGAGAACTGGGAGCGGCATGGGAAAGTGCCGCGCCTTGATCGCATCGGCCATCGAAAAGATGACGTTATAGTAGGACGCCGAACCATCCGGCCCGATATTACCGGTCAGAGACATGATGCGGTGCTGCGGACACTCCATCGTCGGCAACTGGTCGATAGCGGCCTTCAGTGTGCGCCCGGTGCCAACCGCCAGCACGATTGGCTCGGATTTCTTCAGCCAGCGTTCGATTTCCACCGCTCCCGCCTCGGCGATACCGACGGTCGTAGAGCCCGACCCGGAATCGCTCGGCACGATATCGACATGCACGAGGCCGAATTTCTTGCGCAACTCCTCGCCCAGCTCCAGGCATTGGGCGATCGGATGGTCGAGCCGCACCTTGATCAGACGCTCGGCGACGGCGAGCGAAACCAGGCGCTGTGCGGACTGGCGGGAAATACCCATGGCGGACGCGATTTCGTCCTGCGTTCGGCCCGCGACATAGTAGAGCCAGCCGGCCCGTGCCGCATCGTCCAGTCGCCCGGCCGTCTCCGTCCGCTTCGCCATTTCATTCCCCTTCTTTGTCCTGATTTGCTGCATCTTTTCCCCTCCCCTGTCAAACGTCATCTGATGGCGCAGCAAGGACAGGCAAAGACGGCGCCCTTGCTTGGCGAGTGGAAAACATAACCAGAATTATCATGTTTATTTTTGCTGCATGCCCTGAAAAACCAGCGTTTTTTCTGAAGTTTTACCGTTTGATAAAAAAATAAAGCTGAGTTACCGTTCTCCTATTCAAAAAGCCCACGCGAATGGGAGATAATCATGGGAACGACGCAATCTGGGATCCATCGGGGGCGTTTGACGCCTGCCGAATACGAGACGAACTTTTCTGACCTCCACCCGCGCCTCGACGACCATGAGGCGCTGGTTGCAGCCGACCGCTGCTACTTCTGTCATGATGCGCCGTGCATGACGGCCTGTCCGACCTCCATCGACATTCCGCTGTTCATTCGCCAGATCTCGACGGGCAATCCGATCGGCTCGGCGAAGACCATTTTCGACCAGAACATTCTGGGCGGCATGTGCGCCCGCGTCTGTCCGACCGAGACGCTCTGCGAACAGGCCTGCGTGCGCAACACCGCCGAGCACCGCCCGGTGGAAATCGGCCGCCTTCAGCGCTATGCGACTGATGTCGCAATCACTGAAAACCAGCATTTCTACGAGCGCGCCGCGCGTACCGGCAAGGCGATCGCCGTCGTCGGCGCCGGCCCGGCCGGTCTCGCTTGCGCCCACCGGCTGGCCGTGGAAGGCCACGACGTCGTGATCTTCGAAGCCCGCGAAAAGGCTGGCGGCCTCAACGAATACGGCATCGCGACCTACAAGGCGGTCGATGAGTTCGCCCAGCGCGAGGTCGATTACGTGCTCGCCATTGGCGGTATCGAGGTAAAGAACGGCCTGAAACTCGGCCGCGACTTCACGCTTGCAGACCTCACCGCCAATTTCGATGCCGTCTTCCTCGGCATGGGTCTCGGAGGCGTCAACGCGCTCGGTGCGGAAGGCGAAAACCTGCCCGGCGTCTATGACGCGGTCGATTTCATCGCGGAACTGCGCCAGGCCACCGACAAGGCCACCGTTCCGGTTGGCCGCCGTGTCGTCGTCATCGGCGGCGGCATGACGGCCATCGACGCCGCCGTGCAGGCAAAGCTGCTCGGCGCCGAGGAGGTTACGATCTGCTATCGCCGTGGCAAGGAACACATGAACGCCTCGCCCTTCGAGCAGGACCTCGCCGCCTCAAAGGGTGTGATGATCCGCCACTGGCTGCAGCCGAAGCGGGTTATCGCCCGTGACGGCCAGGTCGCAGGCATCGAGATGGAATATACCGAAATGCAGGACGGCAAGCTTGTCGGCACCGGCGAGACGGGTGTTCTCACCGCCGACCAGATCTTCAAGGCCATCGGCCAGACCTTCGAAGCGGCCGGCCTCGGCGCGCTCGCCCTGTCCGGCAACCGCATCGCCATCGACAGCGAAGGCCGCACCTCGGTCGCCAATGTCTGGGCGGGCGGGGACTGCGTGAAGGCGGGCGAGGACCTGACGGTCACCTCCGTTGCCCAGGGCCGCGATGCGGCCGATTCGATCAACCGCATGCTGGCCGCCGGTGCGCAGCCGGCCGTTGCCGTCGCTTGAGGAGATGAGACATGGCTGATCTTCGCAACAATTTCGTCGGCATCAAATCGCCCAATCCGTTCTGGCTCGCCTCCGCGCCGCCGACCGACAAGGCTTACAATGTCGAGCGCGCCTTCAAGGCGGGCTGGGGCGGCGTGGTCTGGAAGACGCTCGGCGAAGAAGGCCCGCCGGTCGTCAACGTCAACGGCCCGCGCTACGGCGCGATCTGGGGTGCGGACCGCCGCCTGCTTGGCTTGAACAATATCGAACTGATCACGGACCGCGACCTCTATACCAACCTGCGCGAAATGAAGCAGGTGAAGATGAACTGGCCGGACCGGGCGCTGATCGCCTCGATCATGGTGCCCTGCGAGGAGGAGAGCTGGAAGGCGATCCTGCCCTTGGTGGAAGAGACGGGCGCCGACGGTATCGAGCTTAACTTCGGCTGTCCGCACGGCATGTCCGAGCGCGGCATGGGTGCCGCCGTCGGCCAGGTGCCGGAATATATCGAAATGGTCGTGCGCTGGTGCAAGCAATACACGCGCATGCCCGTCATCACCAAGCTGACGCCGAATATCACCGATGTGCGCAAACCCGCCCGCGCCGCCAAGGCCGGCGGCACCGATGCCGTGTCGCTGATCAACACGATAAACTCGATCGTGTCAGTCGATCTCGACAATTTCGCGCCGAACCCGACGGTCGGCGGCAAGGGCACCCATGGCGGCTATTGCGGCCCGGCGGTAAAACCCATCGCGCTCAATATGGTGGCCGAAATCGCCCGCGATCCGGAAACCTACGGCCTGCCGATATCAGGCATTGGCGGCGTCACCAACTGGCGCGACGCGGCGGAATTCCTGGTGCTCGGTGCCGGCAACGTACAGGTCTGCACCGCAGCCATGACCTACGGCTTCAAGATCGTGCAGGAGATGATCACGGGCCTGTCCGACTGGATGGACGCCAAGGGCCATCGCAATCTCGACGACATCTGCGGCCGCGCCGTGCCGAACGTCACCGACTGGCAGTATCTCAACCTCAACTACATCGCCAAGGCCCATATCGACCAGGATGCCTGCATCAAATGCGGTCGCTGCCACATCGCCTGCGAGGACACCTCGCACCAGGCGATCACGCAGTTCGTCGATGGCGTGAGACACTTCGAGGTGATGGAAGACGAGTGCGTCGGCTGCAATCTCTGCGTCAACGTCTGCCCCGTCGAGAACTGCATCACCATGGTCGGCCTGGAGCCCGGCACGCTCGACCAGCGCACCGGCAAGGTAGTCGATCCGAATTATGCGAACTGGACGACCCATCCGAACAACCCGATGGCCAAGCAGGCTGCGGAGTGAAAACGAAAAGGCCGGGGTTTTCGTCCCGGCCTTTTATTCAAGCGAATGCATCGTCTCCCAACCACAAGCGCTTTTCCTAGCCGGCCCCCTCTCCTCCGTCATCCTCGGCTCAAGCCCGAGG
>NZ_JBLZPK010000008.1:51655-69918 GCF_049199905.1 Shinella sp. M27
GGAGAGGGCGTTGCCCAACTCGGCAATCAGCGATGCGACTGGAATCGACCTCACCCGAAGAAACTGTTGCCCGCACTATAGGCCAGGAACCCGAGCGCCGCGAAATACACGATCGTCAGCACCACCATCACATAGCCGGCCAGCACGATCAGCCCGTCGCGCTGCGAAATGCCGGCGGCGAGCAGCAGGATCGCAACACCCGGCAAGGTGTTGGAGAAGGGAATGAGCCCGAGCGGCGCCATGAGCAGGATACCCGCTCCCATCAACACGAGACCGTTGATACGGTTCATCACCGCGCCGGAGGCAAGGCTCATCATGCGCGGCTTGAAGAACCGGTCGATCTTGCGCAGGAAGGTCACGCCGCGCTCAAGCACCGGCCGGAGCTTGCTGCTTTCCAGCCGTCGGTCGGCGACCTTTGCCGGCAGCCAGGGCAGACGGTTGAGCGTGATCGCCGCACTGATCAGCACGATGCCGGCGCCGAACACCGTGGAGACGCCGGGAATGGACACCGGAAACAGGAAGGGCAAGGACAGGAAGGCGCAGAGAAGCAGGAGGCCGCTTTCGCCCATCATCGCCAGAAGATCACGCAGCGTGATGTGCTCGCCCTTGATCGCGTGAATGATGTCCTCGAGCAATTCGCTCGTCTTGCGGTCGGTATCCTTGAAGCCGATGCCGGTCGTCATTGCCTCTCCTTTGCTGTCTCGCTGCCTATGGGTGGCGATTGCGGTTTTCCTGTGGGGCGAAGCGCAGAAGCGCCGGACCGTTCACCGCGCAAACGCGGGAACAAACCGCATCGCACTTTGGCCTGACTTGCTCTATGACCATGCCGCGCCGCAGACAATAGGATGATTTTCTTGACGAAACGTATGCCGGCCCGGGCGGGCCTCTCCACCCATGCCACGGGCCGCGAGAAGCTCAAGGGCCATCTCGCCATGCTGCTCTTCGCCGTGCTGATCGCCGGTTCCTTCTCCTTCGGCGGCCTGGCGGCGCGCTACATGGAGGCCGAGCCACTAACGCTCTGGCGTTACATCATGACCATCGTCGTCATGGCGGCGCTGGCCTTCGGCGCCTTCCGGGTCCCGGCCGTCTGGCCGAAGGAGATCTGGCGCTTCCTCCTGCTCGGCGGGCTCATCGCCATCTACATGCTCACCATGTTCACGGCGCTGGAATATACCAGCCCCATCGCCACCGGCGCGGTGTTCACCCTGATGCCGCTGTTGAGCGCCGGCTTCGCGCTGCCCGTGCTGGGCCAGAAGACGCGGCCCGGCGTGCTCGCCGGCCTCGTCATCGCCGCCGCCGGCGCCGTCTGGGTGATCTTTCGCGGCAATATCGCCGATATCCTCGCCTTCGATGTCGGCACCGGCGAGATGATCTTCTTTGCCGGCGTCGTCTGCCATGCGCTCTATGTGCCGCTGATCCGCCGCTTTGACCGTGGCGAACCCGCCGTCGCCTTCGGCTTCTGGGTCACCGCCGGCGCCACGGTCTGGCTGATCGCGCCCGGCATCCGCGGCCTCGTCGAGACGGACTTCTCCGCCCTGCCGCTGACCGTCTATGCCGCCGTCACCTATCTCGCCGTCGTCACGACGGCCGGCACGTTCCTGCTGCTGCAATATGCCTCGATGCGCCTGCCCGCCTCGAAGGTTCTCGGCTACGGCTATCTCACGCCGAGCTTCATCATCCTGCTTGAAGGGATTTTAGGACATGGCTGGGCAAGCCTGCCGGTGCTCGCCGGCGCGCTGGTGACGGCCTGCGGCCTCGCGCTGATGGCCTTCCTGCCCGATTAAACCGGCTGCTCGCTGACATGCAGGCCGCTGATAAAGAGCTGTTCGAGGAAGCGCGCCGCATCCTCGAACCGGCCTTCGCCGGATTGATCCTGTCCCAGCACGGCGCGCACCTGCACGTCGAAGTCGGCGTAATGCTGGGTGGTCGACCAGATCGAGAAGATCAGGTGATAAGGGTCACATTTGGCAATCTTGCCCGCCTTCGCCCAGGTACGGATCACCTCCGCCTTCTCGTCGACGAGCGCCTTCAGCGGGCCTTTCAGCTCGTCCTCGATATTGGGCGCACCCTGCAGGATTTCATTGGCGAAAAGCCGGCTTTCGCGCGGAAAATCGCGCGCCATCTCGAGCTTTCGCCTGATGTAGCTGCGGATTTCCGAAACGGGATTGCCCTCGGCGTCGAACTCGCGCAGCGGATCGAGCCAGGTGTCGAGAACGCGGGTGATCAGCGCCCGGTGCATCGTCTCCTTTGTGCGGAAATAATAGAGCAGATTGGGTTTCGACATGCCTGCCACTTCGGCGATCTGGTCCACGGTCGCGCCGCGGAACCCGTGCAGCGAAAAGACCTCCAGCGCCGCCTCGAGGATCTGCTCCTCCTTCGCCTCCTGGATGCGCGTGCGCCGCTGTGTTCTGGCCGCCCTTGGTAGTGCCATCCTGCCCCCTCGGCGCTTTCCACAATCAGGAAAAGTGCCGCCAAATTCACCAGTTTAACCAGCCGCCATTTTCTTGGGCGAGACCTCAAGGTTTTTGGTTTTTCGGCTTGAGTGCCGCAACGGAAGCTGTAATGTTTACCAACCGGTCAAATTATCAGACAGTTATCAAGTAAAGGCAACTGCTGAGTCGGACAGGCGCAAAACAAACAAGCGCGCCGCCAGCCGGTGGGAACAGATTGAGGCTTTCAAAGCCCGAAGACGTGGGAGCATACGACATGGCCGCACCCGGCGAGAACATGCGTGTCAACGCGGACCGCCTGTGGGACACCCTCATGGACATGGCGAAGATCGGCCCCGGCATTGCCGGCGGCAACAATCGCCAGACGCTGACCGATTCCGACGCCGAAGGCCGCCGCCTCTTCCAGAGCTGGTGCGAGGACGCAGGCCTTTCCATGGGCGTCGATACCATGGGCAACATGTTCATGACGCGCGAGGGCTCGGACCCCGAGGCGCTGCCCGTCTATGTCGGCTCGCATCTCGATACCCAGCCGACCGGCGGCAAATATGACGGCGTGCTCGGCGTGCTCGCCGGCCTCGAAGTCATCCGCTCGCTGAACGACCTCGGCATCAGGACGAAGCACCCGATCGTCGTCACCAACTGGACAAACGAGGAAGGCGCGCGCTTTGCGCCGGCCATGCTCGCCTCCGGCGTCTTTGCCGGCGTGCACAGCCAGGATTATGCCTATGGCCGCAAGGACCCCGAGGGCAAGACCTTCGGCGACGAGCTGAAGCGCATCGGCTGGGTCGGCGACGAGACGGTCGGGGCGCGCAAAATGCACGCCTATTTCGAATATCACATCGAGCAGGGCCCGATCCTCGAAGCCGAGAAGAAGGACATCGGCGTCGTCACGCACTGTCAGGGCCTGTGGTGGCTGGAATTCACGCTGACCGGCCGCGAGGCGCATACCGGCTCGACACCGATGAACCTGCGCGTCAATGCCGGCCTCGCCATGGCCCGCATCCTCGAAATGGTGCAGACGGTCGCCATGGAAAACCAGCCGGGCGCCGTGGGCGGTGTCGGCCAGGTGTTCTTCTCGCCGAATTCACGCAACGTGCTGCCCGGGAAAGTCGTCTTCACCGTCGACATCCGCTCGCCCGACCAGGCGAAACTCGACGGCATCCGCGCCCGCATCGAGGCCGAAGCGCCTGTCATTTGCGACGCGCTCGGCGTCGGCTGTTCCGTCGAGGCCGTCGGCCATTTCGATCCCGTCACCTTCGACCCGACGCTCGTCTCAGCCGTGCGCAAGGCAGCCGAAGACCTCGGCTACAGCCATATGAACATCATCTCCGGCGCCGGCCACGACGCCTGCTGGGCCGCCAAGGTGGCCCCCGCCACCATGATCATGTGCCCCTGCGTGGGCGGCCTTTCGCACAACGAGGCGGAGGACATTTCGAAGGAATGGGCCGCCGCCGGTGCGGATGTGCTGCTGCATGCGGTGATCGAGACGGCGGGCATCGCCGAATGATCTTTCCCGCCCGGCACGCCGGGCGGTCTTGCGCTTCAGGCGCCAGCAAAAATTAAAGACAGGGAACGAACCAACATGAGCACAGTCATCAAGGGCGGAACCGTTGTCACCGCCGACCTGACCTACAAGGCGGACGTCAAGATCGAGGGCGGGAAGATCGTCGAGATCGGCCCCAGCCTCTCGGGCGACGAGGTGCTGGATGCGGCGGGCTGTTATGTCATGCCGGGTGGCATCGATCCGCATGTGCATCTCGAAATGCCCTTCATGGGCACCTATTCGGCCGACGATTTCGAAAGCGGCACGCGCGCCGGCCTTGCCGGCGGCACGACCATGGTGGTGGATTTCTGCCTGCCCGATCCCGGCCAGTCGCTGCTTGACGCGCTGAAGCGCTGGGACAACAAATCGACCCGCGCCAATTGCGACTATTCCTTCCACATGTCCGTGACGTGGTGGGGCGAGCAGGTTTTCGACGAGATGAAGGCCGTCGTCGAGGAAAAGGGCATCAACACCTTCAAGCACTTCATGGCCTACAAGGGCGCGCTGATGGTGAACGACGACGAGATGTTCGCCTCGTTCCAGCGCTGTGCGGCGCTTGGCGCGCTGCCGCTCGTCCATGCCGAGAACGGCGACGTGGTCGCCGCCATGCAGTCCAAGCTGATGGACGAAGGCAACAACGGCCCGGAGGGACACGCCTATTCGCGCCCGCCGTCCGTCGAGGGTGAGGCGACGAACCGCGCCATCATCATCGCCGACATGGCGGGTGCGCCGCTCTATGTCGTGCACACCTCCTGCGAACAGGCGCACGAGGCCATCCGTCGCGCCCGCCAGAATGGCATGCGCGTCTATGGCGAACCGCTGATCCAGCATCTGACGCTCGACGAGAGCGAATATTTCAACAAGGACTGGGACCATGCCGCCCGCCGCGTCATGAGCCCGCCCTTCCGCAACAAGCAGCATCAGGATTCGCTCTGGGCCGGCCTTGCCAGCGGCTCGCTGCAGGTGGTGGCGACCGACCATTGCGCCTTCACGACCGACCAGAAGCGCACGGGTGCGGGCGATTTCCGCAAGATCCCGAACGGCACCGGCGGCCTCGAAGACCGCATGCCGATGCTCTGGACCAACGGCGTCAACACCGGTCGCCTGACGATGAACGAGTTCGTCGCCGTTACCTCTACCAACATCGCCAAGATCCTCAACGTCTATCCGAGGAAAGGCGCTATCCTCGTCGGTGCGGATGCGGATATCGTCGTGTGGGATCCGAAGCGCTCCAAGACCATCTCCGCAAAAAGCCAGCAATCGTCGATCGACTACAATGTCTTCGAGGGCAAGGAGGTCGTCGGTCTGCCGCGCTACACGCTGACGCGCGGCGTCGTCGCCATCGAGGAGAGCACGGTGAAGACCCGCGAGGGCCACGGCCAGTTCGTCAAGCGCGAGCCGTTTGCCGCCGTCAGCAAGGCGCTCTCAACGTGGAAGGAAATCACCGCGCCGCGCAAGGTGGAGCGCAGCGGCATTCCGGCGAGCGGCGTCTGATGCCGGCCGCCCGCGCCCTCCCCGCGCTCCTACTCGGCCTCGCGCTCGCCGGCCCGGCGGGCGCGGCGGCTGATATCGTCGACGGCAGCTATGGCGACAAGGACGGCTGCCTCTATTCCGAAACCGGCGAATCCTCCGGCTCCGACATTTTCTTCCTGCTCAACAAGGAGGGCGTGACCACCGCCGTCTCCTATTGCGAATTCAAGGGCGACGGCAAACAGGTCGGCGGCGCGACGAAAGTCACTGCCGAATGCCATGAGGAAGGCTCCGAAGACGTCACGCCCTACGAGCTGACGCTGACGCCCGACAAGGGCGGCTACACCGTCAGCTTCCCCGACGGCGCGCGCTGGGGGCCACTGAAGCGGTGCAAGAAGTAATGGGCGGGCGAAGACGTTTAGCGCGGAACCAGCGCCTCGAGATGCGGCAGAAGCACAACGCTCTCCTGCTCGTGGGGATCTGTCCGGGCAATGACGGCAGAGGCCGGCTGGTCGGAAAGGTTGGCCGGCAGATGCGGCACGCCTGCGGGGATGTAGAACATCTCGCCTGCCTTGACGATCACATGGTTCTCCAGCCGCTCGCCATACCAGGTATGCGCCTCGCCGGAGAGCATGTAGATCGCCGTCTCGTGGCTCTCGTGTTTATGCGCTTTCGCGCGCCCGCCCGGCGGGATCGTCAGAAGATGCATGCAGATGCCCGACGCACCGACGCTTTCTCGCGCAATACCCTCGAAATAGCTGAACCCCTGCTTGCCGTCATAGGTGGTACCCGGACGCACGATCCGGCATCCGACTTTCGTTTCACCCGTCATTTCCATCTCCTCCGAAAGAATTCCGTGCCCAAAGTGATAGCGAAGACAAAGCCGATTGCAATGCCGGGAAGGGACATGCAGTCTGCCGGAAACCGCGCCGTGCGAGGCGCCGAAAGATGATGAGCATGGCCCCAGCGAATACCGTCGTCTGCGCAAAGGATCTCGGCCTCACCTTCCAGACCGCCGATGGTCCCGTCACGGCGCTGACCGGCGTCAACCTCACCGTCGAAAAGGGTGATTTCGTCTCCTTCATCGGCCCGTCCGGCTGCGGCAAGACGACCTTCCTGCGCGTCATCGCCGATCTCGAAAAACCGACATCCGGCACCATCACGGTCAACGAACTGTCGCCGGAAGAGGCCCGCAAGCGCCGCGCCTACGGCTATGTCTTCCAGGCAGCAGCCCTTTACCCCTGGCGCACCATCGAGAAGAACATCGCCCTGCCGCTCGAAATCATGGGCTATTCGAAGGCCGAGCAGCAGGCCCGCATCGCCCATACGCTCGACCTCGTCAACCTCACGGGTTTCAGCAAGAAATACCCCTGGCAGCTGTCGGGCGGCATGCAGCAGCGCGCCTCGATTGCCCGCGCGCTCGCCTTCGACGCCGATCTCCTGCTGATGGACGAACCCTTCGGTGCGCTCGACGAGATCGTGCGCGACCATCTCAATGAGCAGCTCCTGAAACTCTGGGCCGCCACGCAGAAGACGATCTGCTTCGTCACCCATTCGATCCCGGAAGCGGTCTATCTCTCGACGAAGATCGTCGTGATGAGCCCTCGCCCGGGCCGCGTGACTGACGTCATCGATTCCCCCCTCCCCAGGGAACGCCCCCTCGGTATCCGCGAAACCCCGGAATTCCTCGAAATCGCCCACCGCGTCCGCGAAGGCCTGCGCGCCGGCCACAGCTACGAGGAGCACGCCTGATGAAGCTCTCCTTCGTGCTCTGGCTGTTCGGCGCCACCGCCGTGTTCATCGGCGCGGCCACCTCGTCGCGCGCCTATCTCGGCACCACGAACATCCTTTATCTGCTGCTGTCCATGGCGCTGTACATCGTCGGCAACCTGATGATGCTGAAGTTGATGCGCGAGGGTGGGCTCGGGCTTGCCATCTCGCTTTCCGCCATCACGCAGTTGCTGCTGGTCAATGTCATCGCCTTTTTCTTCTTCGGCGAGCGGCTGAGCCAGACGCAGCTTGCCGGCGTCGGTCTCGGCATTGTCGCCATGGGGTTGATGCTGCTTCCCACGACGGCAAGGAGCTGAGCCATGGGGGAAGCAAGTTTTCTCAGAGATCGCCTTCTTCCCATCGGCACCGTGGTGCTCGCACTGCTCGCCCTCTGGTATGTCTTCGTCGTGGTGCTGAATGCGCCCTTCGAGCGCGACACCGCAGCACGAGCCGGTACGACGATCGGCTTCATGGAACTCCTACCGAAGACCATGGCGCAGGAGCGTCCGGTTCTGCCGGCGCCGCATCAGGTCTTCGCCGAACTCTGGGATACCACCGTCAACAAGGCGATCACCTCGAAGCGCAGCCTCGTCTATCATGCCTGGATCACGCTGTCGGCGACGCTGATGGGTTTCGGCATGGGTGCCGTGCTAGGCATCCTGCTTGCCATCGCCATCGTGCACAACCGCGCCATGGACCGCTCGCTGATGCCTTGGGTCATTGCCAGCCAGACGATCCCCATCCTCGCCATCGCGCCGATGATCATCGTCGTTCTGAATGCGGTGGGCATATCAGGCCTGATGCCGAAGGCGCTGATCTCGACCTATCTGTCCTTCTTCCCCATCGTCGTCGGCATGGTGAAGGGCCTGCGCAGCCCCGAACAGATCCAGCTCGACCTGATGCACACCTATCATGCCTCGTCGTCGCAGACCTTCTGGAAGCTGCGCTGGCCCTCGTCCATGCCCTACCTCTTCACCTCGTTGAAGGTGGCGATCGCCATCTCGCTCGTCGGCGCGATCGTCGGCGAACTGCCGACCGGCGCGGTCGCTGGGCTTGGTGCGCGCCTGCTCGCCGGCTCCTATTACGGTCAGACGGTGCAGATCTGGGCCGCGCTCTTCATGGCGGCGGCGGTTGCGGCGCTGCTCGTCATCGTCGTCGGCTTTGCTCATAGCCTCGTTCTCAAGCGCATGGGGGCACGGGCATGAACCTTTCCATCCTCCTTGCCGCCATCGTCTTCTGGCTCGCCGCCTGGGCGTTCAACGAATGGCTGGTGCGCCGGAAATTCCGGAACCCCACGGCCGAGCGCGCGGCGCGCATCGCCGTGCCGCTGATCTTCGGCGCGACCATCCTCGTGCTGTGGGAAGGCATCGTGCGCGGCTTCAACGTACCCTCCGTTCTGCTGCCGCCGCCGAGCATGATCTGGGCGCGGCTGATCACGTCGGTGCCGACGCTCTGGGCGGATTTCCGCCAGACCTTCCTGAAATCCGTGATCACGGGTTATGCGCTCGGCTGCGGCCTCGGCTTCCTCGTCGCCATCCTCATCGACCGCTCGCCCTTCCTGCAAAAGGGCCTGCTGCCGCTCGGCAATTTCGTCTCGGCGCTGCCGGTCATCGGCGTGGCACCCATCATGGTCATGTGGTTCGGCTTCGACTGGCAGTCCAAGGTCGCCGTCGTCGTCATCATGACATTCTTCCCTATGCTGGTGAACACGGTCTCCGGCCTTGCCGCGACGAGCCACATGGAGCGCGACCTGATGCGCACCTATGCCGCCGACTGGTTCCAGACGCTCGTCAAGCTGCGCCTTCCCGCCGCCTGGCCCTTCATCTTCAACGCTCTCAAGATCAACTCGACGCTGGCGCTGATCGGCGCGATCGTCGCCGAGTTCTTCGGAACCCCCATCGTCGGCATGGGCTTCCGGATTTCCACGGAAGTGGGCCGCATGAATGTCGACATGGTCTGGGCCGAAATCGCGGTTGCCGCGGTGGCTGGTTCCGCCTTCTATGGGGCGGTCGCGCTCATCGAGCGGATCGTCACGTTCTGGCATCCGTCTGTCCGTGGTGGGCAGGCGTAAAACAAAGAAGAAAGAGGGAACTGACATGAAAAAGACGATTGCATCCATGCTTCTCGCAAGCGCCTTCTCGCTTGCCGCTTTCCAGGCGGAGGCCGCCGACAAGGTGACGCTCCAGCTGAAATGGGTGACCCAGTCCCAGTTCGCCGGCTACTATGTCGCGAAGGACAAGGGCTATTACGAGGAAGAAGGCCTCGACGTCGATATCAAGCCGGGCGGCCCGGATATCGCACCGGCCCAGGTGATCGCCGGCGGCGGCGCCGACGTCATCGTCGACTGGATGCCCTCCGCACTCGCCACCCGCGAAAAGGGTGTCGCACTCGTCAACATCGCCCAGCCGTTCAAGTCCTCCGGCATGATGCTGACTTGTCTGAAGGAATCAGGCGTCAAGGGTCCTGAGGATTTCAAGGGCAAGACGCTGGGCGTCTGGTTCTTCGGCAACGAATATCCCTTCCTGTCCTGGATGAGCCACCTGAAGATCCCGACCGATGGTGGACCGGATGGTGTGACGGTCCTCAAGCAGGGCTTCAACGTCGATCCGCTGTTGCAAAAGCAGGCGGCCTGCATCTCGACCATGACCTACAACGAATACGGTCAGGTTCTCGATGCTGGCATCAAGCCGGAAGACCTCGTGACCTTCAAATACGAGGACCAGGGCGTCGCGACGCTGGAAGACGGCCTCTACGTTCTGCAGGACAAGCTCGCCGACCCGGCCTTCAAGGAGAAGATGGTCAAGTTTGTGCGCGCCTCCATGAAGGGCTGGAAATATGCGGAAGCGAACCCGGACGAAGCCGCCGGGATCGTGCTGGAAAACGACTCGACTGGCGCGCAGACCGAGGCGCACCAGAAGTTCATGATGGGCGAAGTCGCCAAGCTGACGGCCGGCTCCAACGGCGCGCTCGACGAGGCGGACTACAAGCGCACCGTCGCCTCGCTTCTGGCCGGCGGCTCGGACCCGGTCATCTCCAAGGAGCCGGAAGGCGCCTGGACGCATGAGATCACCGACGCAGCCTTGAAGTAGTCGCTTCTCCTGATGGTATCGACGTGCGGGGCCTCAAGCCCCGCATGTTTCGTTTTGGGGATGCAAAAAGCTGCGGCGTCCTGTCGCCATTGCCATGGAAAAGCCAAACGCATAAAATAATGAGGCACCATTCCGTTACCTCTTGTAAGGCTGGCGGACGCCAATTACATAGACCGCAGAGTTGGAAGCTGGGAGAGGCCGACATTGCCCTTTCCGTGTCCGCTATACTGGCAGGAATAGGGTCCGGAAGACAAAAAGAACGCCCGGATCACGATCATATTACGTCATGCTCTTTGGGAAAGTTCGGCCTATGGCTTCTGGACACAGGAAAGTCCTCTCTTTTTCCGTCGCCGCTTTCATGACGGCAACGCCGGGCCTTGCGCTCGCTGCCGATGCGGCAACGGCCACCGGCGAAACGCAGCAGCAGACCCAGAACCTTCCGGCAATCGTCGTCAGCGCCGCCGAGACGCGCACCATCGTCGACCGCGTCATCGCGACCGGCACGGTGCAGGCCGTCGAGGAGGTCTATGTCGTGCCGCTGGTCGATGGGCTCTCCATCCGCACGCTGGCCGCCGATGTCGGTGACACGGTCGAGGCGGAGGGCACGCTCGCCACGCTGAACGACGATGCACTCCTGTTGCAGAAGAGCCAGACCGAAGCCTCGCTTGCGAAAGCCGAGGCCGCGCTGGCGCAGATCAAGGCGCAGCAGGTGGAGGCGAAGGCCAATGCCGACGAGGCCATCCGGGTCCGCGACCGCTCGCTCAAGCTGGTGAAATCAGGCTCGCAATCGCAGGCGACCGCCGATCAGGCCGTCGCCACCGCCGATGCCGCCCTCGCCCGCGTCAATTCCGCCGACCAGGCGATCGCCGTTTCGCAGGCCGATATCAAGGTCGCCCAGACGCAGATCGACGATATCGCGCTGAAGCTCGCCCGCACGGCGGTGAAGTCGCCGGTCTCGGGTGTCGTCTCGGCCCGCACGGCCAAGATCGGCGCGATCGCCAGCGGCGCGGCCTCGCCGCTCTTTACCGTCATCCGTGACGGCGCAATCGAGCTGAAGGCCGACGTATCAGAAGATTCCGTGCTCAAGCTCGCGGTTGGCCAGAAGGCGACCGTCAAGCTTGCCGGCGGTGCCGCTTCGGTCACGGGCACGATCCGCCTCGTCGAGCCGACGCTCGACCCGCAGAGCCGCCTCGGCCGCGTCTATATCCGCTTCGATGAGCCGGGCAAGGCCCGTGCAGGCATGTTCGCCAGCGCCGAGATCGTCGTCGAGGAGCGCGAAGGCATCGTGCTGCCGCTCTCGGCGGTCACGACCGCCGACGGCAAGACGGTGGCCCGCAAGGTCGAGAACGGCGTCGTCAAGCTCGTGCCGGTCGAAACCGGCATTCAGGACGGCCAGGTGCTCGAGATCCTCAGCGGCCTGAAAGCAGGCGACGAGGTGGTGGCCAAGGCCGGCGCCTATGTCCGCGATGGCGACAAGGTCAATCCGGTGCATGCCGAGCAGGCCTCGGCAACGAAATGACGTGAAGGCCCTTTTACGAAAGGGTCTATAATGCCGGGCGGGGCGCCCGGTGGCATGACGGGTGATCCGGGAGGGGCCGGAACCCTGTTACCGTCTGGTCTCTCTACAAGGACTTTGGGGACATGAACTTTTCAGCTTGGTCCATTCGCAATCCGATTGCGCCGCTGCTCGCGTTTTTCCTGCTGATCTATGTCGGCATCTCCTCGTTTTTCGCGCTGCCCATCACGCGGTTCCCGAATATCGACGTGCCGATCATCGCCATCAACGTGACCCAGAGCGGTGCCGCCCCGGCCGAGCTTGAGGTTCAGGTCACCAAGGAGATCGAGGATGCGGTCGCCGGCATCGAAGGCGTCAAGGACATCATGTCCACCGTCACGGACGGCAGCTCGCTGACATCGGTGCTCTTCGAGATTGAAAAGCCGACCAACCAGGCGCTTCAGGACGTCAAGGACGCGATCGACCGCATCCGCAGCGACCTGCCGGCCTCGGTCGAGGAACCCGTCGTCACCAAGATCGACGTCGAGGGTCAGGCGATCCAGACCTTTGCCGTCTCCTCGCCCAACATGACGCTCGAGGAACTGTCCTGGTTCGTCGACGACAAGGTCAAGCGCGCCCTGCAGGGCCAGGCCGGCATCGGCAAGATCGACCGCTTCGGCGGCGCCGACCGCGAAGTGCGCATCGATCTCAATCCCGACAAGCTCGAATCATATGGTGTTACCGCCGCCGACGTGAACCGCCAGATCCGCAGCATGAATGCGGATGCCGGCTCTGGCCGCGGCCAGATCGCAGGCGCCGAACAGGCGATCCGCACGCTGGGCGACGCCCGCTCGGTGGAAAAACTCACCAACACGATGATCGCGCTGTCGAACGGCCGCTTCGTGCGCCTGTCCGAGCTCGGCAAGATCACCGACACCTATGAGGAGCCGCGCTCCTTCTCGCGCTTCAACGGCAACCCGGTCGTCACCTTCGCGGTCTTCCGTTCGAAGGGCGCAAGCGAGGTGACCGTCGCCGAATCCGTCGAGAAGGCGCTCACCAAGGTGCGCGCGCAATATCCCGACGTCTCGATCGAAATGGTCGACGACAGCGTCTACTTCACCTACGGCAACTACGAGGCAGCACTCCACACGCTGATCGAAGGCGCGCTGCTCGCCGTCCTCGTCGTGTTCCTGTTCCTGCGCAACTGGCGCGCCACGCTGATTTCGGCCGTGGCGCTTCCGCTGTCGGCGATCCCCACTTTCTTCGTCATGGACATGATGGGCTTCTCGCTGAACCTCGTCTCGTTCCTGGCGCTGACGCTGGCAACCGGCATTCTCGTCGATGACGCGATCGTGGAGATCGAGAACATCGCGCGGCACATCCGCATGGGCAAGACGCCCTATCGGGCGGCCATCGAAGCCGCCGACGAAATCGGCCTCGCCGTCATCGCGACGACCTTCACAATCATCGCGGTCTTCGTGCCGGTCTCCTTCATGCCGGGCATTCCGGGCCAGTACTTCATCCAGTTCGGCCTGACCGTTGCCGTCGCCGTGTTCTTCTCGCTGGTGGTCGCGCGTCTCATCACGCCGGTCATGGCGGCCTACCTCATGCGTGCGCATGATGCGGACGGTCATGGCGAGGAGAAGGAAGGCGCCTTCATGCGCGGCTATACCTGGCTCGTCAGCAAGACGACGGGCAAGTGGTATGCCCGCTATGCGACGCTCGTCGCCGCCTTCGCCTTCCTGATCGCCTCGGTCATGCTGCTTTTCACCGTGCCCGGCAGCTTCCTGCCGCCGGAAGACGCCTCGCGCGTCGTGCTATCGGTCGAGCTGCCGCCGGATGCGATGCTCGAGGATACCGACCGTACGACCACGCAGATTTTCGACCGGGTCAAGGGCATCGACGGCGTGCAGAGCGTCTTCGTGCTCGGCGGCTCTTCGCCGAAGGGCGATCTCGAACTGCGCCGCGCCTCCGTGACCGTCATCCTCGACAAGCTGGAACATTCGCTTGTACACAAGCTGGTCAACGACGTCGCCGGCAAGATTCCCGTCATTGGCCAGTACCTGCCGAAGATGGAGGCCAAGGGCCGCGTGCGTCCGCAGTGGGATATCGAGAAGGAAATCTTCGCAACGCTGCGCGACATTCCCGATGTGCGCATCATCAAGCTCAACGACCGCGGCGAGCGCGACCTGGCGTTCAATCTGCTCTCCAACAACGAGGCGGACCTCAACGCCACCGTCGGCGTGCTGGAAGCCAAGTTGCGTGCCGATCCGGTGCTCTCCAATGTCAGTTCGGAAGGCTCGCTGCCGCGTCCTGAATTGCAGATCCGTCCGCGCGACGACCAGATGGCCCGCTTCGGCATCACCACGGCGCAGATCTCGGAGATCGTGCGTGTCGCCACCATCGGCGATATCGATTCGCAACTCAGCAAGGTCTCGCTGGATGATCGTCTGATCCCGATCCGCGTGCAGGTCGCCCGCGACTTCCGTGCCGACCTCGGCGCGATCCGAAACCTCAAGATCCAGACCTCCGCCGGTCAGTTCGTGCCGCTGTCGAGTGTCGCCGACATCGACTATTCGGAAGGCCCGAGCTCGGTGAAGCGCCACAACCGCAACCGCGTCGTGCAGATCGGCTCCGATCTTCGGCCGGGCGTCGCACTCGACACGGCGACGGCCCGCTTCAAGGAGATCGCCGCCAGCGTCGACATGCCGCCGACCGTGCAGTTCGCCGAAAGCGGCGACGCCGAAGTGCAAGCCGAAATGCAGCAGTCCTTCGGCAACGCCATGCTGCTCGGCCTGCTGCTGGTGCTGATGGTTCTCATCCTGCTCTTCAAGGACGTGATCCAGCCCTTCACCATCCTGCTCTCGCTGCCGCTCGCCATCGGCGGCGTGGCGGCGGGCCTGATCCTGACGCAGAACGCGCTCTCCATGCCCGTTCTCATCGGCATTCTGATGCTGATGGGCATCGTGACGAAGAACGCCATCCTGCTTGTCGATTTCGCCATCGAGATGATGCACCGGGGCATGAACCGCGTGGAAGCGATGATCGAGGCCGGCCGCAAGCGCGCCCGCCCGATCGTCATGACCTCGATCGCCATGTCCGCGGGCATGCTGCCCTCCGCACTGGGCGTCGGCGAAGGCGGCTCGTTCCGTTCGCCGATGGCGATCGCCGTAATCGGCGGCATCATCGTCTCGACGGTGCTCTCGCTGGTCGTCGTCCCCTCGTTCTTCCTGATCATGGATGACGTGTCGCGCTTCCTCGGCTGGCTGTTCGGCCGCTTCGTCGGCAAGAAGGACGATGAACTGCTCGCCATGGAGCCGGAAGCGCTGACCCGCCTCGCCGACCAGACGAGCCGCGATGTCGCCGATCTCGAAAAGCGCATCGAGACGCTCGAGAAGAAGAACCCCGGTGAACGCAAGCCCTTCACCGTCGTGCATCACTCGCCGCTCGCCGCCGAGTAGACCTGCACGGTTTCGATCCAAACGGCCGGTTCGATTGATTTCGAACCGGCCGTTTTTTCTTTGATTGATCGAAATCAAGTAAGGATTGCCCGGCCTCGACTATCGTTCTCCCATCAAAGAGCAAGAAATGCCTGCGGGAGCACGGAGTGAGAGCGATGAACAGGCTGATGAAACCCGGTGCACGGGAACGGGAAACCCTGCTGAGTTCCGGCCTGCTGGCGGCGCTCGGCGTGGAAAGCGTCGCGGCGATGATGGAGATTGCGGTGATCGGCAACCTGCCGGCGCGTCAGATCCTCTTCCGCGAGGGCGAGCCTGCCGATCTCCTGCATTGCGTGCTGTCAGGCTATGTCCGCGTCTATAAGCTCGACCCCGATGGCCGCGAGGCGGATGTCGAACTCTACGGCCCCGGCGATCTCATCGGCGCAAGCGTCGTGCTGGATGGCGGCCGCTACACCGCGACAGCCCAGGCCGCCGAACCGGCGCTCATTGCCCGCTTCGACCTGAAGCGCGTGCGCGACATCGCAAACCGTCGGCCGGATCTCGCGGTGGCGCTGACCAATGCGCTCTCCGCCCAGCTCGCAAAGGCCTTTGCAAGTCTGGCCAATGACCGGCTGCACACCGCCCCGCAGCGCGTGGCGCTTTATCTGCTCGCCCATTGCTCGGTCGAGGGGAAGCCGGCAAGCTTCCGCCTGCCCTACCAGAAAAGCCTGCTTGCCGGCAAACTGGGGCTCGCGCCTGAAGCCCTCTCCCGCGCCTTCTCCATGCTGCGCAGCTACGGCGTCAACGTCCGCGGCCGCCTTGTCCATATCGGCGACCCGGAAGCGCTTCGCCGGATTTAGCAAACGGACCCGTATCAGCGACGGCGGCCGCCAGCGACACGGCGGCTTGGGGCCAGCAATTCATCGCTCTCGTCTTCATGGATCGTCCGGTCGCGGCCGAACGATTTTGCGAGATAAAGCGCCCGGTCCGCCGCCTCGAAGGTGGCGTCGAAAGAGCGGCCCGCCCCGTGATCGGCAATGCCGGCGGAGAGTGTGACGGCGACCGGCTTCCCGCCGGTCTCGATGCGGCGTGCGCCCACCGAGCGGCGGGCCTCTTCCACCAGCAGAGAGCAATCGCCGCGGTCCGCGCTGCAGATCAGCACGGCGAACTCCTCACCGCCGAACCGGCTGACGAGATGGGCTGGTTCGAAAACCCGCTTCAGCTCCTCCGCGACGGCAACGATGACCGCATCTCCGACCACATGGCCATGTTTATCGTTGACCAACTTGAACCGGTCGATGTCGAACAGCACGAAGAAGCCGTTAACCTTCGTCTCCAGCATCTCGGAAAAAGCCCGGCGGTTGAGAAGACCGGAGAGCGGGTCAAGCCGGCTCAGTCGCTCGAATGCCGCGCGCGAAAGGGAGATTTCATGGATCGCTGTGCCGATCAGCCAGGCCAGGAGTGCCGTAACGCTCGCCGCAATCAGGATGGTCGCCGATCCGCCGAAGCCGAGCGCGGTGCCGAACGGATAGGGCAGAAGGCCGAAATTCGCGAGGATGGCGGCAAACATCAGATAGGTCGCAGTCGCCAGTGCCGTCGCCACCAGAACGACATTCAGCACGAACGTCCAGATGTCGGCCTTCGTCTCGAAGCCGCCGAAGTCTATCTGGGCCCTCAGCCAAAGGGCCAGCCTGCCACGCATCAATCTCTCCATATGTATGGAGGGACCATAGAACATTTTCTTTCAGAGACGGCTAAAGCATTCGATAGAAGTTTAATCGTCTCGTTTTGGAACTTCGCCCCGGGCCGGCGTCACCGGAGCGCATCGAGGCGGTCAAGCCTACCGCTGGCGATCCGGGCCTCCGTCCAGCGTCGTTCGGCGGCGAACGGGTGCCATTGCCAGCCCTCATGGCCGAAGCCGGCAAGCGAGACGCGGTCGTCAGCCGCAGCAATATTCGCAAGCACATGGGCGATGACGATCAGTCCCGAACTGGGCACGACGTAGGGCGACGGATCGAAGGCGGCAAGCTCGGCATCGACGGTGTGGTGCATGGCCGCAGGGATCGCCCTTAGCCGGCGCCCGGTGACGCGGGCGAATGTCTCGAAGCCGGCGGTATAGTCGTCGCAGAAGTCGTCGAGATTGGGATGGCTCTGGGCAAGCGGCGCGCGAAGGGCGGCAAAGACCTCAGCCGTGCGCACGCACCAGATTTCCTTCGCCTGCCGCACGGTCCGACTCGCCTTCCAGCGGCCGCCGGCCAGCATCTCCAGCGCCGGACGGCCAGTGTTGCAGGCGGCGACGATATCGGTCTTCCAGCCGCCGCGCCCGGCCGAGCGGCAGCCGTTGAAGCGGATCACCAGATCGGCGCTGTCTATGGTTTCGGCCACGCCCTCCGGAATGGCGCCATTGCCGACGATGACGATCCTGCGCGGCACCGGGCGCCCCTCAGTTCTGCTGCTCGTAGACGGCCTTCAGCTCGTCGGTCCGCTTGCGCGTGAGATCGGCAAGGCAGCCGGACACCAGCATCGGCTCCATCGACCCGCCACGCGCCTCGAAGCCGGCAAATTCGCACTGGCCGTCGCGATAACCGATCCAGGCCCGCTGGGCGCGCTTCAACGCATCTACCGCGCCGACATAGGCCTCACCCATGTCCTTGACGTTGTCGTCCATTTCGCGCGCGGCGGCGACGGCCTTCTTGTAGGCGGCGTTGAGCGCCTTGTCGGCGTGCTGGTAGTCCTGGTCGGCGCAGATGTTCATGTCCATCTGCGTCTGGGCGTTTTCGCAATCGATCTGCTCGGCAGCGCAAAAGGATGCCGAGACGAGGAAGGCAGCGAGGAAAACACTGGAGAAGCGGCCTGAAATCATGCCCTGCCCTCACGCCGCTTCCGCCGGCCCGCAGCCTTCGGCCTTGAGCACGCGACGGGTGGAGGCGGGATATTTTGCCAGCAGCGCGGCCGGTCGCACCGGCCGGCGCACGAAGTCGCCGCCGCAGTTCGGGCAGACGCCGC
>NZ_JBLZPK010000008.1:70234-76105 GCF_049199905.1 Shinella sp. M27
TCCGTGAAAAACCGATTACTGGTTTTCGACGTAGGTGTACTTGCCGTCGTCACCCTTCTTCCAGGTGTACATGACGTAGTCCGGACGGGTGATGTCGCCCTTTTCGTCGAAGCCGAGTTCGCCGATAGCGGTCTTGAACGGACCCTTCGCCTTGATGGCTTCGGCAACGGCCTGCGGATCTACGCCGCCGGCAGCCTTGGCGCCTTCAGCGATGACCTGAACGGCAGCATAGGAGTACAGCGTGTAGGCTTCCGGCTCGAAGCCCGATGCACGGAACTTCTCGACGAGTTCCTTTGCAGCTTCGTTCTTGCGCGGATCCGGAGCGAAGGTCATCAGCGTGCCGTCGACGGCGTCGCCGGCGATCGAAGCCAGTTCGTTCGAAACGATGCCGTCACCCGACATGAAGGTTGCCTTCAGGCCCTGGTCGGCAGCCTGGCGTTCCATCAGGCCGAACTCTGTGTGCAGACCACCCCAATAGACGACGGAAACGCCGGCTTCCTTCATCTTGGCGATGAGAGCGGAGAAGTCCTTGTCGCCGATGTTGACGCCTTCATAGATCACTTCCGTGATGCCGGCTTCGTTCATTGCCTTCTTGGTTTCGTCGGCAAGGCCCTGGCCATACGGGGTCTTGTCGTGAACGACGGCAACCTTGGCGTCCTTGAAGTTGGCAGCGATGAAGGAACCGGCTACGGCGCCCTGCTGGTCGTCACGGCCGCAGGTACGGAAGGTGTTCCACAGGCCACGTTCCGTGTAGGTCGGGTTGGTGGACGCCGGCGTGATCTGCAGGATGCCGTTTTCAGCGTAGATTTCCGATGCCGGAATGGAAACGCCGGAGTTGAAGTGACCGACGACGAACTTCACGCCGTCAGCGACGAACTTGTTGGCGACCGAAACGCCCTGCTTCGGGTCGGAAACGTCGTCGCCGAGCACGATCTTGATCTGCTCGCCGTTGATGCCGCCGGCTGCGTTGATGTCGGCAGCAGCCTGCTCGGCACCCTTCTGCAGCTGTGCGCCGAAGGCAGCGTTCGGGCCGGTGATCGGGCCACCGACGCCGATCAGGATGTCGGCCCAGGCGCTGCCGCTGAAAGCGACCATTGCAGCCAAAGCAACAGCCGACATGAGAGACTTCTTCATATTATTACTCCCAAATTTGATTGCGGGTTCGTTTCAACCGGTCGCAACACCCGCATTCATTGCGCCGGTATCTTTGAGACCGCGGCCGTGAACCGGTCGCGGCGTTCCCTCTGGTTACTTGGATTTCCAGGAAAAGGGCGAAGCCTTTTCATAGAGCCAGTAGTAGTTATTGGTCATTTGCCGCGTACGGTAATAGCGGTAGCCGAGCGTAGCAAACAACAAAAGCACGGCGGTGTCCACGACATAGTACTGCGGCGTGAGCATGGTGCCGTGGAACAGCGCGTGGTGCACGAAACGAATGGCTGCGCCCAGAAGAAGGACGTAGACGACCAGCGTTCCGTAGTTCTGCCAACCGTCCGCAACGCTCTTGCCCGTACGCCAAGCGGTCCAACCGCCCATGATGACGCTGACGAACAGGAACTGCCAGAAAGACGGTTCTTCGTAGAGAATTCCTTGCATTTTTCTTCTCTCCCTACAGCGCCTTAGTGGCGTCCGCCTTCCAGATAGGCAGCACGCACTTCCGGATTGGCCAGAAGTTCCTTGCCCGAGCCGCTCATCGTCACCTGGCCGTTGACCATCACATAGGCCCGGTGGGAGAGTTTGAGTGCGGCAAAGGCGTTCTGCTCGACGAGGAACACGGTCAGGCCCTGTTCCTGGTTCAGGACCTGGATGGCGTCGAAGATCTGCTTGATGATCAGCGGCGCAAGACCGAGCGACGGCTCGTCGAGAAGCAGAAGCTTCGGACGCGCCATCAGCGCGCGGCCGATGGACAGCATCTGCTGCTCGCCACCCGAAAGCGTACCGCCGCGCTGCGACTGGCGCTCCTTGAGGCGCGGGAAGAGCGTGAAGATCTTTTCCACGTCCTCATTGAAATACTTCAGATTGTCGAGGCTCGCGCCCATCTGAAGGTTTTCATAGACCGTCATGCGCGGGAAGATGCGACGTCCTTCGGGGGACTGCGCGATGCGGCGACGGGCGATGAGATGCGTCGGCAAGCGGGTGATGTCCTCGCCGTCGAAGATGACGGAGCCGGTGCGAGCCTGCGGGCTGCCGCAGACCGTCATCATCAAGGTCGACTTGCCGGCGCCGTTGGCACCGATCAGCGAGACGATCTCGCCCTTCTTGACCTCGACATTGACGCCGGCGAGCGCGCGGATGTTACCGTAATAGGTTTCCACGCCCTGAACGCTGAGAAGTGTATCGCTCATCAGTGCGCCCCTCCCTGCGAACCTTCGCTCTCCGCGATCACCTCGATTTCCTCGATCACCTCTTCGACCTCATCATCTTCAACACCGAGATAGGCCGCGATAACCTTCGGATCGTTCTTCACATGGTCCGGCGTGCCGTCGGAGATCTTCTGCCCGTATTCAAGCACGACCACATGATCGGAGATTTCCATGACAACCGACATGTCATGCTCGATGAGCAGGATCGACGTGCCGCTGTCGTTGCGGATCGAGCGGAGCAGGTCGTTGAGCGCCTGCGACTCACGCGGGTTGAGGCCGGCGGCCGGCTCGTCGAGGCACAGGAACTCCGGGCCGGTACACATAGCGCGGGCGATTTCGAGACGCCGCTGCGCACCGTAGGGCAGATCGCCCGCCGGATCGTCGGCACGCTCGATGAGGTTGGCCTTCTCCAGCCAGTACTTGGCGATATCGATCGATTCGGCCGCCGCCTTCTTATAGGCGGGCATGCCGAGCAGGCCGAGGATCGTGTAGCCGGAGGCCTTCATCAGCGCATTGTGCTGGGCGACGAGCAGGTTTTCCAGAACCGTCAGACCCGAGAAGAGCCGGATATTCTGGAAGGTGCGCGCCACCTTCGCATCGCGGTTGACCTCGAAGTCGGTCATGCGTTCCAGCAGGAACTCCTTGCCGGCCTTCTGGCGCATGGTGATCATGCCCATGGTCGGCTTGTAGAAGCCGGTCACGCAGTTGAACACCGTGGTCTTGCCGGCACCGTTCGGGCCGATCAGCGCGGTGATATCGCCGCGATAGGCTTCGAAGGAGAGGTCGTTGATGGCCATGAGGCCACCAAAGCGCATCGAGAGATGCTCGACTTTCAGGATGGGATCTTTCGTCATCGTATTCGTCGCTATCTTCGTCTCGGGCGCCATCAGCCGTGCCCTTCCTTGGTGAAGCTGCCGGAGACGGACTTGCGTTCCCGCAGGAAGGCGGTCGGTTCACGGCTTCCGACGAAGCCACGAGGCTTCCAGACCATGACGACGACCATCGCTAGACCGAAGATCAGCATGCGGTAGAGCTCGGGCGTGAAGTCCGGCCCGAAGACCGCCTTCAGGAAGGTCATCTCGCGCAGCAGTTCCGTGCCGCCGACCATGACCACCGCCGCGACGGCGATACCGACGAGCGAGCCCATGCCGCCGAGAACCACGATGGCGAGGATGATCGCCGATTCCAGGAAGACGAAGCTTTCCGGCGAGACGAAGCCCTGGCGCACGGCGAAGAAGGAGCCGGCGAAGCCGCCGAACATAGCGCCGATGGAAAAGGCCGTCAGCTTGGTGGTCACCGTGTTGATGCCGAGCGAGCGGCAGGCGATTTCGTCTTCACGCAGCGCTTCCCAGGCGCGGCCGATCGGCATGCGGCGCAGGCGGATCGTCACATAGGCGGTGAGCAGGGCCAGCGCCAGGATGAGATAGAAGAGGAAGATCTTGTAGTATGCCGACGACATCGGCAGGCCGAAGGCCTTGGCGAAGTTGTTCGGCGCACTGACATCGAAGGACCAGATGCCGAAGATCGAAGCCTTCGGAATGCCCGAGACGCCGAAAGTACCCTTGGTCACTTCCGTCCAGTTGATCAGCACGAGGCGGATGATTTCCCCGAAGGCCAGCGTCACGATGGCGAGGTAGTCGCCCTTCAGACGCAGCACGGGGAAGCCAAGGATCATGCCCCAGAAGGCGGCCAGAATGCCGGCGAGCGGCAAAAGCACCCAGAAGGAGAAGCCGAACTGCTGCGACAGAAGCGCATAGGAATAGGCGCCGACCGCGTAGAAGGCGACGTAGCCGAGATCGAGCAGGCCGGCGAGGCCGACGACGATGTTCAGACCCCAGGCCAGCATCACGTAGATGAGGATCTGGATGCCGAAATTGTCGACCCATTTCAGCGAGCCCTGCACGCCGAACAGCATGACCATCAGCGGCGGATAGATCAGCAGCGCGGCGATCGCGATCTTGCTGAAATTGCGCTTGAAGAAACTTTCTTCCGTATCCACCTTCGACGCCGCAGCCTTGCGGGCCGCCATCGAGGGTTGGAAATAGGCGACGGTCAGGAAGCGGCCGACGGCAGCGATGATCACGAAGATCGCCAGCAGACCCCAGCGCTGGTTCAGCACGAGTTCGTTGCGGATGTTCTGCGTGGTCTCGAGACCGACGAAGAGGACGAAGAGGCCGAGCGCGATGATGCCGGCAAAAATGCCCTCGCGCAGAGCCCGCGCCGTCAGATTACCGCCGGCGCTCTCATTGGTGTTCGAAATGTTGGACATGATCAAACCTTCTCGACTTCCGGTCGTCCGAGAATACCGGACGGCTTGAAGATCAGGACGATGGCGAGGATGGAGAACGTCGCGACGTCCTTGTAGTCGATGGTGAAGTAGGCGGACCACAGGCTCTCGATGAGACCGATGAGCAGGCCGCCGAGAACAGCACCCGGAAGCGAGCCGATGCCGCCCAGAACCGCGGCCGTGAAGGCCTTGACGCCCGGAATGAAGCCGTCGGTGAAGACGGTCACGCCGTAATACATCAGGTACATGGTGCCGGCGACAGCCGCGAGCGACGCCCCCATGATGAAGGTCACGGAGATCGTGCGGTCGACGTCGATACCGAGCAGCGCCGCCATCTTGCGGTCCTGTTCGGTCGCACGTTGCGCTCTACCAAGCGAGGTCTTGTTGACGATGTACCAGAAGGTCGCCAGGAGAACGACCGTCAGCACCATGATGATCAACTGCTTGAGCGAGATCGCGATGCCGAAGACGTTATAGACCGACGACACCATCGGCGGGATCGGCTTGTTGCGCGGACCCTGCGTCACCTGGATGAAGTTCGACAGCGCAATCGACATGCCGATTGCGGTGATCAGCGGCGCAAGCCGGAAGGATCCGCGCAGCGGCCGGTAGGCCACCTTCTCGATCGTCCAGTTCCACAGCGATGCCGTGAGCATCGCCGCAGCGATCATGACCAGAAGCAGCAGCACGACCGGGAGGCCGGCGAACACGCTGGTCAAAAGAAGGAAGGTGATGAGAGCGGCAAATCCGCCCAGCATGAAGATATCGCCGTGGGCGAAATTGATCATGCCGATGATGCCGTAAACCATGGTGTAGCCGATGGCTATCAAACCATAAATAGATCCAAGCGTCAGCCCGTTGACGAGCTGCTGGATGAAATACTCCATATATAATCCCCCGGATGCGGTTCCTGAGGGCCGCATCTCTTGTTCTTGACGCTCATTTTTGAGCTTGTTTAGACAGGGGGATTCCATACCGCTTTCGATACAAAAGGGAAGCCCAAAAAGCCCCGATCGACAATTTCTTTAGTAAGAAGCGTTAAATGACGTAATTAACGCCACGGAAACCAAAAAATCGGCAGGAAAATCGGTGGCTTTGCGCAAAATGATGCACAAAGAGCGGAAATGGCGATGTCCCGATTTGGGACATCGCCGCCTTACGTTAGGGGACGATCAGCCTCGCATTTTCGCACCAGAGGGATCGAACAACGGTTCGGCCTGGAGA
>NZ_JBLZPK010000008.1:76228-118708 GCF_049199905.1 Shinella sp. M27
CGTCGCCGATCACGTCGGCGTCCTTCGCCTCGAGGATGAAGGTGCGCAGGCGCAGCTCCCCGCCCGTCTCGCGCTCGGCCTTGGCCGCGTCCTTGCCAATGAAATCGGCGTCCTTGCGCAGCGCAACGAAACGCTCCAGCCCAGCCTCGACCGGGCCATAGAGCGGGCGATATTCGCGCGACCAGCTACCATAGGATTTTTCGAGGCGCAGTGCGTTCAAGGCACGAAGCCCGAAGAGGCGGATGCCGAATTCGGCACCGGCTTCGAGGATGAGATCGTAGAGGTAGCGCTGGTATTGCGGCTTCATCCAGATTTCATAGCCGAGATCGCCGGTATAGCTGACGCGCCCGACAACGGCCGGCGCCATGCAGAGATCCATGCGCCGCACGTCCATAAAGGCGAAAGCTGACATCGACAGATCCTGATGCGTCAGCTTTTGCAGTACGTCACGCGCCTTCGGACCGGCAATGGCGAGGCCGACGAGCGACAGGTTCAACGCCTCGAGCGTCACCGAGCCATCGTCCGGCAGATGGCTCTCGAACCAGCGCATGTGATAGTCTTCCGCGATGCCGGAGCCTATGAGCAGGAAATCGCCCTCGCCGAGCTTGGCCAGCGTGAAGTCGCCGATCAGCTTGCCGTCATCCTTCAGCATGGGCGCGAGCGTCATGCGGCCGGTCGCCGGAATGCGGCAGGTCAGCAGCCGGTCGAGCCAGGCTTCCGCCCCCCTGCCCTTCACCGCATACTTCGCAAAGCCCGACGTCTCCATCAGGCCGACGCTTTCGCGCACCGCCCTGGCCTCCGCGCCGACCGTGTCGAAATCGGTCGAGCGGCGCCAGGAGAACTGATCCTCTACGCCTTCGGGCGCGAACCACAGCGGCGCCTCCAGACCATAGGAGGCGCCGAAGACGGCGCCGGCTTCCTTGAGCTTGTCATAGATCGGCGTGGTCAGCAGCGGGCGTCCGCCCGGCAGCTCCTCATTCGGATAGCGGATGGAGAAGCGGCGGGAATAGTTTTCGCGCACCTTGGCATTGGTGTAGCCGAGCGTCGCGAAGTCGCCGTAGCGCGAAACATCCATGGCGAAGACGTCGAAACCGGGATCGCCATGGATCATCCAGTTGGCGAGCGCCAGCCCGACGCCGCCGCCCTGGCTGAAGCCGGCCATGACCGCGCAGGCCGACCAGAAATTCGTCATGCCGCGCACCGGGCCGACGAGCGGGTTCCCATCCGGCGAGAAGGTGAAGGGGCCGTTGATGACCTTCTTGATGCCTGCCTTGTTGAAAGCCGGGAAGTGACGGAAACCGACTTCCAGCTCCGGCGTGATGCGCTCAATGTCTTCTGCGAGCAGTTCGTGGCCGAAATCCCAGGGCGTGTTGAGCGGCGACCAGGGGCGGCAGGCCTTTTCATAGGTGCCCATCAGCATGCCGTTGCGCTCCTGGCGGAGATAGATTTCCCCGTCGAAATCGACGCAGTGCATCAGCTCCTTGCCGCGCGTCTGGTTGAACTCGATCACCTCGGGCATGTCCTCGGTGATGAGATACATGTGCTCCATGGCCAGCACCGGCAGCTCGAGCCCCACCATGCGGCCGACCTCGCGCGCCCAGAGGCCGCCGCAGTTGACCACGTGCTCAGCGATGATCTCACCCTTGTTGGTGATGACGCGCCAGCTGCCGTCCTCGCGCTGCACGAGGTCCTCTACCTTGGTGTGCAGATAGATGTCGGCACCGTTCTTCTTGGCCGATTTCGCATAGGCATGGGTCGTGCCGTAGGGATCGAGATGACCTTCCACCGGATCGAACACCGCACCGACGAACTGGTCGGGATCGAGCAGCGGCATCAGGTCATGCGCTTCATTCGGCGTCAGCAGATGCGCGTCGAGCCCCATGTAGCGGCCCTTGGCGAGGATCGACTTCATCCAGTCGAAGCGGTCCTTGGTCGAGGCGAGCATCATGCCCGAGGTCATGTGCAGGCCGATGTCCTGGCCGGAATAATCCTGGATCTCCTTGTAGAGCTCCACCGTATATTTCTGCAGCTTGGCAACGTTGGGATCGCCGTTGATCGTGTGCATGCCGCCGGCGGCATGCCAGGTCGAGCCGGAGGTCAGTTCCGAGCGTTCGACGAGCACAACATCGGTCCAGCCGAATTTGGTGAGGTGATACAGGACGGAACAGCCGACGACGCCGCCCCCGATGACGACGACCCTTGCATGGCTCTTCATGAAAAACTCCGGCTTGGCGGGTTGAAGGGAACTTCGTGCTGCAGACGAAGCGCAGCCTATTTTGTCCCCCGGAGGCCTCACAAGCCCGTGGTGCGAAACCTCATGTCGCTTTGTCGATTTTGAATGTCGGGCAGCGGCGCGCGGACCGTCGTCAGCGCGTCGCGAAATCCACCGACAGGTCGTGGCTGCGCGCCATCACCTTGAGATCATCGACCAGCGCCTCGGCGAAGCTGCGCATCACCACGAGGTCGAAACGCTCCTCGCCGATGTGGGCGAGGTTGACCGAGAGGTGGCTGCAGAGCACATTCGCCGCACGCCCGACCGGGAA
The DNA here is from genome assembly GCF_049199905.1 of Shinella sp. M27. Taxonomy (NCBI): domain Bacteria; kingdom Pseudomonadati; phylum Pseudomonadota; class Alphaproteobacteria; order Hyphomicrobiales; family Rhizobiaceae; genus Shinella; species Shinella sp. M27. The sequence goes on from NZ_JBLZPK010000008.1 coordinate 78,772, forward strand.
GGCATCGGCATGCAGATCGACCGCAATGCCGTTTGCCAGAATGCGGGCGGCATCCGGACCCGATAGCGTCAGCACGACCCGGCCATGGCTCTGATCGACGACGAATGCGAAATCGCCGAGCCGGACGGAAAGCTCCGCGGCAAGCGTTTCCGGCGCATGCACCTCCGACAGGACGAGCCATTCACCGGGGCCGGAGAACCGCGCCTCGAACTCGCCGTTCGACACGAGAATGCCGGCCGCCTCGGCCGTCTGGCCGGGGACGGCAAGCACCATGGCAACGGCCGTCGTGCGATGCACGGAAAGGTGATTCGCACGCCGCTCGGCAATCGCACCGATCGTCCCGTCCAGCGCATGCACCGCCTGATATTCGTAAGCCATCGCCTCTACCTCACGCCATCAGCTTGGTGTTTTCGGGATCGACGAAGACGGGATCGCAGACCTCGGCAAAGGTCTCCACGCCGCGCAGCTGATCCCAGACCACGATCTTCTCGCCATAGCGTTCGCGGCCGGATTTCAGGAAGGCGAGCGCGATGTGGCCGCCGAGCGTCGGCGAGAAACAGGTGGAGCTGACCCAGCCCTGGTCGTTGATCGTCGAGGGCTTTGCGCCGTCCTTCAAGAGATGCGCGCCGGCCCGCATGTCCTTCTCCAGCTCCACCGATTTGAGGCCGACCAGTTGCATCCGGTCCGCCGCCGTCAGGCCGAAGCGGCTCGAGAGGCGCTTGCCGATGAAATCGGGCTTGCCCGACCCCATCATGCGGCCGAGGCCGGCATCGTCGGGCGTCACGCGGCCGTCGAGTTCGGCATGGGTGACATGGCCCTTTTCGAGGCGCAGCACATTCAGCGTCTCCACGCCATAGGCGCAGATGCCATGCGGCGCACCGGCCCGCATCAGCGCATCGGCCGCCGCCTCGCCATGCCCCGCCGGCACCGCCAGCTCATAGGCAAGCTCGCCCGAAAACGAGATGCGGAACAGCCGCGCCTTGAGATTGCCCTTCAGCCGCACCTCGCGTGCCGCCAGGAACGGGAAGGCCGCGCCGGAAATATCGTCCTCGACCACGGCCTGCAGGATCGTGCGCGCCTTCGGCCCGGCAATCGACATCTGCGCCCATTGGTCGGAGACGGAGAGGAAGCGCACGCGCAAGTCCGGCCACAGCACCTGCGCGGCAAACTCCATATGCGAGAGCACGCCGCCGGCCATCGCCGTCGTCGTGGTGACGAAGAAATGCTCTTCGCCGAGCCGGCTCACCGTGCCGTCGTCATAGACCATACCGTCCTCGCGCAGCATCAGGCCGTAACGGGCCTTGCCGACGGGCAGTTTCAGCACGGGATTGCAATAGAGCCGGTTGAGGAATTCGGCCGCATCAGGCCCGAAGACCTCGATCTTGCCGAGCGTCGAGACATCGCAGAGACCGGCGTTTTCGCGCACGGTGCGCACTTCGCGATCGACGCTCTCGCGCCAGGTCTTCTCACCGGCCTTCGGGAACCAGGAGGAGCGATACCACAGCCCGGCATCGATGAAGACTGCGCCGTTGCGCGCCGCCCAGCCATGCAGCGGCGAGCGGCGGGTGGGCATGGCATGTTCGCCGATCGACGTGCCGGCCATCGCCCCGAAGGAAACCGGCGTGTAGAACGGCCGGAAGGTCGTGGTGCCGACCTCGGCGGGGCTGACGCCACGCATGCCGGCGAGAATGCCGATGGCGTTGATATTGCCGAGCTTGCCCTGGTCCGTCGCCATGCCGCCCGTCGTGTAGCGCTTGGCATGCTCGACATGGCCGAAGCCCTCACGCACGGCGAGGCCCAGGTCCTTGGTGTGCACGTCGTTTTGGAAATCGACGAAGGCCTTGGATTTCGCGCCCGGCACATGCCAGAGCGCCGTGAAGGACGGATCGGCTTCCTCGCCAATTGCCGGACGCTCGAGACCGGCCGCCGGCCGGCTGAGCGCTTCAACAATAGCCGTGGCCTTACGCGCACCGTCGTCAAAACATTCGGAGAGGCGATAGTGCCCCGCCGCAGCCCCCGCCATGACGAGCCCCGCGCCGACATCCGGCGCCAGGAACGCCTGAAGCGCCTCCGACCAGACCGGCTTGCCGCCGCGCTGGCAGGCGAGATGGATGACCGGGCTCCAGCCGCCCGACATGGCGACCGCGTCGCAGGCAATCAGCTCCTCGAAGCCACCGCGATCAGCAACCACAGTCCGCACACGATGGCGCCCCTTCGTATCGACGATCGCGCCGCCGCGAATGAGGCGAACACCGGCCGGCGCGACATCGCCGGATGCAGGGCGGCTATCGATCAGTGCCGCGATCTCCACACCCTTCGCGATCAAATCCTTTGCCGTGCGATAACCGGACGTGCCATTGGTGAAGACGACGACGGACTTGCCGGCGGCGACGCCGAACCGGTTGGCATAGGTGCTGACCGCGCTCGCCGTGAGGATACCCGGCCGGTCATTGCCGCCGAACACCAGCGGCCGCTCCTCGGCACCGCTCGCAAGGATCGCGTGTTTCGCCACGATGCGCCACATCCGCTCGACGGGCTTTGCGGCATCGACGACAGCGACATCCTTCTGGACGCGCTCTACCGCACCGAAAACATTGTCGTCGTACCAGCCGAACACCGTGGTGCGCGGCAGGAGCGTGACATTGGGATTGCCCTGCAATTCCTCGACCACGCGGCGGGCGAAGACATAAGGCGGCTCGCCGCCGATCGGCATCGTCTCCGAGAGCAGCGCACCGCCGAGCACGAAATCCTGCTCGGCAAGGATGACACGCAGGCCCGAGCGGGCAGCGACGAGCGCTGCGGACAGACCCGCCGGCCCGGAACCGACGACGAGCAGGTCGCAATGCGCCCAACTCTTCTCGTAGCTGTCAGGATCGCGCGGCAGGTCGGTGCGGCCGAGGCCGGCGGCACGGCGGATCAGCGGTTCATAGACCTTTTCCCAGAAGGCGGCCGGCCACATGAAGGTCTTGTAGTAGAACCCGGCCGAGAGGAACCGCGACATCAGGTTGTTCACGGCGCCGATGTCATAGGCAAGGCTCGGCCAGCGGTTCTGGCTGCGGGCCTCCAGACCGTCATAGAGCTCGGCAACCGTCGCCCTGGTGTTGGGATCGCGCCGCGGGCCGCTGCCGACCGTCACCAGCCCGTTCGGCTCGGAGGGTCCAGCAGTCACGATGCCGCGCGGGCGATGATATTTGAAGCTGCGGCCGACAAGCAGCGTGTCGTTGGCAAGCAAGGCTGAGGCCAGCGTATCGCCGGAATGGCCCGTGAGGCTCGTACCATCAAAGGTGAAGCGGACGGCATGGCTGCGATCGACGAGACCGCCGGATGCGAGGCGATAGGCCGTCATCGCGCGCCCTCCCCGGCCTTGGCCGCATCGGTCACGCCGAACACCTCATGGGTAAAATTGTCCCGCTCCACCACCAGCCAGCGCCGGCAGCCGGCGACATGCTGCCAATGTTCGCGAATGCGGCCGCGCGGATTGGCGCGCAGATGCACATAGTCGTGCCACACCTCTTCGGCCGCCATCGGCGCAGGGCGAACGGGCGTGGCATCGCCACGGATCAAAAACTCTTCCTTGGGCCGCGTGCCGCAATGCGGGCAGGAAATCAGGCTTGCCATGGTTCAGCTCAATGCAGGTTGGGCTGGGTGCCTGCACCCGCCTCGTCGATGGGGAAGCCACGCTCGAAGCGATCGAGCCGCAGCGCGCGCGCCACATGATGGCTCTCGCCCTTGGCCAGAAGATGCGCGAAACAGAAGCCGGAGGCCGGCGTCGCCTTGAAGCCGCCGTAGCACCAGCCGCAATTGAGATAGAGATTTTCGATGGACGTCCGGTCGATGATCGGCGAGCCGTCCATCGACATGTCCATGACCCCGCCCCAGCTGCGCAGAACGCGCACGCGCGAAAGACCGGGGATCATCGTCACCCCCTCCTCCATCACATGCTCGGCCGTCGCAAGGTTGCCGCGCTGCGCATAGGAGGAATAGCCGTCGATCTCCGCGCCGAAGACCAGCCCGCCCTTGTCCGACTGCGAGATATAGAAATGCCCCGCGCCGTAGGTGATGACGTGATCGATGCAGGGTTTCAGCCCCTCCGTCACGAAGGCCTGCAGCACATGGCTTTCCAGCGGCAGCTTCAACCCCGCCATTTCGCCGACGCGCGACGAGTTGCCCGCCGCCGCCAGCGCCAGCTTGTTGCAGCCGATGAAACCCTTCGTCGTCTCGACACCCGTGACGACGCCGTTCTCGCGGCGGATGCCGGTGACTTCGCAATTCTGGATGAGATCGACGCCGAGCCGGTCGGCCCCGCGCGCAAAACCCCAAGCAACGGCATCGTGCCGTGCCGTGCCCGCCCGGCGCTGCAGCAGGCCGCCGATGATCGGGAAGCGTCCATGGTCGAAATTCAGGAAGGGCAGCATGCTCTTCAGAGTCTCGCGGTCGAGAAGCTCCGCCGCAACCCCCTCCATCATCATGGCGTTGCCGCGGCGGATATAATGATCGCGCTGGCCGTCATTATGGAAGAGACTGATGATACCACGTTGGGAGAGCATGACATTGTAGTTGAGGTCCTGCTCCAGGCCCTCCCACAGTTTCATCGAAAACTCGTAGAAAGGCTCGTTGCCCGGCAGCATGTAGTTCGATCGCACGATCGTCGTATTGCGGCCGACATTGCCGGAGCCGAGATAGCCCTTCTCGATGACCGCGACATTGCGGATGCCGAATTCCTTGGCGAGATAATAGGCCGTCGCAAGGCCATGCCCGCCGCCGCCAACGACGATCACATCGTAGTGCGCCTTCGGTTCGGGCTCCCGCCAGGCAGGTTTCCAGCCGAGATTTCCGGCAAAGGCTTGTTTTAAGATCGAAAGAGCGGAGTAGCGCATGAAAAATCCCGGATCAGACGCGCCACATTCGCATATGCAGCACAAACGGCAAGTCCATGGCGAAAGTCCGGCGCGGTTTCCACATGCAGTATTTGCTTTCCGGCAACGCCGAGGCTAAGCCAGAAGCAGAAAGGCCGGAAACGATGCAGGCAGAGGCAGCAGAGCTGAAACGCGTGATGGAAAGTGCCGCGCTCGCCGCCGGCCGTGCCATCATGGCCATTCACAGCGCAGGCCCTGATGTGCATTTCAAGCCGGACAGCTCTCCCGTCACCGAGGCGGATGAGGAGGCCGAGCGTGTGATTCTCGCGGCACTCGCCCGGCATTTCCCGCAGATTCCCGTCATCGCCGAAGAAGCGGTCGCCGCCGGCCAAGTGCCCGACATTTCCGGCGGCCTGTTCTTCCTCGTCGATCCGCTCGACGGCACCAAGGAATTCGTCGCCGGCCGCAACGAGTTCACCGTCAACATCGCCCTCATCGAATCGGGCGTGCCGATCGCCGGCATCGTCTATGCGCCGGCGCTTGCCGCCGGCTTCATTGCCGTCGACGGCCGCGCGGAACGCTTCACCGTGGCAGATGGTCACACCCTCGCCAACCGGCAAGGTATCGGCTGCCGGGGTCGCGGCAAGGCGCTGACCGCCGTCGCAAGCCGCTCGCACGATACGCCCGAGACCGGGCGTTTCCTTGAGGACCACGGCATCGACGCCTGCACGGCCATCGGCTCCTCGTTGAAATTCTGCCTCGTCGCCGAAGGCCTCGCCGACGTCTATCCCCGCTTCAGCCGCACCATGGAATGGGACACCGCCGCGGGCGACGCCGTGTTGCGCGCGGCCGGCGGCGAAACCCGCACCCTCGACGGCGCGCCGCTTGCCTATGGCAAACGCAACCAGCCCAACGACACCGACTTCGCCAACCCGAACTTCATCGCTTCAGGTGCGGGCTGGAGCGGGGACGCCGGCAGGGCCATAAAATAACCCGATTGCGTGGCGACAAAGCCGAGCCTCGGGGGGACGAAAAATGCGGAAAATCGCTGTCGGAGGGACCGTTCTCCCGGATTGCCCATGGCATTTTTGTTGTCTGTAAAGGTTATTTCGAATAATCTGCCGAAGACAAGCATTTAGGCGACTAACCCGTTTTCTTTGGAAAGAGTGGTCCGACGTGAAAGAAGAAAAGACGCCCGCACAGGCGGAAGCCGAGCCCCACGTCGCTACCGGTGCCAGCAGCCTGCTTGATATCGCCAAGCAGCGCGCCCAGCAGCGCGCCGACGACAAGAAAGTCGTGGCCATCAAAAAGCCGGCTCCGGCGAAGCGCCCCGCCGTTGCGCTTGCAGACGACGAAGATGGACTTGGTGCACGCGCCCGCAAGGCGACCGACATCGTCAAGACCATCTTGACGCTGCCTGAAATGCCGAAGCGGAAGCGCCAGCTTCCATGGACGTCTATCTCCTTCGGCCTCGCTGTGGTCCTCCCCACCATTTTGACCGCGCTCTACTTCGCCTTCATTGCCAGCCCGCAATATGTCGTCGAGACGCAATTTGCCGTTCGCGGCGCCAATCAACCGTCTCTGGGTGCTTTGGGACTGCCGGCTCTCGTCGGCGGGGGCGGCCAGTCCAGCGATTCCTACATCGTCGCGGATTACATTCACTCCGCCCAGATCCTGCCCGATATCAGGGAACAGACAGGCGTCGATATCCGGACGGTGTATTCCCGTCCGACGATCGACTTCCTCTATCGCGAGAACGGCACGCGCTCGCTGGACGAATTCCGCGATTACTGGCGTGACATGATCAATGTCAGCTACAACACGACCACCGGCAACGTGACGATGCGCGTCTTCGCGTTCTCATCGAGCGACGCAAAGCAGGTCGCCGAGTCCATTCTGGCGGTTTCCGAGCATCTGGTGAACACCCTTTCGGACAAGTCGCGTCGGCAGGTCATCGAGACTGCCAACCAGCAGGTGGCGCGCTCCGAAGAGCGCTTGCGCAACATTCGCAAGCAAATGACCGAATTGCAGATAACCGAGCAGGCCGTCGATCCGACTGCGGTTGCAACGATGGAAGCAACGATCATAAGCTCGCTCGAACAGGAACTGGCAAACCTTCGCACACGCTACAAGGCACTCGTCGATTCCGTCAGCAGCGATGCACCTTCGGCACGGGTGATCGAACGCAATATCAGCGCGCTTGAAGCGCAATTGGTCGAGCAGAAAAAACGCCTGACCGGAGATACCGATCAACCAGCCGACAGCAAGACGACACGCGCGGGCGTCGATACATCGAACGCTCTGCCGCAGATGATCAGCCGTTTCTCCGAACTCGGCGTCGAGCAGGAGTTTGCTGTTAAAGCCTATACGGCGTCACTGGCCTCACTGGAATCGTCCATGCAGGAAGCGCAGAAGCAGGAACGGTATTTCGCCGTGTATGTCCCGCCGCGCGAACCGGAAGTGGCCCTTTATCCATTCAGCGTCCTGAATACGGGTATCGTTCTCCTGGCTTCATTCGGCTTCTGGCTCATCGGCTACTTCGTATTCCGCTCCGTCAAGGATCATGCGATCTGACGGCACCCCGACCACGAGCCGCACAATGAAGGTAGTATCCGAGAAGAGTTTCGCTTACGCTCTCAGCGAAAATGTACGGGTTATCGCCGCGCTTGTCGTGAGGAGTGCGGTGACGCGCTTCGGCGAAAGCCGTATGGGCGTGGTATGGGTTCTGCTCGAACCCATGGCCTATGTTGCCATCTTCATTGTGCTCCACACATCGATGGATACGAGCATCCCCTTCGGGGACAACGCACTCCTCTTCGTGATGACAGGTGTTTTCGGTTTTCGAATGACGCGTGGTATCGCGCGCAAGTCGGAGCGGGCAATTATCAGCAACCAGCCGATGCTGACCTATCCCTTGGTCCGTCCCCTGGATACCATCATTGCAGCGTTCCTCACGGAATCGACGCTCTGGCTCATTATTTGCTGGCTGTTCCTGGGAGGGCTTTCGCTCACGATGGACCGTGCGGTCATTGTCTATCCCGCGGATTTTGCAGAATGCCTGCTGGCCGTCTTGTATTTCGCGCTCTCTTTTGCGGTTTTTAACGCGATGGTCAGCGGCCTTTTTCCGCGCTACGACACGTTCCTCAACATGCTCAGCCTGCCTCTCATGCTGATGTCAGGGGTCTTCTTCCTGCCGTCCCAGCTACCGCCGGATTTTCAGGCTATTCTCTGGTGGAACCCGTTCCTGCACTGCGTTGAATGGTTCCGCACATCGACCTATCTCGACTACAACCCCTTGCTCAGCAAGGAATACCTGGTTGGCCTCTCCACCGGCATGCTTGCAATTGGCTTGACGATGGAACGCATCTTCCGCCGAAAGATCATCAACTCATGATCATCTTCGATAAAGTCTGTAAAGCGTATCCCCGCCCTGACGGGGGGAAAAAGATCATCCTCGACAATTTCACTGCGACCTTTCCGCCAGGCATCAATATCGGCATCCTCGGCAGGAACGGCGCGGGAAAATCCACGCTGATGAACATGATTTCCGGCGGAGAAATGCCGGACTCCGGCCGTATTCTACGTGAAGGCAGAATTTCCTGGCCGCTTGGTTTCAATGGCGGTGTGCACGGCAAGCTCACAGGCGCTCAGAACACCCGTTTTATTGCCGACATCTACGGCAAGCCGCGGAACAAGGTGCTCGACTTCGTCACGGAGTTCTCGGAACTCGGGGCTTACCTGGATATGCCGGTCAAGACCTATTCCGCCGGCATGAAAGCGCGCCTTGCCTTCGGCATCTGTATGGCGATCGAGTTCGAATATTACCTGATCGACGAGGTCATCGCCGTCGGCGATTCCACATTCAAGAAGAAGTGCAAGGACGTTTTCGAACAGCGGCGGGAGAATTCCTCGCTTCTGCTCGTTTCACATTCGGCAGGCCTGCTTCGCTCGTTCTGCGATGTAGGCGGCGTGATGCACAATGGACAGCTGACGTTCTTCAACGACATTGAAGAAGCCATTCAGGTTCACGAGGAAATTTTGCGCTCCTCGGCCGCGCAGCGAAAATCGGCCTAGCAGCGGCCGTCGCCGTTTTGCATACTCAGTACAGTCAGCTTATGTGCCACCGGCAGCGCGCAGACGCTCGGGCGTGTAATTGACCGCGCCGACTGACGGCCGCAGTGGCGTTACGGATCCAGAGGATTCGACAATGTCACGCAACTTCATAAGAAGCGAATTCGCTGCAATTTCCATTCCCTCATAGGCATAGAAATCACCCGGCTGCAGGCATTTGCGGGTGATCCAATTCAGGTATTCACGCCGCAGGTTTGCTGGAGCCACATGACCAGACGACCAGAACTGATCGAGTTCGATACCCTTGTTGACACAAAAGGCGAGGGCTGGATGCCGATAGAATGCCTGGCCCAAAACGGCAAGTGGAACACCGTGCTGCAAAGCAGAGAGGCCTGATGTGCTGTTGATCGTCACCATGCCAGCAGAATGGCGTGTCAAAAGGCCGAGCGACCCGCCATCGAGGATATGAACCCGGTCGGCTACATTGTTCAGGACGCTTACCTGGCGAATGAATTGACTGTCCTGGCTGTGTCCGCGCTCCATGGGATGGATCTTGAACACGAGCTGAGCCGACGCGGGTGCGTTTCGCGCGAAGGATACGATCGATTTCAGAACGAGTTTCTGATTGCTCCAACCGCTCGCAGCGGCACCGAGCTGGCCGTCGTCATGCACCTGCAGCGGCACCAGATAGTACCGCTTGTCGTGGTGCTCAAGCAGCCGCTCCATGCAGCGGTAATTGCGGCCGAGATTGCTGAACTTCCTGTAGTAGTTCTTGATCCAGTAGAACATTTCCCGCACGAACGAGCGTCTGGGCTTGTGGAACAGCTTGCGCTCGCTCGGCCTGGAGAACACACCACGCACGGCGAAATAGGTATAGGCGTAGGTCGCCATAGCGCCAAAGGAAGAAGGGAAGCTTGCACCCTTCGGCCGTTCCGTTCGGGAGTCAGAGTCCCCCTCCTCCGGCAACTTACCCATGGCCGGGGAGCGCCAGTTATTGCCGCCAAGTTCCATCGTAACGAAACCGGGGCGGATATATCCTTCTTCAAGACAGAGGACTGGAACACCCAGCACCGCGCATTGCTCACTCGCAATTCGGTGGATTTCGCGCTCGCAGCCAAAAAGCACGACATAGTCGAAACCATGTTCACCGACAATCTCGGTAAACCATTCTCGCCAAGCGTCTGCAGTACCCGAGAAATGAAGATTCTGATTGCCGCGCGCAAAGAGCCGGTCGCCCGCATTGAAGCAGACTCGCCAGGCTTCGAAACCATTCTGATTGAGAAGATTCTGTACCTTGCGGAAGAACGGGCCAACCGGTCCCTGCAACAGAAGCACGCGCGGCGCACTCTTGGAGGGAAAACGTTTCGAAAGCTTGCGGCGCAATGAAAGATTGATCAGGCGCGAACCACGCAAGGAACCCTGCTCGGACTCAAATCGACCGGCCTTCAAATCTGGATCATGCTGCTCAGTCATGACAGGCTGGCTCAACTCGCAATGGTGCTGAAGGCACCCGTCATGGCATAAACCTGCCTCTTTAGCAATTGCATCCGCCACCCTTCTCCGAAAATCCCCTATGCGATGTGAACGGGCAACTATGTCCATGACCCGATCGGCACTGCAATCCCCACCTTGCGGTTGTTATACTACCGCAACCGCGAGTCGCGCAACAAGACCCCCAATCGGTTTATTTGCTGCGCCGCACCCAAAAAAAGCATGCCAAGTGGACCCGACTTTTTCATGGCGCCGCCGGAAATTTCGGCGATCAGGTCCTCCGGTCGGCATGGAAGGCGGCTCAGGGGGTGCACATAGAACGGATAGACGATGAGGCTCGCGGCGACGAGCATATCGAGACTGATTCTGCGCCGGCAGCGCGGGATGGTCAGGCGGTCGTCAGTGAGGCCCCAGCCGGCATAGAACGGCATGCCATGCACGCCGACGGGCTTGCCGCGCAGCAGCGCTTCGAAACCGGTCAGCGACGTCATGGTTTCCACACGATCGGCCCAGGCGATCCATTGGAGTATGTCTCCATCCGTGGCGATTCGGTCCGCATCGCGCGGCGCCTCGCCGCCACTTCGAACGCCGGAGACCACATCTGGATGCGCCTTATAGACGATGAAGGCGTCGGGAAAGAGTGCGCGTACCGCAGTGACGAGCCCGGCATTGGACCGCACCTTCGGTGAACCGTAGCGGATGGAGGCATCTTTCTCGACCTGACCGGGGACGAGGATCTTCATCCGTCCGTCCGCCACGACGGGCGCTTCGGCGACCGTGCCGAGATTATATTTCGAAACACCGCGGTCGATTAGAAGCTGGGCAAGGCTTCGGGCACGGGCCAGCAGGCGCTCGTCGAACACCCCCTCCGCGATCAGTGTTTCAAGGCGGCTCGCGCCCCGCGCGTCGTAATAGACATGATCATCGTCGATGGCGATCGAGGACGGAAGCGTCAGCGCCACACCGAGGCCCTTCGAGCGGATGAAGCCATCCTCGAGACGGATCGCGGGCACGGCATCCGGCAAAGGCCTGTCACTGCCCCACACCGCCACGATGCCACCCGCCGCCTGTGCCGCCGGCACGGCCGCGTCCATGGAGCGCAGGTGCACGGGATCGCCCGCCATGCCCTTCAGGAACGGCGTCATGGCGCGGCGCTTCCACGGCGAAAACCCTGCCGTAAAGACCTTGCGGGTCAGACGGGAGCGCTGGTTGCGCGTGGTGATCGCCTGCTCGACAGCGCATTCCGCCGTACAGGGCTGCCGCGTGTGCAGGTCCAGATAGCGCGTGTATTCGAGAAAGGCCGCGTGGAAAACCTGTTCCAGGGAGGCTGGCGGCTTGGTGGCAGCCAGCTCTCCGTGATCCACCGTCAGGCCCCGGCCGGAATAATAGGTTGAGCCGAAGCAATGAACCGGGCGCCCGGCCATCAGCGCTTCGAAGCCGAGCTGGCTCGACACCGTATAGACGCTGTCAGCCTCTTCCAGCAGCGGCCAGGGGTTCATGCGCTCCGGCACGACGATAAACAGGCCAAGCGCTGCCGCGGCCTGGCGCAGCAGGCTTTTCTCGCCCGCGGCGGGATGGGTGCGCACGACGAGCGTCTTGCCCGGATTGGACGCCGCAGCGTGCTCCAGCATGACCTGGAAACGCGCCGCGTTTGCGCCTGCTCCGGCAATGGAAGCATCGCCTGCGACCTGATCGACGAGAAGAACGAAGGAACGACCTTGCGGCACGCCGGCCGCTGCCGGGGTCACGAGCGGGCTGTTGTTGTATTTGGACAGGCGCTCTTCCCGCAGCCATGCCATCATCAGGCGCGCCCGTTCCAGCGCCAGCGGATCGGTCTGCGGCTGCGCCAGCAGGTTTTCGAGATCGCTTGGCTGCCGCGCGTCGAAGTAGATGCCCTGCCGGTCGATCACATAGGAATGGCTCGGCTCCGCCTGTCCCGGCGCAAAGCCGCGCAGAAAGCCATCCTCGAGCGTGAGGACTTCTTTGCCCAACAGTTTGGCAAGCTGCGCGGCGCGTATCCCTGAAGGACGCCGCCCCCAGCCGACAAAACCATCTATCCTGCGCGGAAGAACGAAGGGCCAGGCAACGATATCGGCGTCAAGCAAGCGAGCGATGTCGTCCCGCTGCTGCCACAGGCCATACGAAAGAAGCGCATAGGTCTTGCGTGCCCGATCGGCCATCCAGCTTCCTATCGATCAGGCGGATCGCCGCACCAAATCCGTGGCGCCTACCGGCACCACGGAGGCAACACGCGACGCCGTCAAAGCGCGTTTGCGGTACGCGTGATATTGTAGGCCGCACTGGATCCGCTGGAAAGAATGGTCATGAACTTCGCGAAATCCGTGGCGATGTGGCGCGACAGATAGATCACGTCCTTGTTCCGAACGGGGAAGTTCTGAGCGATGATATAGCTCTGCGTCGCGCCGAGATCGAGGCGATAGACGATCGGATAGCGTCCCTCGCCATCCGGCGCCATGCCGCGCGAGATCAGATCACGGAAGCGATCGTCACCGACGACACTGCGATAGACGTTTTCGTTTTCATAGCGGAAGACGAAATAGCCCTTGGGATCAGCCGTCGCGATATTGCCACCGCCAGCGAGCGCTGCGGCCTCGACGAGGCTGAGCTTGGCGGCGTTGAACGGGATTTTGCCGCTCTTTTCCGTCTGGCCGAGCGCCGAGAAAGTCTGCGGATCGTAGCTGACATAAATCTGATCGTCCGGCTTGACGTAAATGTCTTCCTTCGGATTGTCGATGACCGTCTGCAGCAGAACCGAGCGCGAGCGGCCGCCGCGCTTCAGGCTGACATAGGTGTCGTAAGGCTGCTTGGACGCGCCACCCGCCATGGCGATCGCCTCGCTGAGGTGAACGCCGTTCAGGCCCAGCGGTACGATCGAGGACTTGTTCACATCACCCTGGACAGACACGGTGCGCGAGGCATTGTCCGCCATCGCCACGATGACATCGGGCTCGACGGCCTTAGCCTTCAGCGCTTCGACGATGGTCGAGCGAGCGGAATCGATGGTCATGCCGGCGAAACGCACGGAACCGACATAGGGAATCTGGCCATGGCCATCCGGCTGCACGACGACGGGGATCGTCGTCGACTTGCGCTCGACGGTCGAGAAGAGGCCATCGGGACCGGCTTCGAAAATGGTGACTTCCAGGCGGTCGCCGACACCGATGACCGGCGTGCTGCCGCCACCGCCGAAGCCGAAGGTGCTCGAGAACCCCTGGCGAACGCCGGCATTCACACCATTGGCGACGCGCTGGTCGATATCGACGACGTCGAAGATGAGCTTGGTCTGGGGAATTTCGTAGGTCTTGCCGCCCGCGCCGGCGGAAAGCACTTCCTGGGTCAGCGGCCCGTCATTGGGGACCACGCAACCGGCCAGCGTCAACACCGTGCCGGCCGCAAGAATACGCGCAAATACGCTCAACGCCTTGCGCAGCCCGCTCACGTCTTCAATTCCGATCATCACACTGCATTTCCTGTTGACCGCGCCTTCATAGACACGAGGCAAGAGCCGGCCGCTCGCCACGACGGATCGGCATAGACATGCAGTTCAGACGTTTCGTCAAGTCCCATGACCAAACCTTGTCCCAATCACGCACACCCACACGGCCCCCGCCGACACCATGGAGCAAATCCCTTGCACATTCGTTACGGCCTGAAAAGCGGGCTTGCCCGTTTGTGTTCAAAATCAACTTTTTCCACCGGCTTTTTAACGGAGGGTGCGACAAAAAGAACGCAACCGCTCCCAGCCGACAGCAAAGACCAGCAAACTGGCCGCAGGCTTGTCCAGAGGAATCAGCAGCGCGCAAGCACGGCTCCTTTTCGGAACCGTGCCTTGCCTCACCCTTTCGAGGGATATGGGCGAAATTGAGAGAGCACTATGTCGCTTCAACCGGCTCCGGCTGAGCCACGGGCTCCTGCCGTTCTTCCGGCTTGATTCGGAACCAGGCGATATAGAGCGCCGGCAGGAAGAGTAGCGTCAGCACCGTGCCGACGATGATGCCGCCCATCATGGCGTAGGCCATCGGCCCCCAGAACACTTCGCGCGAAATGGGGATGAGTGCCAGGCTGGCCGCGGCCGCCGTCAGCATGATCGGCCGCATGCGGTGTTCCGTCGCTTCCCGCACGGCATCCCAGGCATGCATGCCCTCCCGCTTCAGGTCCTCGATCTGCACGACGAGGATGACCGAGTTGCGGATGAGGATGCCGATCAGCGCAAGCACGCCGAGGATCGCCACGAAGCCGAGCGGCGCGCCGCTCCCCAGCAACGCGATGACCACCCCGATGAGTGCGAGCGGCGCTACGGCGAAGACGAGGAACAGCCGCGAAAAGCTCTGCAATTGCAGCATCAGGATGGTGGCCATGGCAAACAGCATCAGCGGCACGACCGCGATGATCGGCGCCTGGCTGTTGGCGCTTTCCTCCACCGAACCTCCAACCGTGATCTGGTAGCCGGCGGGCAGTGTGTCGCGGAAGCTTGCGACGTCCTTGTCCATCTCCGAGACGATCGTCGCCGGCTGCACGCCGCCCGTGATGCTCGCCTTGATGGTGATGGTGGGCTGGCGCGAGCGGCGCCAGACGACGGGCTGCTCCATTTCGTAACGGAAGTTCGCGACGGCGGCGAGCGGCACGGAGGTGCCGTTTGCCGTCGGCAGCTGGAGCTGACGCAGGGTCTCGATGGATTCGCGCTCCACCGCCCGCGCCCGGCCGATGACGTCGATCAGATAGACGTCGTCGCGGATCTGGGTGACGGTGGTGCCGCCGGTGACGCCGTTCAGCGCCGAGGCGATATCCTGCGAGGTCACGCCGAGCTGGCGGGCCTTGTCCTGGAGGACATCGACCTTCACGACGCGCGCCGGCTCGTTCCAGTCATATACGATATCGCCGAGACGGCTGTTTCTGCCGAGCAATTCGCCGAACGCCAGCGCCTGGCTGCGCACCTCCTGGATATCGGGGCCGCTGAGGCGATACTGGATCGGCCGTCCTACCGGCGGGCCGATATCGAGCAGCTTGACCAGAGCATCCGTGCCGACGAAGGTTTTGCGCAAATAGTCCTGAAGATCGGCCCTCAGACGGTCACGCGCCTCCAGATCCTTGCTGACGATGACCGTCTGGCCGAAGGCCGGCGACGGCGGCTGCACGTCGAAGGACAGGAGGAAACGCACGGCCCCTTCCCCGACATAGGACGACCAGCGCTCGATATCCGGATTGCCCTTCAGCTTTTCCTCTTCGAACTTCGCGATCTGCGCATTGGTCTCGGCAATCGAGGCGTTCTGCGGCAAGGCCCAGTCGATGACGAGTTCCGGACGGTCCGACGACGGGAAGAACTGCTCCGGCACGAAGCGCATGGCGAAGACCGAGACGAAGAAGATGAGCACGGTCGCAACGATCGTCGTCCATTTCCAGCGCATGCAGACATCGAGGATGCGCGCGAAGGTGCGGCCGAACCAGCCCTTCTGCTCATGATGGTTCTTCATGCTCTTCGGCAGGATCGTGACGCCGAGCAGCGGCGTGAAGATGACCGCCACGACCCAGGACACGACGAGCGAGATCGCGATGACCACGAAGAGGCTGAAGGTGAATTCGCCGGCCGCGCTGCTGTTGAGTCCGATCGGGATGAAGCCCGCCACTGTTACCAATGTACCGGTCAGCATGGGGAAGGCGGTGGACGTATAGACATAGGTCGCCGCCTTGCGCAGCGTGTCGCCCGCCTCCAGCCGCGCCACCATCATTTCGACGGCGATCATGGCGTCGTCGACCAGCAGGCCGAGCGCGATGATCAGCGCGCCGAGCGAGACGCGCTGCAACGATATGCCGTCGTAATACATGAAGAC
Source organism: Shinella sp. M27 (assembly GCF_049199905.1). NCBI lineage: Bacteria > Pseudomonadati > Pseudomonadota > Alphaproteobacteria > Hyphomicrobiales > Rhizobiaceae > Shinella > Shinella sp. M27. The sequence goes on from NZ_JBLZPK010000008.1 coordinate 95,039, forward strand.
GAAGGTGATCGCGAGCGTCAGCGGGATCGAGAGCGCCACGACGAGACCGGCGCGGATGCCCAGGCTGACGAAGCTGACGATGAGAACGATGGCGACCGCCTCGAACAGCGCCTGCGTGAAGCCCGACACCGCCTCCTCGACGACCTTCGGCTGGTCGGAAACCAGGTGCACGTCGACGCCGACGGGCAGGTCATGGGAGAGGATTTCGATTTCCTTCTCCACCTTCGCGCCGAATTCGAGCAGGTTGGCGCCCTGTTTCATGCCGATGGCAAGACCGATCGCCGTCTCGCCGTTGAAGCGGAAGAGGCTGGACGGCGGATCCTCGTAACCACGGGTGATGGTGGCGATGTCGCTCAGGCGGAAGAAGCGGTTGTTGACGCGCAGATTGACGTCGCGCAGGCTCGCCTCGGAGGAGAACTGCCCGCCGACGCGCACGCTGACGCGCTCGCCGCCGGCCTGCACCACGCCGGAGGGCGCGATGGCGTTCTGCGCCTGCAAGGTCGAGACGACCTGCTGGGTGGAGATCCCCAGCGCCGCAAGCTGGCGGGTCGAGAATTCGAGATAGATCACCTCGTCCTGTGCACCAACGAGATCGACCTTGCCGACATTCGGCACGGTGAGGATGCGGGTACGGGCGTCCTCGACATAGTCGCGCAACTGGCGCGGCGTCAGGCCGTCGGCGGTGAAGGCGTAGATATTGCCGAAGACGTCGCCGAAGCGGTCGTTGAAGGCGGGGCCGATGACACCGGAGGGGAACTGCCCCCTGATATCGTTGATCATGTTGCGTACCGTCAGCCAGGTGCCGGGCACGTCGCGGGCGCGCGTCGTCGGTTTCAGGTTGACGAAGACCAGCGTCTGGCCCGCCGTCGTGACGCTGCGGCTGAAATCGAGAGATTCCAGCTCCTCCAGCTTGCGCTCGATGCGCTCGGTCACCTGCCGCGTCGTCTCCTCCACGGAGGCGCCGGGCCAGGCGGCGCTGATCGTCATGGTCTTGATGACGAAGGACGGATCCTCTTCGCGGCCGAGATTCTGGTAGGTGAAGAAGCCGAGCAGCGCGAAGACGATCATGAAGTACCAGACGAGCGATGCGTGTTCGAGCGCCCAGTCAGAAAGGTTGAACGTCTTCATAGGCTTGCCTCGTCTTCGATCTTCACTTTCTGGCCTTCCTCGAGGCTGTGCACCCCGGCGGTGACGACGCGGTCGCCGTCCTTCAGCCCCTTGGCCACCGGCACGGAACGGCCGGCGACGGCGCCCGTCTCGATAGCGGCGAGATGCACCTCGCCCTTGACCGCATCGACCAGCCAGACATGCGGCTTGCCGTCCTTTTCCAGCACGGCTGTTTCCGGCACCATGATCGCCGTCAGGTTCGGCCCTTCCAGTTCCGCCGTGATCGTCGTGCCGAGCCGCACCGTATCCGGCGGGTTTTCCAGGGCGATCTTCACCCGGCGTGTGCGTGTCACGGCATCGGCCGAGGGTGCCACCTCGCGCACCGTGCCCTTGACGGTGATGGCGGGATTGATCTGCAGCGACACCGTGAAGCGGCTGCCGACAGCGATGGTTTCCGCCGTCTCGGGAATATCGACGACGGCGTCGCGTTCTTCCGGGCGGGCGACCGTGACGATGGCTTCGCCCGGCGAAACGGTCTGGCCGACCTCGGCTCCCGTCGCGACGACCACGCCGTCGAATTCCGCTTCGATGCGCGTATAGGACAGTTGCTCCTCCGCCTTCACCAGCGCCGTGCGGGCGCGGATGAGGCCGGCATCGGCCGCCTCGCGCGACTGCTCGGCGCTTTCGACGGCAGCTTTCGCGGCGGCGTTGGATTGCAGCAGCGTCTTCTGCCGATCCTCACTGGCCACCGCGCTCGAAAGCGTCGCCTCGGCGCTGGAAAGCTCCGCCCGCGCCGAGCGGACCGCCAATTCATAGGCCGTCGCGTCCAGAACGGCGAGCACATCGCCCTTCTTCACGAGATCGCCGACATGCACGGAGCGCGACACGAGCCGGCCGGCAACACGCGAGCCCAGCGCCGCCTGCACCTTCGCCTGCACCGTGCCGGCAAAGCGCGTGCCGGGCAGCGCAGTCAGCGTCACGACGACGGAGAGCACCGGCCGCGGCGGCGCGGCGGCCTCCTCTTCCTTCTTGCAGGCGGACAGCGCCAGAGCGGCGGCAAGAGCAAGCACGAGTGGAACAGGCGTCCTCATGGGGCGGCTCCTTCAAGGGCGGTCACGGTCTGGCCGGGGCGCAACAACTTGGTGCCGTCGGCGACATAGGTCTCGCCCTCCTCGACACCATCGAGAACCAGCGCCGAGCCGGTTTCGAAGGACAGCACCTGGACGGGGCGGAGGCTGACCGTGTTCTTCGCCTTGTCGACGATCCACAGCGCCGGCTTGCTCGCGACGCCCGACAGCGCCTGCCAGGGCACGACGGCGACACGCCGCGGCGCAAGGGCGCCGACGCCGACGACCGACGCGCCAAGCGTCATTTCCGGCGGTGTCCGGTCCATGGCGATCTTCACGCGCACCGTGCCGGTCTGCGTGTCGATGGTCGGCGAGACCTCGCGCACATTGCCCGTCGTGCGCACCTTGTCGTCGCTGAGCAGGGTGACGATCACGCCGTCCTTGGCCGGCTGGGCGAAGAACAGCGACTCATAGACATCGAAGACCGCATCGCGCGGGCCGGTATCGGCGATGGTGAACATGGTCTGCGCCGCCTGGGCCACCTGGCCCGTCTCGGCAAGACGGGCGGTGACGATGCCGTCCGTCGGTGCGCGCAGTTCCGTATAGGACAGCACATCCTTGGCCGTGTCGCGCTGGGCGATGGCGGATTCGCGGGCGCTCTCGGCGGTGCGCAAGGCCGTTTCGGCGTCGTCGAAATCGCGCCGCGTGCTGATGCCGTCGTTCAGAAGCGATTTCTGGCGGTCGAAATTGGCACGGGCCAGCTTGAGCTGCGCATCCGCCGCGCGCACCCCGGCTTCCGCAGCTTCGACATCCGCCTTTTGTTCCTCGGGGTCGAGCCGAGCAAGGACCTGGCCTTCCTTTACAGCACTTCCGACATCGACGAACCAGCCGGTGATGCGGCCGCCTACGCGGAAGGAGAGATCCGTCTCCACCCGTGCGACGACCTCACCCGTGATGGTGACCGATTGTTCGCGTTCCTCGAAATGCACCGGCGCGATACGCACCGGCCGCGCCATGCCGTCGGCAAGCGCCGGTATGGGGGTGGCAGACAGCAAAAGGGCCGCCAGCATCATTCTGCCCGATCGGGTCATCGTCATCTCCAGCTTTGCAGAAACCCCATTTAATATGGGTCCTCATTATATCGCGAAGATCAGACTGGCAAGCCTCAACACCATCGGGCGTTGCGCAAGCTGGGCCCGAGTGTGGCGAAGTTCAGGAAAAAAGCCAACCGGCAAGGCGCTGTGATAGGGAAATATAATAAATCATATTTTTCAGCGGCCTAGCATACAGGCAAAGCTCGGAGAGTGATCCCGCGCCGCAAACAACAAAGCCGCCAGCTGCACCGGAACCTTGCTGGTTCCTTGCGTGCAGCCCGGCGGCCTTATCGGAGCATCATTCGTTGGACGCTTCTCTTCGGTCCCCTCTGGACCTGTCAAAGAGTAAGCAGGAAGCGTGCCAAGCGGAGAAAATCCCGATTCAAAAGTGATTTCATATTACTAAAGATGTCCCTAAATCACCGAAGCCGCAAAGCGACTATCGCAACCTGTGCAATTCCTGGGCAAAGCCCAAAATTTGCGCGGCTTTCCCGCAAAAGAAAAAGGCGGCCCGTCACCGGACCGCCCTTCCCCCTCAGCCCCAGGGGAAATCTCAGAATTCTTCCCAGTCCTGTGCCGCGGCAGCGCTGGCCGTTGCGGCCTGCCCGCCGCCGAAGGCGCGGGTGAGCTTGCTGCCGAGCGCACGGGCACCGGATGGTGCCGGACGATGCTCGACAGCCGAAGCCGCAACCGGACGCGACGCGGTGGCACCCGTTCCGAGGCGGAACTGCGCCAGCAACGTGTTGAGCGCCGAGGCCTCCGTGGCGAGCGCATGGCTTGCCGCGGTCTGTTCCTCGACCATCGCCGCATTCTTCTGCGTGCCCTGGTCGATCGAGTTCACCGCGGCGCTGATCTCATGCAGGCCCGTCGACTGTTCACGGGCAGAGCGCACGATGGCAGCAACGTTCTGGTCGATTTCCTGTACCTGATCGACGATTTCCGACAGCGCCGAGCCGGTCTCGCCGACCAGCGTCACGCCGAGATTGACCTGCTCGCCGGATTTGGTGATGAGTGCCTTGATCTCCTTGGCGGCATTGGCCGAACGCTGGGCAAGCTCGCGCACTTCCTGTGCGACCACCGCAAAGCCCTTGCCGGCTTCACCGGCACGCGCGGCTTCGACACCGGCATTGAGTGCCAGCAGGTTAGTCTGGAAGGCGATCTCGTCGATCACGCCGATAATGTTGGAGATTTCGCGCGAGGAGGTCTCGATGCCGCTCATCGCCGTGACGGCACGGCGCACGACCTCGCCCGATTTCTCGGCGCCCATGCGGGTGCGCTCGACCAGCTGGCCGGCATCTTCCGCCCGCTTGGTAGCGTCCTTGAGCGAGGTGGTGATCTCCTCCAAAGCCGCCGCCGTCTCCTCGACGGAAGCCGCCTGCTGCTCGGTACGCTTGGCAAGATCGTCGGAGGCCGAGCGGATTTCCGCCGAGCCTGCCTGAATGGCATTGGCATTGCCGCCGACCGAACGAAGCGCTGCCTGGAGCTTCTCAACGGAGGCGTTGAAATCGTGGCGCACCTCGTCGAGCGAGCCGGCAAAGGCAGTGTCGATGCGGTGGGTCATGTCGCCGTCTGCCAACCGCTGAAGACCATCGGCCAGCGCCTCGACGGCATGGCGCGTCTGGCGCTCCTGTTCGGCCGCCTGTTCGGCCCGCTGGCGGCGCTCATCTTCCGAGAGCGCGCGGTTCTGCTCGGCCTCGCCCTCGAGGCGGATCTTGGCCAGCGTCGCATCACGCAGCACGGCCAGCGAACGGGCCATTTCGCCGATTTCGTCCTGACGCTCGGATTCCGACAGATCGACATCCGTACGGCCGCGGGCAATCTCGCTCGTAGCGGAGATGACTGTGGCGAGGCGCTTGCGGAAGCGCGTGGCGAGCAGCCAGCCGACGACGATCATCAGGCCGGTAGCGATGGCTATAACGATGATCGAGGTGATGGCCAGCGTCGAAAGGCTAGCGAACAGAACGGATTTCGGCACCGAGACGACGGCGAACCAGATCGATCCAGGGTTCACATTAACCGGAACGGCAACCGCCATGGAGGCGATTCCGCTCGCGTCCGTCAGCTCGAAAGCTTTGCCCGGATTGTCGATCAGCTGCTGCCAGGCCGTCGCATCAAGGCCGGAATCCTTCAGCGGCTTGCCGAGCGCTGCCTTGTCCGGATGGCTGATGACACTGCCGCCGGCGCTCAACAACGCGACATAGCCTTCCCCGAGCGGCTTCAGCTTGGCGATGTCGACCGCGAGCGCATCGAGCGCAATGTCGGTGCCGGCCATGCCCTTGAAGGTGCCGTCGAACATCAGCGGCACCACGAAGGACGTCATCATCGTGTCCTTGCCGCCGACATTGTACTGATAGGGTTCGGAGAGGTAATCCTTGCCGGTATTCTTCGGCACCTGGTAATAGTCGCCCGGACCGGGCTTATCGTAATCGACCAGCGCTTCGATCGTCGTGCCGCCGTTCGCCCGGATCGTGTAGGGGATATAGCGGCCGCTCGCGTCGTGACCGGGCTTGCCGATGTAGTCGGCATCCTTGCCGTCGAAGGCATTCGGTTCCCATGCCGTATAAACGCCCACGGCGATCGGGTTTTCCGTGAGCAGCCGGTCCATCATCGCGTTGAACTTTTCGCGGCTGGGCGCCTCATCCTGTTTCATCGCAAAGAGCACGGAGCGCATGTTCCAGCTCAACGCCTTCACTCCGGCGAAGGTGGTCTCCACCTTGCCGGCGCTTGCCTGTGCCGAATTGACCATCTCGGAAACCGAACGCTCCTGCACCGCATTGTAGGAGAGCCAGAGCAAAACGCCCGCCGTCGCCACGGTCGTGGCAACACCGGCCGCCACAATGGCGAACATGTTTCGGGCAGTCGCAGTCTTGGGCAGCATGAAACGTCTCCTGAAGGGCGCGGGGAGCGCGCCGGCAATTAATAAGAAAATTGCGGAACATGCCGTCGGCACGGCGAGACAGGGACGAAATCATTTCGCAGGCGGGCAGCGTAAGCGCAAGCTGGTTTATGAAACGATAAAATTCGGATGATCGCATATTGGAACAGAATGGGTGGATAAAACGCTGTTGCCGGAAGGCCTGAACGGCACGAGGCGCAGACGATCTTCGGCAGGTCACGCTCGCCGTTCAGGAAAAGTGAACAATCCGTTCGCCACCCCCGGTCTTCCGGCAGCGCGGTCCAGGGGCGATATTCGCTTCAACAGACGGCCCCGACGGCGGGACCGCACGAACATCCCGGACGCTTCCGGAGAGGAGTTTGCCATGACCCTTCAGCTTACCGGCATCCATCATCTGACCGCGATCACCGCGAATGCGGCGGAGAACCTGCGCTTCTATACGCAGACACTCGGCCTGCGCCTCGTCAAGAAGACCGTCAACCAGGACGATACCAGCGCCTACCATCTCTTCTATGCCGACGGGCTCGCCTCGCCCGGCTCGGACCTCACCTTCTTCGACTGGCCGGTCGGCCATGAGCGGCGCGGCACGCACAGCGTTTCGCGTACCGGCCTGCGCGTCGCCACCGTTGCCACGCTCGAATGGTGGAAGGCCCGCTTTGCCGAAGAGAAAGTCAAAGCCGGCGACATCAGAGAGATCGGCGGCCGCGCCACGCTCGATTTCGAGGATGGCGAAGGCCAGCGCTTCCGCCTGACGGTCGATAATGCCGGCGCGCCCTCCAATCCCTGGGACAGGAGCCCGGTTCCGGCCGAACACCAGATCAAGGGCCTCGGCCCGATCACGCTCAGCGTGCCCGACATCCGCAACACGGAGACAGTGCTCGTCCATGTGATGAACATGACGCAGACCTCGACCTATCCGAACCCGGATGGCGAAAGCGAGGTTCATGTCTTCTCGATGGGCGAAGGCGGTCCGGCCGCCGAGCTGCATGTCGCCGTCGAGCCGAACCTGCCGGCCGCCCATCAGGGCGCCGGCGCCGTGCACCACGTCGCCTTCCGTGCACCGGATGTCGAGGCGCTGCAGGCCTGGACGGAGCGTCTGCGCGGCTTCCGCCTGCCCTCCAGCGGCGAGGTCGAGCGCTTCTACTTCCGCTCGCTCTATTTCCGCGAGCCGAACGGCATCCTGTTCGAGATCGCCACCGATGGTCCCGGCTTTGCGGTGGACGAGCCGATGCAGACGCTCGGCGAAAGCCTGTCGCTGCCGCCCTTCCTCGAGCCGCGCCGGGCGCAGATCGAGGCCAGGCTGAAGCCGCTCGCTTAAACTCTCACCGAAAACCCCGGCGTGACAAACCGTCCGCCGGGGTTTTTGATGTCTGAAAACGGAGAAACGACATGACGAAACTGGTCCTTATCTCGGGCAGCCTGCGCAAGGGCTCCTTCAACACCGCTCTTCTGCGCGCCGCGCTGACGATGGCGCCCGAAGGCGTCGAGCTCGTCGAAGGCTCGATTCACGGCATTCCGCTCTATGACGGCGACGTGGAAGCCGTCGAGGGCATTCCGGATGCCGTGACGCGCCTGAAGGATCTCGTCGCCGATGCCGACGGCGTCATTCTCTTCACGCCGGAATACAACAACGGCATTCCCGGTGTTTTCAAGAACGCCATCGACTGGATGAGCCGCCCCTCCTCCGACATACCTCGCGTCTTCGGCAACAAGCCCTTCGCCATCACCGGCGCTTCGCCGGGCAATTTCGGCACGCTGCTTTCGCAGGAAGCCTGGCTGCCGATCATGCGCACGCTCGGCACGGTGCCGTGGTTCGGCGCCAAGCTGATGGTTTCGCGCGCCGGGTCTGTCATCGCCGATGGCAAGATCGTTGATGAGGCCACAGAGAAGAAGCTGCGCGATTTCGTTTCCGGCTTCGCCGCCTTCGTCGCGCACTACACACGATAATTCGATGATACAAAAGGAGGGCGCACCTTGCGGTGTGCCCTCCTTTTCTTTTGCCATCACCGGCCTCAGCCTATGATGCGCTCCTTGTAGGCCTTGGCCAGTTCGAGATCGGCCGTGCCGATATCGTGACCGGCAGCCAGCAGCTTGCTTTCGACCGTTGCGCCCGATGTCTTTAGCAGCGCCTCCAACTCACCGGCAAAGCGCCCATAGGGGTCCGACTGGCCCGAGACCATCAGCACGTTGACGCCCGAGAGATCGGCCGCCGGTGCCTGTTCCAAGACATTCATGCCGCGCAGCAGCACCGCATTGCGGATGATGCCGGGATGCAGCAGCATGACGGCACCGATCATGTTCGCGCCGTTGGAATAGCCGACGAACAGCGTTTTTGCCGGATCGAGCCCGTAGGCGGCATTTGCCCCTTCCATGAAGGCCGCAAAGGCTTCCGCCTCACTGACAATGTCCTTCTGGTCGAAGGTCGTTGCTGTGATTCGGCGGAAGAAGCGCGGGTAACCCTCATCCGCGCTGCGGCCGCGGGGGCTGAGCAGCACCGCGTCCGGGGCCAACCGCGTGCCAAAAGGCAGAAGGCTCGTCTCGTTGCCGCCCGTGCCGTGCAGCAGCACGATCGCGGTGCCGTCGGGGGTTTCCGGGCGATGCACCCGGTGGATAAAAGGCAGGTCTCGTTCGGTCATTCTTTCTTCTCCTGGCAAGGAAAATTGCGGAAGGCGCGCCCGGACATCCGCCGGATCGGCACCGAAATGTTTCGGGACGAAGAGCGTGGTGCCCAGCGTCTCCGGGGTTTCGTCGATCCTCATGCCGGGACCGTCGGTCGCATATTCGACAAGCGAGCCGCCGGGTTCGCGCACATAGAGCGAGTAGAAGTAGGTGCGGTCGTGCATGTTGACGTCACCCGCATCCTCCGCCGCCAGCCGGCCGGCAACGGCCTCGACGGCCGCCCTGTCCGGTGCACGCAGCGCGATATGGTCGATCGTCCCCGTACCGGGGGCCGAGGTCCAGAAACCACTGGCATCGCGGATGTCGAGGATATCGCCGGCATCACCGGCAAGCCGTTTGATACCGTTTGCCTCGGCAACCGCGCGGAAGCCGAAATGACTTCCGATGAAGGCTGCTGTCTCCGCCGGTTTTTCCGAAAAGATCGTCGCACCGCGGATGCGTTGAATGGCATCCTCGGCCGTGATCTCCTTCGTGACATGCGGCGCCGGACCTTCCACGCCGGCCTCGCCGACCAGCTTGACGATGATGCCATCCGGGTCCTTCAGCCGAAGCACGGGTTCGCCGAACTCCTGCGTGGGACCGGTCATGACGACATTCTTCGTCAAGGCACGCGTCAGCCAGAAGCCGATCGCCTCCGGCCGGATCGCGAAAGCGATCTCGGCGGGCTGGCCGAGACCGACCCGGCCGGGAGAACCATCCTCCCAGGCCAGAAAGGTGACCAGCGAACCGGGGCTGGCGGCCGCGTCGCCATAGAAGAGGTGGAGCTGATCGGCGTCTTCGAAGCCGGCCGTGCGCTTGACGAGTTTCAGGCCCAGGAAGCCTGCGTAGAAATCGACGTTCGCCTGGATTTTCCGGGTAATACCGGTGATGTGATGGATGCCGCTCTGCATGGGGCACCTCCTTTCGAGAGGTACCCAATCAAAATTCCGCACCCCGCGCCAGCCGGCGTCCGGTGAATGGATTGTTCACAAAAAGAAACGGGCCCTGCGCAAAGCAAGGCCCGTTGTCTTCAAGCATGAAACGATGCCGTTTCGTGAAAATTCAGATTCAGGCCGCGACACTGGCCGGGTTCATCGCCCGCTGGGCAGCGGACGGGTCGTTGAGGAGCCGGCGAATCGCCGCGCGCACCTCGTCTGCCGATGAGAAACGCTGGGAATCCAGATCCCATACAGAATATTTGACGGCCACAAACTTTAGCCGATCCTCATCTGGAACGACGACGCCCAAGGCTTCTCCGCCGATTTCGATAACCTGCTTTTGCATAACAACTCCTGCCGCACCCAAAGGCACAGCCAATTTTCATTTGCTCTAAAATCGAAGAGGGAATTTCAGATTACATTCGACGGAGCGTCGACGTTTTCCCGGTAATCGCTTCACGACAGGAGCACGCCACACACGCGGAGGCGATGCTGTTGATATGATACATGTCACACTCCCTCTTGTTGGCGCTGACGCTGAAAAAGGATGCGTCAGGATGGACCGAAACAAAAACGCATGCGGCCCTCATGCGATGCTGCAACACATAATAGGGTCTCCTCTCGATGTCAATGGAATCCGCAGGATTTTGGAATAAATTGCTGCCGGATTTGTGTGACAATTCGAATCGCAAAATAATCTTCGCGCTTGCAGCATTTTTCAGGAAAATATGTCGCGAAGACGGACATTCCCGGGAAATACCGTGACGCAACCTGGCGGGGCGTCGCAAATCAGCCGCTTTCGCAAGGCGAGCAAATTCAAAGCGACCGAGCAAATGCCCCAGTTGCCGTGCGGCCACACCCACAGAAGGAAGCGGGGAAAAAACGCTGTGGGACCATTCTTTTTTTGCGAAGGACTCGATCTGGGGTCCAAACATGAATAAAGAGTGAATCGCACATATGTTCCGTTAAGTTTAGTAGGCCGCGACGGCCGGCAGGATAGACCCATGAATTTCACCAGGACGCTTTTTCCTCTGAGCATGCTTCTTCTGTCGGGCTGCGTCGTCGGCCCTGACTATCAGAAGCCCGAAACCGCGCTGCCCGCGAAGTTCTCGGAGAGCAAATCTGCAAGCGCCGACAATGTGACGCTCAATCCGTGGTGGGAATCCTTCCGCGACAAGCGCCTCAACGATCTCGTCCATCAGGGCATGGGCGAAAACCTGACCGTATTGCAGGCGCTCGAGCGCATCGAAGCCGCGGAGGCAAACGTCATCGTTGCCGGCGCAGGTTCGCTGCCGAGCCTGGGTGCATCCGCTCAAGGCACAGCAGAAGGCAAGGACAGCGGGAGCAGCCACTCTCAAACGAGATCAATCAGTGCCGGCCTCAGCGCGTCGTGGGTGCTTGATTTCTTCGGCCAGTACCGCCGCCAGAAAGAAGCAGCCAACGCGTCGCTCGATGCCGCCTATGACGACGTCAACGTCGCGCGTCTCGCCTATTTCTCCGACCTCGTGTCGAGCTACATCAACGCGCGCTACTATCAGGAAGCGCTTGCGCTCTCGCGCAAGAACCTCCAGTCGCGCCGTGAAAGCCTGAAGCTGACCAACGAGATCAAAGAAGCAGGCGCCGCCTCCAGCCTTGACGTGCTGCAGACCGAAGGCCTCGTCAACCAGACGCTCGCAGATTTGCCAGCGCTGGAAACCGGCTTCCATCAGGCGGCAAACCATATTGCTACCCTGCTTGGCGTCCCCGCTTCAACGATCACCTCCAGCCTGATTAAGGGCTCTTCGCAGCCGATGCCGCGTTACGCGACGCGCACTGGCATACCGGCCGATCTCATCCGCAATCGTCCGGATATCCGCGCGGCCGAACGCCGCCTGCAGGCGGCGACGGCATCGATCGGCGTTGCGGAAGCCGATCTCTATCCGAGCATCGAGCTCGGCGGTTCGATCGGCGCGACGCGCAACTTCAGGCCCACCGCCAATATCACGAGCTGGTCCTTCGGCCCGACGCTCTCGCTGCCGATCTTCAACGGCGGCGCGCTCAAGGCGCAGGTCAAGATTGCCCGCTCGGAAGCCGAGCAGCAGTACCTGACCTGGAAGTCGACGGTGCTGAATGCCGTCGAGGAAGTGGAAAACGCCCAGACCGCGCTCATCCGCGACGGCCAGACAGTCGCCGCCCTGCGCAAGGTCGTGAATTCCTACGAGCAGACGCTGAACCTCGCCCGCGAAAGCTATCGCGGCGGCGCCAGCACCATTCTCGACGTTCTCGATGCCGAGCGCAACGTTGCAACCGCCCGCCTGTCGCTCGCTTCGGCGATCCGCCAGCTCGCCCGCGACTATGTCTCGCTGAACGTCGCCATCGGCGGCGGCTCGGCCATCGGCACCCCGGCCGTCGTGGCCACCAAGTAGAGTTAGGCAGAAAAGAACCCTTCGAGCGCTGCGGCTGTCTGGCCGTAGTGCTCGCGAAGGGCTCGTGCCGCCCCTTCCGCATCGCGCGCCAGCGCAAGCTCCATCAGCCGGCGATGTTCGCCGGCGACATCCCGCGCTCCGCCGTCCAAACTGACGGACAGGCGCCGGTAGCGGTCCGCCCGCGAAAACAGCTTCTCACAGAATTCCAAAAGGATCGGCGAGCCGCAGGCCGAGACCAGCGCTGCATGGAAGGCCGCATGCCGCGCCTCCCAGTCCTCGCGCATGGCCGAGGGAAGATCCTCCCGCACCTGTGGGATGCGCACCATCAGGTGGTGTGCGGCAACGACCCTTGCCTCCCAGTCCGCATCGCCGTTCAGCACCGACAGCCGCAGCGCCTCGCCTTCGCAAAGCTGGCGCGTCGCCGTGACATCGCGCAGTTCCGCCAGCGACAGCGGTGCGACGGTGTAGCCACGGTGATCGTCGAGCACCGTGAACCCTTCCGCCGTCAATCGGGCCAAAGCCTCGCGCACCGGGGTCACGCTCATGTTGCAGAGCGCCTGAAGATCGGCAAAGCGCAGCCGATCACCCGGCTTGAAGGTCCCCGCACCGATCGCCTGACGGATAGCCTCATAGGCATCGCCCGCCAGCGTGCGGCCGCTCGTGCGCTTCTGCTCCATGTCACCTCATTTTATAAAGTCGTGCACATTTTCGAAAATCGTTGACTCCATGTAAAACCGGATAGATGGTGCCTGCAACCGAAATCGGTCGCCCCGGCCGCGCAGGCCGGCATTTGAATGGAGGACAGCATGAAACTGGTGCGCTTTGGCGCGGCGGGCGCGGAGAAGCCCGGATTGATCGACGCGGATGGCAGGATCCGCGACCTCTCGGGCGTCGTCGCGGATATTTCCGGCGATGTGCTGAGCCGCGCCGGCCGCGAGCGCCTGCGCGCCCTTGATCCGGCAAGCCTGCCGCTCGCACCGGAAAGCAGCCGCTACGGCGCCTGCATCGGCCGCGTCGGCAACTTCATCGCCGTCGGCCTCAACTATGCCGACCACGCCGCCGAAAGCGGCATGGCCGTGCCGGCCGAGCCCGTGCTGTTCAACAAGGCTCCCTCCTGCATCGGCGGTCCCGACGATACGATCCTCATCCCGCGCGGCTCGGAAAAGACCGACTGGGAAGTCGAGCTTGCCGTGGTCATCGGCGAGCGCGCGTCCTATGTCTCCGAGGCCGATGCCTTGAACTATGTCGCGGGTTACTGCGTCTGCAACGACATTTCCGAGCGTGCCTACCAGATCGAGCGCGGCGGCCAGTGGACCAAGGGCAAGGGCTGCCCCACCTTCGGCCCGATCGGCCCCTGGCTGGTGACGGAAGACGAAGTGGACACCGCAGATCTTGCCATGACGCTGAGCGTCAACGGCGAATTGGTGCAGAACGGTTCGTCGAGCACCATGGTCTTCAAGGTGCCCTTCCTCGTTCACTACATCTCGCAGTTCATGGTGCTGGAGCCCGGCGATGTCATCACGACGGGCACGCCGCCCGGCGTCGGCATGGGCATGAAGCCGCCGCGTTACCTGAAGCCCGGCGACCGCATGGAAGTCTCCATTGCGGGTCTCGGCACGCAGCGTCAGGTCGTGGCCGCCGGCTGAACGATATCCTCAAAAAGCGAGAGGGGCCTCAAGGGCCCCTCTTCGTTTCGGCGATCAGTGGAAGGTCGCGGGCGACGCCTGGTCATCGAGAATGCGGAAGGCTTCATCCAGTGCAGCCACCAGAATGTCCGTCAGTTCGTCCGCATCGTTTTCGAGGAGGAAAAGCGCGACCGTCGCATTGTCAGGATCGCTGTAGCGCTCGAGGTCGTTCGACATATCATTGTCCTTTTTCAGCCGGCACCATCCCGGTTGATGCAAACCATAGCGACGCAGGCTTGCGCATGGCTTGTGCCGGAAAGAGACAGCGTTCGCAACAACGAATGTCAGCCGCACCAGGATTGATGGCGCCCCGTCCAGGACCGGGCAAAGCCCTCCTGAACAAGCCGCTGGCCGATCGACTGGCCGCCGCGCATCACGAGATGCCGCCCCTCACCCCTGGCCGCGACCAGCGAAACATCGCCCTCGCTCAGGATTTCCCGCAGGCGCAGCTTCGCATCCCCGCCGCGCGAGCGTTCCGCATCGCATTTCGCCTCCGCAATGGAAGGTGCATCGATATCGGCTAGCCGCACCTTCTGGCCGGCATAAAGGATCGTGCCGCCGTCGAGCACGCAATAGTCGGTCTGCGTCGTGCAGATGAACCATTTCCCGGAGAAGGCCGGCAGCTTTTCGGCGGCCGGCAACGCCTGCTCGTCAAGCGGAGACGGCCGCTGCTTCGGCTTGACCTGCACCGTCTCGTGCGCGGCCTTCTTTTCCTTACGCTCGATGGAGGCCGTGCGGATGCCTGTCGCCGAAGGCTCCGGTCCCGGCCCGCGATAATCCATATAGACGATCCCGCCGATCACGGCCGCGCCCAGCACATACCAATGCGCCATGCCGCCATGCCGCGCCGCCGGCGACGCCCGCTTCGCACCCGTCGTCTTTTTCCGTCTCGTCGTCTTCTTCGCCATGCCCGATCTCCTGGGCAGGACAGTGCGACGATCTCTTGAAGATATGGTTACCGAAACACCTTTGCCGCACCATCGGATCGAAGCGCCGACATGAAAAGGCCCGGCGCTGGGCCGGGCCTTTCAATCCTGGATCCGCTTGCGCGGCCTTACTGCGCGATCGGCGCGTAGTTGCCGTTGCTCCACTGGTTGATGTCGTAGCTGGCATCCTTCAGGTCGCCCTTCTCGTCGAAGGTGACGGTGCCGACGACGGTGTCGATCGGCTTTCCGTCCTTCAGTGCCTTGGCGACTTCGGTCGGGTCATCCGAGCCGGCACGCTCGATGCCCTGGGCGAAGGCCTGGATCACGGCGTAGGAGAAGAGCGTGAAGCCCTCCGGCTTGAAGCCGCCCGCCTGGATCTTCGCGACGGCTTCTTTCGCCTCTGGCTTTGCCTGCGGATCGGACGGGAAGACGAACATCGTGCCTTCGCCGGCCGGACCGGCCACCTGCCAGAATTCCGGCGAGGCGATGGAATCGGGCATGATCAGCTGGAACTTGTAGGCCTGTTCGGCCGCTTGGCGCAGGATGAGGCCGGCTTCCGGGTGATAGCCGCCAAAATAGACGACATCGACCTTGGCGTCCTTCAGCTTGGTGACGAGCGCATTATAGTCCTTCTCGCCGGCATTGATGCCTTCGGCCAGCACTTCCTTGAGACCGTTGGCGTTCATCGTGGCGCGCACGGCATCCGCAACGCCCTGGCCATAGGCCGTCTTGTCATGCAGCACGGCAACATTCTTGCCGGCATATTGCTTGGCGATCCACGGACCGATGAAGGCGCCCTGCGCATCGTCGCGCGTGTAAAGGCGCATGATGTTCGTCCAGCCCTTGGCAGCGGCATCGTCCGTCATGACCGGGTTCGACGACGCCGGGCTCATCATCAGCGTGCCGTTTTCAGCATAGACAGCCGAGGCCGGGATGCTCGAACCCGAGCAGGCATGGCCATCGACGAACTTGATGCCGGCCGCAGCAATGCGGTTGGCGACCGAAACGGCCTGCTTGGGATCGCACTGGTCGTCTTCGAACTGCAGCTTGATCTGTTTGCCCATCACGCCGCCCTTGGCGTTAATGGCGTCGGCTGCGGCCTGCGCACCCTGCTTGAACTGGTCGCCGATCGTCGCGAGCGGACCGGTGAGCGGGCCGGCGACGGCGAAGGTGATGTCTTCAGCCCGCGCGGCAGTGCCCATGAGCAGGCCAAGCGCCGTGCCGAGGATCAGAATTTTTCTCATGTTTCAACTCCCTTTTTGCCCGCTTTCTTGCAGGCTTCTCCCAAAATGAAATTCCGACCCTTCGTTAAAAGAGTGGACGCTATTCGAACCACTCCCGCAGGCCGGGAGCAAGCCCCCACGCGACGGGAATCCGCAATTGCCAAGCGCATTGGGGCGGCGGGTCATTCTTCCGGACCGTAACCCGGCATTCTGTAGATCGTGCCGGAGCGCTCCCGGATGTCAGGTCCATAGACCTTCACCATCCATTCCTCGTCCTTGAAATCCTCGATCCCGACCGAGACGAGATCCTCGCCGCAGCCGAGCGTCGTCGTCACCGCTCTGGTGAGGGCTTCGGCAAGCGCCTGCTTCTGCTCTTCGCTCTGCCCCTCGAGCATTTTCAATATGACGTGCGGCATCATCCTCTCCTCTGCATTTTCGCATTTCAGGAGAGGAGCTTAGACCGGGCGGGAAGAACATCTCAAGCCGGGATGCGCAATCCGGCGACGGACATTATTGCAGGCTTTCCAGCGCGGCCTTCACCCGGAGACGATCTGCGGCGCCGAGCGGCAGGACCGGTCGCGGCGGGAGGACCCGGCAGAGGTCGAGCAACTCCGCGATGGCATACATCACACGGAAGCTGCCGAACTGCTTGAACAGCGCCCAGAGCGGTTCAAAACGCGCATCGATCCGTTCGGCTTCCGCCAGGTCGCCGGCCATGGCGGCGCGGGTCAGGGCGAGCGCTTCAGCAGGCAGGAGCCCGCCGGCCACACTGTACCAGGCGTCACCACCCGACAGCAGCGATTGGCCTGCACCCCAGTCACCGCTATAGCCGATGGAAAAACCTTCGGGTGTCAAAGCGCTGAGCCGGGCAAGCTCACGGCGAAAATCGCCGTCGGTGGGCAGCGGCATCTTGATGGCATCGATGCCGGGAAGCGCGGCGAGCCGCGCGATGAGACCGTCGCTGAAGACGAAGCGCGTCGTGCCCGGATTGTTGTAGATGCAGAGCGGCAGGTCGCCCGCCGCCGCAACACTTGCCATATGCTGAAAGACTTCCTCTTCGGTCAGCGGCGTATAGGACATCGGCGCGAGCAGCAGGCCGTCCGCACCCGCCGCCTTCGCATCGCGGGCAAGCGCTTCGGCCTCGTCGGTGCGCAAGGCGCCGACACCGACGATAACGGGAATCCTGCCGCCGACACTTTCCATCGCCGCATCCACCGCACGCCGCCGCTCGTCGCGCGAGAGAAAGGCATAGCCGCCCGTGCTGCCGAGCAGGCCGATGGAATCGGCACCGGCGCGCGCGATGCGGTCGAGCAGACGGCCAAGCGTCGCGGTATCGACATGACCCGCCGCATCCGTCGGGGTGATGGAAAAGGCCGAGAGGCCACTGAAAAGCGTCATCCTGTTCTCCTCTCGCCCATCATAGACCGCCCGATAGCTTGAAGGCGATCAACCACATTGTCACCGCGACAAATCCTTCCAGCCGAAAATCGTGTGCTGTTGCATCCACATAGAAAGGCCCCGCTTAGCGGGGCCTTTTACATCATTTCATGACGCTGGCTCAGTTGTTGCCAGCCCATTCGCACACGCGGGTATCGCCTTCGCTACGGGCCGTGGCGCCGTTCGTCGAGCAATCCGACTTCATCTTGGCGCGCTGCTCGTCGCTCAAACCCGCCCAGTTCTTCGACCATTCCGCTTCGGGGCGCAACGTGCGGGCCTTCATGTCGCTGTAGAAGACGTTGCCCGTCGCTTCGTCCATCTGCATCATCTGCGCCTGATCGCCGGCATTGGTCGTATCCGACGCGGTCTCGCCGCTGCTGGTCTGGGCAAAGGCAGAGAAACCGATAAGCGTGGCGGCAGCAGCAAGCGTGGTGAATTTCGTAAACATGGAAATCTCCTCTTTGGCGCGGTCAAGTCCGCATGCTCTAAGAACACCCCATGTGAGGCAATGTTCCGGTCATGATGAAAGCAAGTTACGCGGCAGGAATGCAGAAATCGCGCAAATCAAGGGTGGAACAATCAGGCGATCTATTGGTTATTTGTCAGCTCTACGCCGGTTATATCTTGCGTCACCAGGCATGGCGCGATTCTTTCACAGTGAGATTGATCTATGCGAACAAACCTCATCGGCATGTGCTTGCTCGCGACCTTCATCGTCATCTTCGGCTCAATCCTGAGCATGGCCCTCTTTACCTCACAGGAAGGACCTTCGGCCGTGAGTGTAGAGGCCGTCGCCAAAACGCCGACCGATTAGGCGCAGCGTGATTTCGGCAGTAAGATCATGCTGATCGGCTCTCAAAGGCGCCCGGCGTTTTTGTTATTTTTCAAAAAAGGGTCGGCTTGCGCGACAGGCAGCCGACGTCACAGACCGCGAGATCAATGACGCCATCGTTGAAAAGCGTGGCAAGCTGCCGGTTCGGCTCGATGATGATATCGATTTCGATATCGGGATTCTGATCCCGGAAATTGCGCAGGATTTCAATGAGGTAACCGGCTGCGAAATCCTCGACGACGCCAAGGCGGACACGGTCCCGGATCGTCTTGCCACTCAGCCTTTTGCCGACCTCGTCGGCAAGCGTGACGATCTCGCGGGCATAGGGGAGCATGATCTGGCCCTGTGCCGTCAGCGAAAGTCCTTTTGAAGAGCGCACGAACAGCCTGACGCCGACGAGATCTTCCAGCTTGCGAAGCTTCATGCTGACGGCGACCTGTGTCCGGTTGAGCGTCACGGCCGCCCCGCTGACGGTTCCGATTTCGGCGACCGCCAGGAACGCCCTGAGCAGATAGGAGTCGAGATCAAGCATGCAAACTCGGCTCCATGACGGGACGCAGGATGGCAGCGCATTCGCACGCGTCATCCCTGCCCTTCACCATAACAAACATGAGGCCATCAATGGAGAGGTAAAACGCTGATTCCGCTACTCGAGATGCGCACTGCCCTTTCCGATGATCTGCGTGGCAAACATGACATCCGCCTCCCCGCCGGTGCCTCTTCGGTGAGAGGGGAAGTGTCTGTTTCCTGTTCGCGCGGCCTCGACAAGGGTGCATTTTTTGCCTTTCACCGCACCGCCGACAGAAATGTCTTCAGTGTGTGCGGCGATCTCCCGCCGTGCTGCCAGTTTGGGCAAGCCAGGTCTTGAGCGCCTTGGCCGCGGCATGGGCTTGGACAACGATCTCCGGGACAAGATCGATATCGGGCAGACTTCCAAGGCCAACAGGCCCCATCGCGAACAGGCCCTCGAACAAGCCCGTATCGGTAGTCGTCCGCCCGTCGCTATCGACGGTGATGCCGAGGTCGAGTTCATCGCGCCTTGCAAGCTGCGCCGACAGCAGCGAGCGGAACAAGGGGGAATCGATGTCCACGGGGCGAACGCGGCAGTCGATCGTGCGATCCGCCTGCAGGACCTGCAAACCTCCAGGGCCTGACAGCAACACGCCATTCGTAGCAATGCGCTCGACCTTGCCCTTGCGCACGGCGATGGCGCCGCTCGTTATGGCTCGACGCAAACGTTCATAGTGACCGAGCGGAAGGCGATTGCGGTGGCTGTCATAGATCGGCTTGACATGACGCTTGAACCGCCGCCGCTCGTCCGGTGTCAGGCCCTGCCAGAGTTCGCGCGCACGCAAGCGGAAATCATTCATGATGCCTTGCCAGCCAGTCCCTTCGAGCGCCGCCCTATTGGCAGCCTCGCGCAGATGCCGAAATGCGCCGCGAAGCGTGTTCGGAAATGGACGATCCGGTGAGACAGCCCCCACGGCCGATGGCGCATGCGGCTGCGGCAAAAAGCCGGATGCGGATATCAGCGTCACATGGGATGCCTCCCCGGCCGCCAGCAAACGCAGGGCACGATCGACCGCGTGAACACCGCCGCCGATGACCTGCACCTCCTTCGCAGCGGTAAGCCCCGAATTCCTCTCGGTGCCGTCCCGCAGGCCGTATCCTGTCGCCAGGAAGACCGCGTCGAAGCGCGTCGGGTCTCCATCACCGGAACGAACAGAGAGGCCACCCGTCTCACCTCGCCCGATCGCCGTCACGCTTTCGGAACGCACCTGAACCAGCACATCGGTCCGTCCGCGCAGCGCCTCGGAAAAGCGCTGATAGGCGTAGGCGCTGAAGACCTCGCCGGGAACGAAGGCATGATCGACATTTCCGGATCCCGACCGTTCAAGGCCGCGCCAATTGTCACTTTCCTCCAACCATCGGCGAAAATCATCCCGGACCAACGGATTGACCGAAAGATCCCGCACGCGGCTGTTGAGAAGCGGCGAGGCCGGACGGCCAATGCCCTCACCGCCGTCGATCTTCGGGAACGGATCGAACATCACGAGATGGAACGGATGATGGAAGGCCTTCAACAGCGCAATCGCGGTCATGAGGCCGGTAAATCCACGGCCGATGATGGCAATTCGCGTGAGGGAACCAGCGTCCCCGAATTGCGTGAGCGCGTGAGTGGGCACAAGCGTCATCTCCAGATTCCTTTCCTGCACAGCGTGAGGTGGCTTCCAAGAACTCATCCAGTCCGGCGAGTGGTGACGCGGTATCTTCTACTACAGCGCTTTTCCGGACAAGAGCGCCGGTGTCGCAATCGAGGTTACGGCTGCTGCTGCAAAATCCGCTGTGCCGTCCCCGTTGAGGTCGCCGAAGACGGTCGTGTTGCCGCCTGCCTTGGTTGCCCACAGGGCGCCGGCGGACGCATCTACCGGTTTGGCGCTGATGAAGCTGAAGGCGTTGTTACCCGCGGCGGTGAGGTCGGCATCGATTGCGGGCAGATCGATCTTGTCGAGTCCGCGCTCGAAGTCCTTGACCGTGTCCCATCCGCTGGTCGTGCTGTCGGAGGTCGACTTGAACTTGAACGTGTCGGCACCGGTGCCGCCCCAGAGGCTGTCGCCAAGCGCGCCGCCGACCAGCGTGTCGTTGCCCGCGTCGCAATGCAGGGCGTCGATGCCCGCACAGCCTTCGATCTTGTCCGCGCCGATGCCGTCATTGCCGTCGCCGCCATGCAGCAGGTCATTACCGTCTATGCTGAAGATCGTGTCGTTGCAGGCGCGGCCCTCGATATAGTTGTTGCCGTTGTTGCCGGAGAGGCTGTTGTCGTACCGGTTGCCGTAGCCGCTCTTGTCGGCCATCCGCGAGAACCGCACCCGCTACCGCTTTTCCGATTTCGCCCGGCATGGCGACCCCGCCTATGGCGCCTACTGGGAGGCACTTGGCGAGGCCGATATCGCCGATGCGCTCTGTGCCACCTCCTATGGCGGCAGGGGCGTGATCACCTCATTGCATCTCGGCTTCGGCGAGCGCCGGATCGATGCCGATACGGCGCGGGCAGTGCAGATGGCCGGCCTGATCCTGACGGAACGGCTGATGGAATTCTCCGGCGGGCTCGAGGATGATATCCCCGCCCTCAGCGACCGCGAGCGGGATTGCCTCTCCTTTCTCGCCGATGGCCGGCGCGACCAGGAGATCGCAGATCTGCTCGGCATCACCGAGACGACCGTGCGCTTCCACATCGACAAGGCCCGTCGAAAACTCGGCGCAAGGAACCGCACGCAGGCCATCGCGCGGCTCGCCAATCTCAGACTGCTTTAGCCGGGCGCGGGCGCTTAGTAGTAGGGCCGGCCGAGGATCCTTGCCGATGGTAGGGAAGAAGAATCCGGCACGAGCGACGCTTCCAGATCCGCCATCCGATTCGGCCAGGGATTGATGCCATCACGCAGCCAGAGGATCGTGTCCAACCAGAAGCCCGACGCGTGCATGTCGTGAAACAGGTTGAAATGGCCGATGGCGTCGCGCCCGCAATCGGCCGGCAACAGATGGACGAGCGTTCGTTCGGCACCGGCATAATAGCGCAGCGTGCGGCGTGCGGCGGCAAGCGTCCCTAGCTCGTCATCGGACACCGTCACCGCAAGGATCGATGCGCCGAACACCCCCATCCTTGCCGTGACGACCTCCCGATCCGCACGCGGGTGGCTGCGCTCGAAACGCGGCCCGCGAAAACTCCATTCGTTGGCCACATCAGCCGGCAGATCTTCCAGCCATCCAAGGCGCCGGCCGGGAAAATAGCCGCAGAGCGCCGTCAGGAGCGGCATGGCAAGATGCCATTTCAGGAAGAGCTTCAAGCGCTGCGACCGCGCGTAGTCGCCCCACCAGGCGAATTGCGCGCCGACCGTCAGCATCCGCGTAACGCGCACGCCGCTTTCCGCCAGTCCCGGCAAAAACCCGCCGATGCTGTGGCCGACCACCAGAAGCGGACCATCGCCGCAACCGGCCAGAAAGCGGACCGCAGCATCGAAATCGAGCTCGCCCCAGTCGCGCCAGCGATAGCCGCAGCCGCGCAGGGTCTTAGGTCGCGACAGGCCGATCCCCCGGTAATCATAGGTCAGAACGTCGAAACCGCGTTCGGCGAGAAAGCGCGCATAGCGGTGATAGAAGCGCGCCGTCACGCCCGTTGCCGGATTGATGACAACCTTTGCCGCCGCGCCCCGCAACGCGCTTTCCCAAAGGTGCCCGCGCAGTAGAAGGCCATCGCGACACGCAATCGCAACGGGCTTCGGGAAGCTTTCTCGTGGTCTGGCGACTTCATCGATCATGCCGCGACGATACGGCCACCTCCACATTGTGTATATTCACTGGTCGGTATACATTGCATCATGAGCAAAGCCGAACTTCCAACCCGCGACCGCATCGTGCTTGCCGCTGGGAAACTGTTTCACCAGGAAGGTATCCGCGCCGTCAGCATGGATGCCGTCGCCGAACGGACGGGCGTGACGAAGCGCACGCTCTACTATCACTTCCGCAGCAAGGACGACCTGATCGCCGCGCATCTCGAAGCGCGCGACCAACCGAACCTGGCCCTGTTCCAGCAATGGTTCGACGCAAGCGAGGGTACAGTTGCCGACAAGATAAGGAGGCTTTTCGCAAAGCTCGCCCAGGCCGCGCGGCATCCGAAATGGAAGGGCTGCGGCTTTCTGCGCACGTCGGTCGAGCTAATCAACCTGCCCGGCCATCCCGCCATTCTGGCCGGCAGGCTGCACAAGAAGCGGGTCGAGGACTGGTTCTGCGCGATCCTCGACCCGTCAGGCCAATCCGAGCCCGCCCGCCAAACGGCCCGGCAGCTCATCCTCCTGCTCGACGGCGCCTTTTCGGTCGTGCTGCTGCACCGTGATGCGAGCTACATGGAGAGTGCCGGCGAAGCGGCGGCAAATCTGGTGCGGTCGCTGGGCGAGACAGGACACCGTCGAAGCTGATCAGGTCGACAGATCGGGCTACAAATCCTGCAAGCGGCAGGCTGAAGGAAATTTCCAATGACTGAACTGTTCGAAGGTAGCTGCCAATGCGGGCATTGCCGCTATCACATCAGAGGCAAATCGTTGTCGCTGTTCGCCTGCCATTGCCACGAATGCCAGAAGCAATCCGGCAGCGCGTTCGGCATGGCACTGTGGATACAGCACCCGGAAATGACGCTGCGCTCCGGCCAACTCGCGTCCTGGACGCGGGAAACACCGACCGGCCAGCGCATGCACTGTGATTTTTGCCCCGAATGCGGCACGCGCCTCTTCCATCGTCAGGAAAGCCGTCCGGACATGATAAGCATCAAGCCTGGAACACTTGACGACACGACATCCCTGGTCCCGGTCGCGCATATCTGGCTCGATAGCGCGCAGCGCTGGAGCGTC
>NZ_JBLZPK010000008.1:119087-180282 GCF_049199905.1 Shinella sp. M27
GCTGCCGGCCGCCTTGTAATCCTGCCGCACCATCAGCCCCGCGGAAACGAGCCGCTTGAGCCTGGCCGCAAGCACGGTGCGGGGAATGCCGAGTTCGCCGTGAAAATCCTCGAAGCGGCGCAGGCCAAACAGCGCGCTGCGCAGGATCAGCAGGGACCAGCGATCCCCGAGAAAATCGAAACTCTCAGCCAGCGTGCAATGGCTGAGATGGATCGGCGAGCGATGGCGAAAATGGCTGTTTTGCATCGTCGTAGACATAGCTGGGTTGCAAAAAGAAATCCAGCTGCTAGGCTTGAGTATCAAAAATGGACTCAGAACCCACATCCATGAGCGGGAGGCGCAGACAGGATGAACCAGGACTTCCATCCCATCCTCTGGCCGACGATTTCGCTTGCCGGGCTTGTCTTCACGGTGTGGTTCGTCCTGATGCGGGCGCGCCTTCGTCACGTCGCCAGCCATAGGCCGACGCGCGCTGATTTTGCCGATGGGGAAAGCGTCGCGCGTTATTTCCGCCCGGTAGAGCGGCCGGCACAAAACCTGGCAAACCTGTTCGAAATGCCGGTTCTCTATTTCGCGCTGGTGCCGATCCTTCTGCAAACCGGCAGCGCCACCCTGCTGCAGGTGACCCTCGCCTGGGTCTTCGTCGCCCTGCGGCTGCTGCACAGCCTGGTCCATATCGGCCCGAACACGATCCGGACCCGTTTCCGCATCTATCTCGCGTCCTGCATCGCCCTGGCCGCGATGTGGCTTGGATTTCTCGCCGATCTGGCGATCCGTTTTGGAGGAAAAATATGACGGCATTTCCTGCGCCAGAAGATGGCGCCTTCGTCCTTATCGTGCACGACGTCGAGGACTATGGCCGATGGAAGCAGGTCTTCGACGATGCCGCCGCCATCCGGCGCGAAGCCGGGGAGATCGAATACCGCCTCCTTGCCAGCGAGAGTAACGAACGACGCGTCGTGCATTTCTCCCGCTGGACCTCGCTTCCAGCCGCCCGCGCCTTCTTCGAGTCCCCGGAGCTCGTCGAGATCAGGCGCATCGCCGGTGTGCGCGCACCGGAATTTCTCTATCTCAATGCGATCGAAGCGGGCGTGCTCTAGCGGCCGCGGAGAACACAAAGGTTTCGCCGGCTGCGAAGACGCAGGAATGGTCCGTCTTGTCGGTCGGCCGCTCGGTTCCCTTGAAGAGGTGGCAGAATTCTGCACGATCTCCCCACCGATCACCCGCCCGAATTATTCCCCGGCGGAAGGCTGTGCCGCTCTTGCCAAGCAAGATCTGTTGGCATTTCTTGCGCACGCGCTGGACGCATTTCGCGTTCCGTGCGACGGCTTGACAGGTTATGGAATGACTGACCTCGATATCGCGGCACTCGAAAAGGCACTGAACCGCCTCCCCTTTCGTTTTCGAGGCCCCGGAGGCGTGGCCGGTGTCGTCAAGGACGGCAAGGTCGTGGCGCGGCGCGCCTCGGGCTTTGCCGACATGTATCGCCGTCTGCCGATGACGGCGCAGACGCGCCTGCCGATCTGCTCGATCTCGAAACAGTTCACCTGCGCGCTGCTGCTCGACCAGTTCGGCGATCCCGCCACGCTGGACGACAAGGTGCGCGACTTCCTGCCCAATTATCGCGAGCGGCTGCCGACCGTCTCTGAACTGTGCCACAACCAGTCGGGCCTGCGCGACTACTGGGCGCTGACCGTGCTGCACGGCGCCTATCCGGAAACCGAGTTCCGCCGCGAGGATGCGCTGCCGCTCATCGCCAGCGCAAAGAGCGGCCATTTCCCGGCCGGCGCGCATTATTCCTACAGCAACGGCAATTTCCGCATTCTCGGCGAACTGATCGAGCGCGGCACCGGCCGCGATTTTGCCGATCTTCTTGCCGAGCGCCTGTTTGCGCCGGCCGGCATGGCAACGGCCATCCTCTCCCCGAATACGCGCGTGCCCCCCGATGGCGTCATCGGCTACGAGGGCAATGACGATGTCGGCTTCCTGCCGGCCGACAACGGCATCTATTGGTTCGGCGATGCCGGCATTGCCGCATCGCTGGACGACATGCTCGCCTGGGAGTGCCATATCGACGCGACGCGCAGCGACCCGGACAGTCTCTACAATCGCCTCTCCGCCCCCGCCTTCTATGCGGATGGCACGCCGGCGACCTATGCCTACGGTTTGCGACGCGACATCTATAACGGCCTGGAATTCACCGGCCACGGCGGCGGCCTGCGTGGTTTCGGCTCCTATCGCCTGCATGTCGCGGAGGAACGCCTATCCGTGGTCGTCATGTTCAACCACGGCACCAGCGCCTTCAACGCCGCGACGATGCTGGTCGATGCCGCGCTTGGCCTCGACGCTGAGGCTGAAGGTCAGCCACCCACGGATTGGGATGGGCTATGGCTGGACGAGGCCCAGGGACTGGTGGTGCGCACGGTGGCGGACGCGACGGGCGTGAAGCTTCACTACGGCCCCTCACCCGTGCGGGCGACGCTTTCGGCCGACGGCATTGCCCGCGGACAGGGCTTTACCCTTCGCAAGGAAGGCGACGGGCTGCTCATGCAGCAGAAGAGCGAAAACCTCACCGTTCATGCCCGCCGGCTCCAGCCGGTCGAATGGACCGATCCCACGGCCCTCGCCGGCCGCTACTGGTCCGCGGAACTGGAGGCCCATCTCGAGATCGAAGCACGCGACGGCGCAGCCTTTGCCGTCTTCGAGGGTCTCTATGGGAAGGGACCGATGGAGCGCATGTATGCGCTGGCGGAAGACGTCTGGATCATCACCAGCCGCCGCGCCCTCGATGCGGCGGCACCCGGCGATTGGACCGTACTGGTGGAGCGGGATGCGGCCGGTGCCGTCATAGGGCTTCGCGTCGGCTGCTGGCTGGCGCGCGGGATCGGCTACTGCCGCATGTCCTGACCGTGGCCATGCGTCCGGGTTCGTGACTTATCGCGGCGTGCCCGGCGGCAGGCCGATCTCGATGAGAGTGCGGAGCACGGTGTTGCCGGCCGCCAGGAACGTTTCACTCGCGTTGCGGGTGGGCAGCGCGACGTTGCGGGCGGTGGAGCCGGGACGCATCTCCATGGCTTTCGCCAGCGCTTCCCTCGCCTCCCGCACATGGCCCAGGCGCTGGTGGGCGGCGGCAAGCAGGAGATAGGGCCGGCCGGAACCGGGGGTGATCGCAATCGAGCGCTCCAGGAACGTGACAGCCTCCTCGTTGCGGCCGAGCAGCAGGTTTGCCCAGCCCGCGCCGAGCAGCCATGTCCAGCGCGAGACCTCCGGCGTATCATAGCGCTCCGCCTCCAGAAAACCGTCCAGCGCGTCGTCGAAGCGGCCGAGCTGGAGCTGGGTCAAACCGAGATTGTAGAGCGCTGCACCGTCCCAGGGATTGACGGTCAGCGCCCTGGCACAGGCGACGAGGCTTTCGGTGAACTGGTTGGTAACGGTCAGGAAACGGCAATAGGCATCGAGCACCGGCAGTGAATATGGCCGCGACGCGAGCGCGCTTTTCAGCAGGGTATCCGCATCGTGCTCGGCCGCAGCACTTTGGGCCGGATCGTACCAATTCATCTGCACTCCGCGCAGGTGCAGCCCGGCAAGGGCGATCTGCAGTTCGACATTGTCGGGATCCCCGGCAAGGTATTGTTCAAGAATGGCCCGTGCCGTGCCGAAGCGTTCGCGCGTCGTCTGGTTGATCGATGCGACCGCCTGCCGAATGGCGACATCGGACGTAACGGCGGCCGCCCGCCCGTCGGGCTCCTGAAGGCCACTCAGCCGGACGCCCAGCGGGTAACCGATGCCGGCTGCTAGGCGCTGGACGAGACGTTGCCGGTCGGTTTCGCCCGCACTCGTCTCGACCTCGGCAACCGCTTTGATCTCCTGGTTTTGGGCATCGATGAGCCGGGCCTGGAGGACCCAGCTGCCCCGGCCGCGCTTCAACGCGCTCCGCATGTCCAGTCCTGTCTGGCCTTGCCGCGCCGCTTCGACCTCCGGCACGATCAGATCGATACCGTCGATCCGGGAAAACCCCTTGACCAGTTCCGATGTGAGGTCGCGCGCGAGCGCCACACCCTCAGGACCTGCCTCCACAGTCGCAACCGGCTGCAACACGACCACCAGCCGTGACGGCGTAGAGAGACGGCCGCCACGAAGCGCAAGGCCGGCTACGGCAATGACGACAAGCAGGAAAGCCGCAGCCGCGACAAGGAGCCGCCCGGTGTGCGATCTGCGGTCGTCCTGTGTTTCCGGCTTCTGCGGCTCGGCGCCGACAACGTGTTCGCTGGTGACATCAAGGGCAAAAAGATAACCGCGACCCGAGACCACGCGAACCATCTCTCGCCTGGTATCGCCGAGGGCAAGACGGATTTCGCGGATACATTGGAAGAGGCTGTCTTCACCGACATGAATGCCGGGCCAGATCGCCTCCATCAGCTCCTCTTTGGTGAGGACACGATGGCTGTTTTCTGCCAGGAGCTTGAACAGGTCGAGGGTCTTGGGACGCAGATGCGTCACGGATCCGTCGGCGTGCCGCAACTCGGCCCGGTCCGTATCCAGAACGAAGTCCGCAAAAACGTACACGGATCCCCCGAACCCTGCCCTCGAACGCAGCGCACCATAGTGAGCGCACGCCCGGGCCGTCAACAGAATGCTGAAACGCCAGGCACAGCCCGGCGGCGCGCTTCAGAAAAATATCAGAAAACTTTAGAACCCAGCCGCATAGCCTTCAGGACGCACGCCATCCCAGCCGGTTATCCATTCGCATGGATACCCCGAGGACGAAAGATGCTGACCGAACTGGCCGTGACGAAAGACGAAACCAAGGAAAGGGTCGATCCGCCGGCTTTGCATGCACCGGCGGCTGGCGCCGACCGCCTTATGGCGGCCCCGACCTTCCCGGACGCGGTCGGGTTCCTAGCGCAGAGTTTCGTCGCCGGATACGAGAGCGCGCCACGGGCGTCGGCCCTCTTTGCGACGCAACAGCGCTGGCTGCTCTCCCTTGCGGCGCTCTCCGGGCATTATGGCGCCGACGGAGCGGGCATGTCCCGACGGTCCATCGCACAATCGGCGCTCAAACATCTGATCGCCAGCCGCAACACGGCCTACGCCTTCTTCGACGAAATCCTCAAATACGGCATCGTCCTTCCCATGGCCGGAAGAGATCTCTCGAAGGAGTTGGTCGTCGTCCCCTCGCCGGACGCGCTGGCGATCCTCGTTCAATGGTGCGACATGCATCTCGCCGCCCTCGACCGCGTCGACGCGGGCACGCGAAGCGAGCGGTTTCGCTCGGCCCCCGACCGGCTGCTTCCCCTATTGATGCCGCCGCTCAGCGAGGGGCTCCTGGCAAACCCGCATGTCCGCATGCCGGGACCGCTGTATCGCATCTTCGCCTGGACCGACGCTGGCGGGCTCCTGATGGACCGGCTCGTGGCCGGCATCGACCGGCAGACCCTGTGGTCCGGCGGCCACCTGACGGATGTCGTCACGATCGCTGAGCTCGCACGCGCGTTCAGCCTTTCGCGGGCGCATACCAGCCGCAAATTCGCCGAAGCGGAAGCCATCGGCGGCATCGGCTGGAGCGGCCGCCGCGGCTACTCGCCCCTGTGGATTTCGCACGGCTTCTTTTCGGAATACGCGATGATGCAGGCGCGCAAGCTCCTCATTTTCCAAACCGCTTTTGCAGTGGCGGAGGCATAGCAGTCAAAAATGGACGGCGAAAATCACGGTCCGGCGCGTTAAAAAACGCACGAATTCCCGAACGCGCATTGCTTGAAGACGAAACGCCGGGGCCTGTCCCCGCATCAGGCGCGCGAAAGGGCCAACCTGGTTTTACCCCTATCACGACTGGCCCTCTGGCCTATTCGGGAGGCTATAATGAGCACGAGCTTTACCAGACAGGACGTCAGCCTCGACGCCTATCCCGACGACCTTGCTATTGCCGACGTGAATGGCGACGGCAATCTCGATCTTGTCGTAACAGCCGCCAGTTCGACGAACGAATTTCTGGTGCTACTGGGTGACGGCACCGGCAGTTTCACGACATCGACCGCTCTTGATTTGACGAACACCGGCTCCAGCAGCGGATTGGCGACATTGGCTGACCTGGACGGTGACGGCGATCTCGATGTCATCTATGCGAGTTATTACGACTCTGTCGTAAGGGTGCTCACCAACAATGGTGCGGGTGGATATCAGGCCGGAAGCCCGCTCTACGTCTATCCGGGTCAGGTATCGATGACCACGGCCGACGTGAACGGCGACGGCCACATGGATGCGGTGTCGGTCGGCAACAACTTCTCGATCACGGTCTTTCTGGGGAACGGCCAAGGCGGTTTCCAGTCCATTACCACCAATACATCCCTTTCAAGCCTCTATTTTGGCTCTCTCGCGCTTGGCGATATGAACGGCGACGGCAAGCTTGACCTCGTGACGTCCAGCAGCGGCCATTCCGCAGTGTTCGTGCTGCTGGGGGATGGTGAAGGCGGTTTCTCGACCGAATCGGGCTACGATCTCGATCCGTGGAACTATCCGAACGTCGTCACCCTCGCGGATGTCAACGGCGACGGCAAGCTAGATGCGCTGACCGGTAACTATAATACTGTGTCGGTATTGCTCGGCGACGGCACCGGTCATTTCACGTCGGCAACGCATGTCAGCGTCGATAGGGATCCCAAATCCGTCGTCGTGGCGGATATCAACGGCGACGGCAAGCTGGATTTGATAACCGGGAACTCCTTTTCCAGCAGCGTTTCGGTTCGTTGGGGCGACGGCACCGGCGGGTTCTCCGGAGGGATGGATATCGCCGTCGGCTATCGCCCCGAAACCCTCAAGGTGGCCGATGTCAACAAAGACGGAAAGATGGACATCGTCGTCACCAATCTGAGCGGTCGCTCCGTGACCGTCCTCCTGGGTGGCGAGAGAACCGCCGCGACGGAGATCTCCGTCAGCACCGATCACACCGGCACGCTGAAGATCGGCGACAAAATCACGTTCACGCTCTCCACCGAACTGCCCGTCACCGTGACAGGCGAGCCGGAACTGGTGCTGAGCAACGGTGGCCGTGCCGTCTTTGCCGGGTTCGACACGAATGGCCGACCGACATTCGTCTATACCATTGCGGAAGGCGATGGCGACACAAGCGACCTATCCGTCACCGGTGTTGACACGACCGACGGGACGGTGGACGGGCGTGATGCTGAACTGAGTTTCGGGACGCCGACAAGTGTCGATGTCGGTTCTTCTCCGAGCTCGGTCAGAGCGGTCGATGTGAACGGCGATGGAAAACTCGACCTCGTGACAGCGAACTACAACAGCGTCTCGGTCCGGCTGGGCGACGGCGAAGGCGGCTTTTCCGGTTCGACCAATATTGCTGGGGGAAACGGTCTGCGCTCCGTTGTCGTTGCCGATGTAAACGGCGACGGCAAACTGGATATCCTTACGGCAAATTTCAACAGCAGCTCCGTATCCGTCCGCCTGGGTGATGGTGACGGCGGCTTCTCCGATGCGACCAATATCAACGTCGGTTACGGTCCTTTTTCCCTCTCCGTAGCCGACGTGAACGGCGACGGCAAGCTCGATCTCCTGACCCCGAATTACGACTATACGATCTCGGTGCGATTGGGTGACGGCACCGGCAATTTCTCCGGTTCGACCGAGATCCCCATCGGCACGGCGCCGTCTATCTGCGTTGCCGATGTGAATGGCGACGGCAAGCTCGACATCCTCGCTCCGAATATGGAAACCGACACCATTTCGGTGCGGCTGGGCGACGGCGCTGGCGGGTTTTCCGGCTCGACCGAGGTCGTCGTGGGCAGTGATCCGTATTCGGTTGCCGCTGCCGATATGAACGGCGACGGCAAGCTTGACATCGTGGCGGTGAACCAGGCCGGCGCCACCGTTTCGGTGCGGCTGGGCGATGGTGCCGGCGGCTTCTCCGGCTCGACGGAAATGAGCGTGGGCGGCGGTCCGATTTCCGTCGCGATTGGTGACATGAACGGCGACGGTAAACTCGATGTCGTGACGGCCAACCAGACCGGCAAATCCGTCTCCGTCCTATTGGGCAACGGCACGGGTGGTTTCTCCGGTTCGACGGAGATCGCCGTGGGCGGCAGCTACCAGGTGTATTCCGTCGCCGTTGCCGACGTGAATGGTGACGGCAAGCTCGATATCCTCGCAACGAGGGCGAACGCCTCCGTTGCGGTCCTCCTGAACACGTCACACGGCAGATCGCCTTTCGACGGCTCGACGGTTTCCACCGCCGACGGCGCGGACACCGGGCGCGGCGTGGATGCGACCCGGCCGGTAGCGCCAACGGTCGTGCTCACCCACGACAGCGGCACATCCTCATCGGACGGCCTGACCAATGACGGCTCGCTGACGATAACAGGCGTGGAAGACGGGGCGACCCTGAGCTACATCGTCAATGGCGGCGAAGCCTCGAGCACCTACGATTCGAGCACTTTCGACGACGGCGACTATGTCGTACAGGTCCTCCAGACGGACGCGGCCGGCAATGTTTCGTTGGCCGGCACCGTTTCCTTCACATACGACCTCACGATCGGCTCGCCGGAGTCTTACCTCGCCAATGACAACGGCAGCGCCTCAAACGACTTTGTGACCAATGACGCCACGCTCTCGCTCGCGGGCGTGGAGGACGGCGCAACCCTGAGCTACATCATAGACGGCGGCGCAGCGACGGCGACCTATGATCCGACCGCACTCAGTGACGGCGAGCATACGATCAAGATGAAGCAGACGGATGCAGCCGGCAACGTCTCCTTCTTTTATGGCACCATCACCTTCACCCTCGACCGAAGCAAACCGACGACACCAACACTCACCTTGACCTCTGACACCGGCAAGTCCGCCACCGACAAAATCACCAGCAATGGTGCCTTGACGATCACAGGCAAGGAAAGCGGTGCGACGCTGAGCTACATCGTCGACGGTGGAACGGCATCGAGCACCTACGATCCGAACGCGCTTGCCAACGGTAGCCATACGGTAAAGGTCCTTCAGACCGACACGGCCGGCAACGTCTCCTCGGCCGGCAGTCTCACCTTCACGCTCGACAAGTCCATCGCAACGCCGACGCTGGCCCTGACCTCCGACACCGGTAAATCCGCGACCGACAAGATCACCAGCAACGGTGCTCTGACGATCTCGGGCAAGGAAAGCGGCGCAACGCTCAGCTACATCGTTGATGGCGGAACGGCCTCGACCACCTATAACCCGAGCGCGCTTGCCAATGGCACCCATACGGTGCAGGTCATCCAGACCGACGCGGCCGGCAACGTTTCCACAGGCAGCATCACCTTCACGCTGGACCGCGCCAAACCCGCCACGCCGACGCTCGCCCTGACCGCCGACACCGGTAAATCCGCGACCGACAAGATCACCAACAACGGCGCCCTGACGATCACGGGCAAAGAAACGGGCGCGACGCTCAGCTACATCGTCGATGGCGGCACGGCATCCAGCACTTACAATCCGAACGCTCTCACCAATGGCAGCCATACGGTAAAAATCCTCCAGACCGATCTGGCGGGCAATGTTTCCTCGGCCGGCAGCCTCACCTTCACGCTGGACAAGGCCGCGCCGACGGTGACCAAGATCACAACGTCAGGTCCAGGCATCAGCGGCGGTTCCGGCACGCTGACGACGGGCGAAACCGCACGGTTCAGCATTGCCCTGAGCGAAGCGGTGACGATCACCGATGCAAGCAAGCTGGTGCTGACGCTCGGCAATGGCGAGAAGGCCGTCTACGATGCGGCCGTCTCCACCGCCACGAAGCTGGTGTTCAGATATACGGTCGGGCTGGAGGAGACGTCGAGCGATCTCACCGCCAGGGGGATCAGCCTCAATGGCGCGACCATCCGCGATACCGCCGGAAACAATGCCAATCTCAGCGGCGCCATCGTCAATCCGACCGGCATCCTGGTCATCGACGGCTATACCGGCACGTCGGGCGCCGATGCCTTCAAGGGCACGGCCGGCGCCAACACCTTCCGCGGGCTCGGCGGCAACGATACCTACGTCGTCAACCACAGCGGCGACAAGGTGATCGAGGCGGAAAAGCAGGGCACCGACACGGTCTTCGCCTCCGTCTCGCATACACTTGCCGCCAATGTGGAAAACCTGACGCTGACCGGCTCGAAGGCGATCAACGGCACCGGCAACGGCCTTGCCAATATCCTCACCGGCAACGGGCTCGCCAACATCCTGAAGGGCGCTGACGGAACCGACACGCTGAAGGGCGGCGCCGGAGACGACAGGCTTTACGGCGGGCTTGGCAGGGACCTGCTGGTCGGCGGTTCCGGCAAGGATACGTTCGTATTCGACACCAAGCTCGGCACTGCGAATATCGACACGATCGACGACTTCTCCGTCAAGGACGATACGATCTTCCTCGACAACGACATCTTCACCAAGGCCGGCAAGGTCGGGGACCTCTCGGCAAAGTCCTTCTACATCGGCAGCCAGGCGCATGCGGAGACGGACCGGATCATTTACGACACCAAGACCGGCAAGCTCTGGTACGACGCCGACGGGTCCGGCAAGGGCGCGGCCATCCAGTTCGCCACGCTTGATACCGGTTTGAAAATATCAGCGACGGATTTCGATATTATCGGGTGATCGCAGGCCGGGAAGCGACCCGGCTGCAGCATAACCCGATGAAAGCAGACAGTATTTTGGGCAGATACTGGACTTCACGCAACAGCGCTCACTATGGAGGACATCGTCATGAAATATGCCATCCTTATCGCCACGCTTCTGGTCGCCGGCACCGCACAGGCCGCGGACGTCAAGTTCCCGGCCGATGAGCCGGTTGCCTCGATCACCATTCCCGATGGCTGGAAAACCACCCCGACCGAGACCGGCATCGAGGTCCAGGCCGACGATGACTCGGTCTATTTCGCAATCGACGCGCAGGACGGCAAGGATACCAGCGAGACGGTCAAGGAGGCGATCGAATATCTTGCAAGCCAGAATGTCACGGTCGACGATTCGACCAAGAAGGAAGAGGAAGGCAAGCTCAACGGCATGCAGGCCTACAATGTCTATTGGTCGGGCAAGGACAGCGACGGCCCCGTGACCATCGGCCTGACGGCACTGGTGGCCGATGCCGACAAGACCCTTGTCATTACCTATTGGGGCGGCACCGAAGAACAGAAGGCGCACAGCAAAGAGATCGGCGCGATCTTCAACTCGCTGAAGCCGATCGCCCAGTAAAATCGGCCCGGCCGTCCTGAAGGTTTCACGGCACATGCTGCCGGCTTGGGCGGCGTGTCGCGAACGTCGAAATCCTCGCCGGTGGCGTGCACGTTTCCGGTTATCGGCGTGTTTTGGCGAGCGTTCGGATGGTCCGGATATCGCCCTCCACACCGAGGGGCCAGAATTATCGCGTGATCATGTTCCCTGCCGCAACGAAACCCGATCACATCACGCGTAGCCCGTCACGATAGCGTGTCGGATCGGGGATCGGGACAGCGGCCATCAGGTTGCGGGTGTAGTCGTCGGCGGGGTTTTCGAACACCTGCCGGCGCGTATCCATCTCGACGATGCGCCCGCCACGCATGACCGCGACGTGATGCGACATCTTCTCGATGACGGCCATGTCGTGCGAGATGAAGAGATAGGCAAGGCCCATCTGCTCCTGCAATTCCAGCATCAGGTCCAGCACGCGGGCGCGCACGGAGACGTCGAGCGCAGCCACGCTCTCGTCCGCGACGATCAGCTTCGGCTCCAGCGCCAAGGCGCGGGCGATGCAGATGCGCTGGCGCTGGCCGCCGGAAAATTCGTGCGGATAACGGCTGCCGGCATCCGTCGGCATGCCGACGCGGGTGAGCAGGGCCGCCACCCGATCCTGCCGCTCGGACGCATTGCCGACATCATGGATGACCAGCGGCTCGGCAATCGCCGCACCGACCGTCATGCGCGGATCGAGCGAGGCATAGGGATCCTGAAAGATCATCTGCGCCATGCGGCGGACCGGCCGCATGGCCGCCGGTTTCAAGCCGGCCGTTTCGCGTCCATCGATCTCGACGCTGCCTTCGAAGGGAATGAGGTTCAGCACCGCCTTGCCGGTGGTCGATTTGCCCGAACCGCTTTCGCCGACAAGGCCGAGCGTCTCGCCGGCCTTGATGGAGAAGGAAACGCCGCTGACCGTTGCCGGTGCGGCTGGCGACCGGTTGAACCAGCCGGCGCGCGCGCCATAGGTGACGCTGAGGTCTTTGACCACCAGTACCGGCTTTTCAGCGGCAGGTGCTGCGGCCTTCGTCAGGCGCGGCGGCGCATCGGTGCCGGCATGGGCGCCAAGGCGCGGCACGGCCGCCAGCAACTGGCGCGTATAAGGCTCGGTCGGGCGCGCAAAGATGTGGAGCGCATCGCCCTGCTCGACGATCTTCCCCTGCTGCATGATCGCCACCCGGTCGGCCATTTCCGCGACCACGCCCATATCGTGGGTAATCATCAGGATGGACGTGGAGAATTCGCGCCGCAGCTCCCGCATCAGCGTCAGGATCTGCGCCTGCACCGTCACATCAAGGGCGGTCGTCGGCTCGTCGGCGATAAGCACCTTGGGGCGGCAGGAGAGCGCCATGGCGATCATCACGCGCTGGCGCATGCCGCCCGAAAGCTCGTGCGGAAACTGCTTCAACCGACGCGCTGGCTCGCTCATGTGCACGGCATCGAGCATGGAGCGGGCAATGTTCTCCGCGCCCTCGGAAACATCCTCGCGATGCTCGCGGATCGCCTCCACCATCTGGTCGCCAATGGTCATGACCGGGTTCAGCGAGGTCATCGGCTCCTGAAAGATCATCGCGATCTCGCCGCCGCGGATTTTTCTGAGCGCGCGGTGCGGGATGCCGATGATGTTGCGATCCTCCAGCCGGATTTCACCCGAGGAGACCTTCAGCGACGCCTTCGGCAGCAACCCCATGATCGCAAGCGAGGTCACGGACTTGCCCGACCCCGATTCCCCCGCAAGGCAGAGCGTCTCGCCCGCGGCGAGATCGAAGCTCACCCCGTCGAGGATGCGCTTCAGCCCTTCGGGCGTGCGCGCATCGACGCAGAGGTTGCGGACGGAGAGAACCGGAGCGGCATTGCTGGAAGTCACGCGAAGACGATCCTCGGGAAGTAGAAGGAGACGACCCAGTTCGGCATGTCGACGATCTCGCTGATCCTGAGATCGCCGCAGACCGAGCAGAGCATATAGGCATCGACGGGGCTGTAGCCATGTTCGGCGACGAGCAGGTCAATCATGCGCATCAGCGCTTCGCGTGCGCCCGTCATCAGGTCGGGGCCGATGCCGGTCGTCACCTCGTAACCGGCGCCATCGAGATGGCGGGTCACCGGCTCGGTCGTGGTGAAGCGCGGCGTCTGCAGATTGGCGCCCTTCACGACGTCGAGCGTCAGTTCGACATTCATCTGGCTTTCGATGGCCGTGCCGCAGACCTCGCCGTCGCCCTGCGCGGCATGGGTATCGCCGACGGAAAACAGCGCGCCCTCCACCTCGACCGGCAGATAGAGCGTCACACCGGCCGTGAGATCACGGATATCCATGTTGCCGCCGACGCGGCGCGGCGGCACGACGGAATGCAGGCCGGCTTCGGCGGGAGCCACGCCGATCGTGCCCGTAAAGGGTTTCAGCGGCACGCGGCCACCGGGGCCGAAGGCCGAGGGCGCCATGGAGGCGGTGTCGTAGGACCAGATGTGCAACGCCGGGTCCTTGAACTGGTCGGCGAGCAGGCCGAAGCCGGGAATATTGGCCGTCCAGCCGTGGCCGGAGGGATGAAACTTGCGGATCGTCACCTTCAGCGCATCGCCAGGCTCGGCACCCTCGACATAGACGGGGCCGGAAACCGGGTTCACCTTGCCGAAATCGAGCGCGGCGAGCGTTTCCAGCGTCGCATCCCTGCCGAGCTGGCCGCCGGAGGAATCCAGACATTCGAAGAAGATGGTCTCGCCGGGCTTGGCCGTCAGCGCCGGCGGAAAGTCGCGGTTCCAGCCGAAATTATGCTGCGCGCGGTGGATGGTATGGGTGCAGGCGACGCACATGAAAGCCTCCCGTCATAGTGTTCTTGGAAAGCCCTCCCCACCGAAATGGGGAGAGCGATAGCAAAGGCTTACGGCTTCACGAAGATCGCGTCGTAATTGATGACGCGCGTCGGGTCGATGTAGATATTATCAGGCCCGCCCATGCGGAGCGACTTTGCCACGACGCGGCGCTCGTTGATGACGGGCACCCAGGGAGCATCCGCCATGACGTCGGTGAAGAGCTTGCCCCAGGCCGCCTGGCGTTCCGCAGCCTTCGCCGGATCGGACATGGCGTCGGCCTCGCCGGCGCGCTTGTCGATCGCCTCGTTGCAGTACCACGGCCAGTTCCAGCCGCCCGAGACCGCGCCCGAGCAACCGAGGATCGGACCGTAGAAGTTGGACGGATCCGGGAAGTCGGCGATCCAGCCCATACCGCCGGACCAGATCATCGGCGCTTCGCCTTCCGTGCCGCCGGCGGCGATCACGTTGCCCTGCGCCAGCGCACGGACCTCGGCCTTGATGCCGATCGCGGCGAGGTCCTGCTGGAT
Source organism: Shinella sp. M27 (assembly GCF_049199905.1). NCBI lineage: Bacteria > Pseudomonadati > Pseudomonadota > Alphaproteobacteria > Hyphomicrobiales > Rhizobiaceae > Shinella > Shinella sp. M27. The sequence goes on from NZ_JBLZPK010000008.1 coordinate 133,658, forward strand.
CGCCTGGGCGATGCGCGGCTGGGGATCGGTGTTCGTGGAATAGAGCACCGTCTCGAAACCATCGGGATGGCCGGCTTCGGCGAGCAGGGCCTTCGCCTTCTCCACATCATAGGCATAGCCGGTGAAGGCCTTGTCGTAGCCCGGCATCAGCGGCGGCAGGATCTGGTTTGCGGCGGTCGCGCGGCCGTTCAGGATGCGCGTGATGCGCTCCTTGTTGATCGCCATGTTGACGGCCTGGCGCACCTTCACGTCGTCGAAGGGTTTTACCTTGGTGTTGAGCGTGATGTAGCCGGTGTGCAGCTGCTCGCCGTCGACGATCATCGCCGCCCCCTCGGGCGAGTTCTTGATCTCCAGGAACTTTGCCGGCGGAATGCCGTCGCCGGCAATGTCGACCTCGCCCTTCTGCAGGCGCAGCAGCGCGACCAGCGGCTCCTGGCCGACCTCGACCGTCACCTTGTCGACATGCGGCACATCCTTGACGAAATAATCGGGGTTGCGCTCGAACACGAGCTTCTGGCCGATCGTCCAGTCCTTGAGGATGAGCGAGCCGGAACCAACAGGCTTCTTGCCGAAATCACCGGCCGCGGCCTCGACGGCCTCCTTCGGCACGACGGAGGCGAAATTGATCGCCATGACATGCAGGAAGGTCGCATCGGGACGCGAGAGGTTGAAGACGACGGTCTGATCATCCGGCGTCTCGATGCCCGAGAGCAGCTCGGACTTGCCGCCCGTCAGGTCGTCAAAGCCCTTGATGGCGCCGAAGAAGCCGGCACCAGGGCCCTGCGTCTTCGGATTGACGGCGCGTTCAATGGAATATTTCACGTCGCCGGCGACGATCTCGCGGCCGTTGGTGAACTTCACGCCCTTGCGCAGCTTGAACGTATAGGTGAGGCCGTCGGGCGCGACCTCGAAGCTTTCGGCAAGCGACGGCACGAGATTGGCGGTGCCTGGCTCATAGTCCATCAGACGCGAGAACAGGCTCTTGATCATCGACCAGTTGACCCAGTCATAGCCGATATGCGGGTCGAGCGTGGTGATGTCGTCCTTGTAGGTCACGACGATCTCACCACCCTGGGCGGGCGTTTCGGCATGGGCCAGCAACGGAGAAAAGGCGAGCACGGCCGCCGTCGTGGTGGTCAAAATCCAGCGATTGAACATTTTTAAAGTTCCCCTTTGGTTTCAATGCGAACGGATGCGTGGATCGATCATCGGCGCGATCAGATCGGCGACGAGATTGCCGACGATGATGGCGAAGGCGGAGGTGAGCGTGACGCCCATGATGATGGGAATGTCGACCTGCTGAATGGCCTGCCAGGCGAGCTGGCCGATGCCCGGCCAGCCATAAACCGCCTCGACCACCACGACTCCGCCCATGAACTGGCCGATATCGATGCCGATCATCGCAACGATGGGCAGGATGGCGTTGGGCAGCGCATGGCGCAGCACGACGCGGCGGCCGGAAAGCCCCTTGGCGCGGGCGGTGCGGATGAAATCCTGGTTCAAGACGTCGATCATCGCCGAGCGCGCCATGCGCGCATACCAACCGGCCCCGAGAATTCCGAGCGTCATGGCGGGCAGCACGACATGGGCGGCCGTGCCGTAGCCGCTCATCGGAAACCAGCCCAACGTGGCGCCAAAGACATAGAGCAGCAGCAGCGCGACGACGAATTGCGGTGCGGAGACGCCGACGAAAGCGGAGGCCATGACGATACGGTCGATGGCGCCGCCGCGGTTCAGCGCCGCGACGATGCCGAAGGTGAGGCCGAGCAGCACTTCCACGAAAATGCCGGCTGCCATCAGCGTCAGTGTGGCCGGCAGGCGGGCGGCGATCAGCGTCGCGACCTCGGTCTTCTGGGCATAGGAGCGTCCGAGATCGCCCTGGAGGAGATTGCCGAGATAGTGCAGGAACTGCGTGAGCAGCGGCTGGTCGAGGCCGAGTTCTCGGCGGATGTTCTCCACGGTCTGCGCGGTCGCGCTGCGGCCGGCCAGCATGCGCGCGGGATCGGCCGGCAGTGCATAGAGCAGCACGAAGGTGATGGCCGCCACGCCGAGCAGGATCAGGCAGGACTGCACGAGGCGTTTTGCCAGCAGCGTCGCCATCAGCCGCGGCCCCGCTGGGTCGGGTCGAGGATGTCGCGCAGCACATCGCCCACCAGGTTGAAGGCGAGCGCCGTCAGCAGGATGACCGCGCCAGGGAAGAAGACGAGCCACGGAGCAGCCTGGAAATAACTCTGGCTCTCGAAGATGATGTTGCCCCAGGACGGCTGCGGCGGTTGCACGCCGATGCCGAGGAAGGAGAGCGTCGCCTCGAGCAGCACGGTCGTCGCGATGCCGAGCGTGCCCCAGACGATGGCGGTCGGCACGAGATGTGGCAGGACATGCAGCAGCACGATGCGGGCATTGCCGGCACCGAGCGCCCGTTCGGCCATGATGAAATCCCGCTCCACCAGACCGCGCGTCTCCGTATAGACGATGCGCGCCACCTGCACCCAGTTGACCAGCGCGATCACCATGGCGACGATCCACAGGCTCGGCTTCAGAATGGCGGCGAGCACGATGGCGAGCAGCAGCGCGGGGAAAGCCATCATCAGGTCTGTGAAGCGCATCAGCAGCCCGCCGACCCAGCCACGCATGTAACCCGCGATGACGCCGACGAAGAGACCGATGGCAACCGCGATGCCATTGGCGACAAGACCGATGATCAACGAGGTACGCGCGCCATAAAGCAGGCGCGAAAGCAGGTCGCGCCCGAGCGTATCCGTGCCGAGCGTGAACTGTTCGCCGGGCGGCATCGGCGCACCTTCCAGCGTCAGGCCGTCGAACATCTGGTTATCGGGTTCGTAGGGCGCGAGCCATGGCGCGGCGATGGCCGCGAAGACGACAGCGAGCACAATGATCAGGCCGAAAACCGCGGCGGGCTGGCGGCATAATTCCTTCAGGACCCGCATCAACCGACCTCGCGCAGGGTTTCGGAACCGCCGAGGAAGACGGCGGCAAGCTGTTCGATGGGCATGCGGCGGCGCATGGCGCAGTCACGCAGGATGGCATAGGCCTTCTCGTCATCGATGTGCCGCTCGGCCTTGAGACGGACGATGGCAGCGAAGACGATGGGCCTGAGCTTCAGCCGCTCTTCGAGATGGGCGATGCGACGGCTTGCCTCCATCCGCTCGGCATGGATGGAAACGGCAAGCACCAGCGCCGGATAGACGGCGGAGGCCGCGACCGGCTTGGGAATGATCGCCCCGGCACCGTGACGCAGCGCAAAGGAAATGCGGCCCGGTGCTTCCGACCCGAGCAGCGCCACGACCGGGCAGGCCGGCGCGGCATCGGAAAAGGGCAAAAGCTCGTCCCAGCCGCGATCGGCGTCGATCAGGACCAAATCCGGCAGGTCGGCCGCCGCAAGCGGCGTCCACTGGATGGAGACTGATATGCCGAGCAGACCGAGCTGGCGGCGCAGGCGATCCGTGTTGCTATCCGCCTCGCTGAGGATAACGGCGCGCCAGCCGGTGAAATTCGGGGTCCTCGTCGTCATGACACGACCCTCAAGCGCGGTGCCGGCTTGCTGGATGTACCCGTCAGATAGGGGTCGGCGGCGAGTGCCGTCGTGGAGGCGATGACATCGAAGCCGCGGCGATCGTTGATACGGCCGAGCAGGAAGGGAAGTGCCGCATGATTGGTCGCCGCATCCACCCGCATGGCACCGAACAGCGACGGCCAGTCGCGGGCGAGAACTTCTGTGCGCACACGCTCCGGCGCATCGGAACCGGCGGCCTCGATGGCGGCGATGCACAAGCTGACGGCCGTATAGGCGCTGGCAAAAAGGCTGGAGACGACACGCTCGCCGCCGTTCCAGGCTGTCAGCCGAGCCTTGAAAGCCTTGTTATCAGGCGTGTCGAGCGTATCGAAATAGGAGGCGGCGCAGAGCTGGCCGAGGGCGGCACCGTCTCTGATATCGCCGAGTTCGCATTCCTGCAGGTCGCAGCTGGCGACCGGGCAGTTTTCCGGCAGGAAGGCCGGGTCGCGCTCGCCCAGTTCGCGCATGGCGGCAAGGAAGGCGTAACTCGACGGCCCCACGAGATTGTTCAGCACGAAGCTCGGCCGCTTCTCGGCGATATCGGCGACGATGCGCGCGACGGCGGTTTCCTCTAGCGGCAGATAGCGCTCGCCGAGCACCGTGCCGCCGGCATTGTGGATCAGCTCGCGCGCCAACCGGTTCATCTCCCAGCCCCAGACATAGTTCGCGCCGACGAGATAGGGCCGCGCGCCATGCCGCGGCAGCAGATAGTCGAAGAGCGGGATCAGGTGCTGGTTCGGGCAGCCGCCGATATAGATGACGTTCTCGTTCGCCTCGAAACCCTCGTAAGGGCACATGTACCAGAGCAGGCCATCGTGCTTCTCGACGAGCGGAATGACCTCCTTGCGCGCCGAAGAGGTGATGGTGCCGACGATATGCCGGCAGCCATGATCCCGAATGAGGCTGCGCGCGCCCTCCAGATAGGCCGAGAGATCGGCGCGCGGATCGAAGAACACCGGCTCGATCTCGGACCCGCCACGGGCACAATAATCGTGAAAGGCGAATTCCGCGCCGGCATGCGCATCCCGCCCCATCGCCCCATAGGGTCCGGAGGTCGAATAAAGGATGCCGATCTTCACGCTTTCCTGCATCAGCCACCAAAACGAAAAGCCCACAGCGGGAAGCCCCGGAAACCGGGCCGCTGTGGGCGCTATTGCCCTTCGACAAACGAAGTCATGTGAGACGGCGGGATAACAATTCCCGCCTATTACAGAGGATTGAAATACGCTCGGTCGTTCTTTGTCAAGAACCCGTCAGGCGCCAAGCGGCTGGCCGAGCAGATGCGCCCCTATCCTTCCAACGGTGCTTTCGAAAACCGCGAGCACCGGCAGGCCTTAAAATCACGGCGCTCGGAACATACACTCCAAAAGCACTGCGACGACCACTGCAGGCCAATACAAACGGTGATGGCAGGCGAAAATACCTGAAATCACAACAAAACTTGAGCGCTTGAAACCCACCGAGCCGCATCATTTTTTCAATCACTGCGCGGGCGACGAAACCTCGCAAGTGTGCTTCCGTTCATCTTAGCCTCGTCGTCAAAGGCCCGGTTCTGCGTGTGGAGGCCGAAACCTCAGGAAATCTCTTTGCCGCCCGATGAAAAAGTGGGGATCGTTCGCCCCGTCTAGCCGCCCAGGATGCCCGGCATCCTTGGCGTGCTGGCAAGCAGTTTTTGGGTATAGGAATGCTTAGGGCGGGCAAGGATTTCCCGGGTCGCGCCTTGCTCGACGATCCTGCCTTTTTCCAGCACCACCAGTCTTTGGCACAGCAGAGCCACGAGGGCGATATCGTGCGAAACAACGATAAAAGTCATTCGTTCAGAAAGGATGCGCAGCAGATCGATGATACGGGTGCGCGTCGTCAGATCCAGAGCACTCACCACTTCGTCGGCGATGATCAGGTCGGGTTTCGCGACGATTGCCCGCGCGATGGCGATCCGCTGGCGCTGGCCGCCGGAAAATTCGTGGGGGTAGCGCACGGCGGCATCGGCGGGCAGATCGACATCCTTGAGGGCCTGCATTACCGCCGCGGCGATGTCGGTGTCGACCTTGAGGGAGCGCAGCGGCTCCGCGATAATGTCGAAGACACGCTGGCGCGGGTCGAGTGAGGAATAGGGATCCTGGAACACCGCCTGCACGTTGCGTCGGAAGCCACGCATGAAGGCGCGGTCGGACGTATCGAGGGAATTGCCGCGAAATGCGATCGCACCCGTGGAGGCGCGCTCCAGCCCAAGCAAAAGCTTCAGCAAGGTCGTCTTGCCGGAACCGGATTCCCCAACGATGCCGAGATTGTCGCCGGCGGTCACGGTGAGGTCGATGCCATGCAGCACCGGCTTCGTCTTCGTGTAGCCGAAGGAAACACTGGAGAGGTCGAGCAGCGTCACAGGGTGGTCTCCAGGGCTTTGTCAAAGGCGCGAGCGGCCGCGACCAAACCTTGCGTATAGGGATGGGCGGGATGCTCGAAGAGCGGACCGACCAGGCCGGCCTCGATCAGCTCGCCATGGCGCATCACCAGCGCCCGTTCCGCGATGGTGGCGACGACCGGCAGGTCGTGACTGATGAACAGAAGCCCCATGCCCTCGTCACGCACCAGCCCCTCAAGCAATTTTAGCACCTCGGCCTGGGTGGTGACGTCGAGCGCCGTCGTCGGCTCGTCCGCAATCAAAAGTTTCGGCCGGCAGGCAAGCGCCATGGCGATGGCCGCGCGCTGACGCTGCCCGCCGGAAACGCCATGCGGATAGGCTCGTGCGATGCGCTCAGGCTCCGGCAGAGCGACACGGTCGAGAAGCGTGAGGACACGCGTTCGCACCTCGCTCTTTCTCAGCCTCTCGCCATCGCGGAAAGCACGGCGGCGCACCACCTCTCCGACCTGATCCCCGATCCGCATCAACGGGTCGAGCGCGGTCATCGGCTCCTGGAACACGGCGGCGATGCTGACGCCGCGCAACGGCACGAGATCGCGGTCGCGCGCGCCGATCACCTGATGCCCGTCGAGGCGGATCGAGCCGCCGACGCGCATGGTGTCCGGCAAAAGGCCCAGCACCGCGAGCGCCGTCAGCGACTTGCCGGAGCCGGATTCGCCGATCAGACCGACCCGCTCCCCGGCGGCGATCGAGAAGGACACACCGGAGACGAGCGTGCGCCCGGCGGCGCCGATGTCGAGGTTCTCGACGGACAACAAGGCGCTCACCGGCTTCTCCTGCGGGTCGGGTCGGCGACGTCACGCAGGCCATCGGCAAAGAGATTGAGGCCGATGACCAGCGAGACCAGCGCAAGGCCGGGTGCGATGGCGCCGAAGGGGGCGGTATAGACGGAGGCCTGCGCCTCCTGCAGCAGCCGTCCCCAGGAGGCATTCGGCGGCGGGGCACCGAGACCGAGATAGGAGAGCGACGCCTCGGCGATGACGGCAAGCCCGAACTGAAGCGCGAAATTGACGATCAGCGTCGGCCAGATATTGGGCAGGACATGAATACGCACGATGGCGGGCCAGGAGGTGCCGGAAATCCGCGCGGCGGTGATGTAGTCCATCGCAAGAATGCGCTTGGCGAGGATACGCGTCAGCCGGGCGACGATGGCAGACCCGGCAATGCCGATGGCGAGGATCGCAGTACCGAGGCTTGCACCATCGCTGGAGGCGACGATCAGCATGGCGAGCAGCAGCGTCGGGAAGGCGATGAGAATGTCGAGGGCGGCCGCCAGCACATCGTCGAGCGTGCGCGTGGCAAAGGCGGCGAACACGCCGACGGTAACGCCGATCAACGCGCCGAGGAAGACCGCACCACAACCGACGACGAGCGCGATACGCGAACCGATCATGATCTGGGTCATCAGGTCACGACCGAGCCGGTCCGTACCGGCCCAATGAAGGAACGACGGCCCCTCGAGCCGGCCGCCCACCATGTCGCCGACGCCATAGGGCGTCCAGACGAGCGAGAGCAGCGCCACAACGACATGAAGCCCCACCAGCAGGCCACCAACGACGAGCGGCCAGGGCAGCGCGGACTTTTGCGGCACGCGTGTGCCAAGCGTTTTGGGCACCGTCATGCCGCACCTCCGACCATGCGGCCACGCAGGCGCGGATCGATCAGGCGCTGGAGGAGATCGGCGGCAAAGCCGAGCAGCAGGACCAGCAGCGTCGAGACGAAGAGCACGCCCTGCACATTGGGATAGTCGCGCTGCTCGATGCCGAGCAGCAGCATGGAGCCGAGGCCCGGCAGCGCAAAGACCCGCTCCACCACGACCGCACCGAGCAGCGTGGAGGCCAGCTCGATGCCGAGCACGGAAATCACCGGCACCGCGCCATTGCGGACGCCATGACGGATCAGCGCCTCGGAAAAGGTCGCTCCGAGCGCACGCGCCGTTCGCAGGTAATCGCTGCCGAGTACGTCCTGGGTCGCCGAGCGCACATATCGGATCAGCGAAGCCGACATGACGATGGCGATGGTCGCGACCGGCAGGACGAGCGCCTGCAAAGCGACACCGGGCGATTGCCAGCCGCGCGAGGGAAAGCCGCCAGAAGGGAAAAGCCGCAGATTGACCGCGAAGAGAGTGACGAGAAGGATGCCGATCCAAAATACCGGCACGGCGATACCAAGCTGCGAGACGACGGAGATCAGCCCGCCATACCAATGGTTCTGGCGCACCACCGAGAGGATGCCGAGCGGCACGGCGATCGCGACAGCAACGACGAAGGCGAGCAGCGTCAGCGGCACGGTAACGATAAGGCGCTTGCCGATCTCGGCCAGAACGGGCGCGCCCGAGACGAAGGAATTGCCGAGATCGAAGCGTGCCAGGCTGCCGGCAAAGCGCAGGAACTGTTCATAGAGCGGCAGGTCCGAGCCAACCTGCTTGCGCGCCGCCTCGATCTGCGCCGCATCCGCACCGACGGAGACCAGCGCGTTCGCAGGATCGCCCGGCAGGAGGCGCAGCAGCACGAAGAGGATGACGGCAGCAATGACGACCGACAGCAGCAGAATGGCCGAGCGGCGGATTATGTAGGAAAATATGGTGGTTACCTCTCACAAGCGCGGACGCCGCCTGAAAATAGGTCAGGCGGCGTCCGGTGTCGAGCTTGCCCTTGCGGGGCCGCTTATTCCGCCTTGGTAATATCGTAGGCGAAGAACTGCGAATTGAGACCGTTCACCGGGTAACCGCTGACCGTCGCCTTCGACACGACGATCTGCGGATAGAGGTAGAACCAGTTGCTGGCCGCATCTTCCGCGATGAGCGTGTTGGCTTCCTTCAGCTTCTCGGTCTGCTCGGTCTCCGTGGCGCTCGCTTCGGACTGCTTGATCAAGTCGACGACCTTGGGATTGTTGTAGCCCCAGTAGAAGTCGGGATTGCCGTAGAAGACGATGTCGCGATGGTTGACGTGTTCCTGCAGCGTCGCCTGGAAATCGTGCGCCTTGTAGATCTTCGTGTACCACTCGTTGGCGGTGATCACGTTGATCTCGACCTTGACGCCGATCTTGGCCAGTTCGCTCTGGATGAACTGCGCGGCGATCGGGTGCGGATCGTAGTTCGGCGTATCGATGGTGAAGGTGAAACCATCGGGATAACCGGCTTCCTTCAGCAGGGCCTTGGCGCTTTCCGGGTCATAGGCATCGGTCTTGGTAAGATCGGCATACCAAGCATCGGTCGGCGGCACGAAGGAGCCGATCAGCGTGCCGTAGTCGCCCCAGACGGCCTTCAGCAGCTTCTCGTCGTCGATGGCGCGGGCGAGCGCCTTGCGCACCTTCACATTGTCGAAGGGCGCGACGCGGTCGTTATAGGCGAGCAGCAGCTTCGTCGTCGACTTGCCTTCGCTGACGGTGAATTCCGGGTTGTCCTTGAACTGCGCCAGCGAATCCGGGCTCTGCACGGAAGTGATGATATCGACCGAGCCGGTGAGCAGCGCGTTGTTCAGCGCCGTCGCCTCGGTGAAATACTGGAAGACGACCTCACCGTTTTTTGGCTTCGTACCCCAGTATTTGTCGAAGCGGGCCAGCGCCAGCGACGAGCCGCGGCGCCATTCCTGCAGCGCATAGGGACCGGTGCCGTCTTCCTTCGCCTGGAAATCCGTCGCCTCGTCATTGGCGATCCAGACATAGCTGAGGTTATAGGGCAGCGAGATCGAGCGGGACGCGAGCTTCACCACGACCGTCGCGTCATCAGGCGTTTCGATGCCGGCGATGGACTTCAGGCTGTTCTTGCGCGAGCTCTTGGAGGCCTCGGCCGTCACGCGTTCGATGGAGAATTTCACGTCTTTGGCGGTGAGCGGCGCGCCGGAATGGAAGGTGACGCCCGGCTGCAGCGTGAACGTATAGGACAGGCCGTCCTCGCTGACCTTGGTGTCCTTGGCAAGAACCGGCTCGACCGCGCCCGCATCCGTCAGGCGGAACAGCGCTTCATAGACATTGCCGTTGAAAGCTTCGTTGATGCCCTGGCCCGCACCCGCCGTGTTGTCGAGGTTCTGCGGCTCGTAGAGCGAACCGATATTGATCGTGGCGTCCGGATTGGCCTCCTGGGCCAGCGCGGGGCTAAGGATCCCGGCGGCAAGGACGGCGGCAAGCGCCGTCGTCAGCGCCCGGTTGCGGATTTTGGAACCGCTCATGTCATTCTCCTGTTTGGCGATCGCCGTCTGCCGGCGTTCTGATGCCGATTGTAGTTGCCCTTGCGGGAGCATGACATCCTCGCTCACTCCAATTTGCGGAAATTAAAGGGAATTGTCTTTCAACGAAGGCTAAATCCATGGATAGTTTTCGCGCCCGCGATGCGGCCATTACATAAGAGCATGAGGACGACATGAGCGAGATCGATCGCGCAAGAGCGGAAAAGCTGCTGGCAGCGGAAGGGCTGGAGGGCATGGTCCTCTTTCGGCCGGAGGCGTTTCGCTATGCGACCGGCCTTGCCGCCGGGGTCGCGACGATGTGGGGCCGCGCCGGCTCAGCCATCGCGCTGGTTCCGGCCGATGCGGACGCGCCGCTCGCCGCCGTTATGAGCGACCATGCCGCCGGCAACGCCCGGCCCATCGATATCCGCACGCACCGCATCTGGATCGACGGCGTCACCGTCGCGAACGCCACATCCATCGAGCAGGTCGATGCCGCCTACCGCGCTGGCGGCAACGTCGGCCCCCGGCCGGAGACGTTTGACCAGGACACCTGTTTCCGCCTGCTCGCCGATCTGCTTGCCGAACGCGGGCTCTTGCGCGCCACGCTCGGCGTCGATCTCGATTTCATGCCGGCCGCCGATTTCGCGCGATTGAAGAGCCTGTTGCCCGATATAGACTGGCGGGATGCTTCCGACGTGCTGCGGCGGCTGCGCCTCATCAAGAACCCGCGCGAGATCGAACGGCTGCGCCGGGCGGCCGCCTGCGCCGAGGCCGGGTTGGAAAACCTCGTCCAGGCTGCCCGCCTCGGCCTGCGCGCCGCCGATCTTTCGGCCGCCTGGCTTTCCGGCGCGCGGAACGAAGCGGCGCGCAACGGACACGCGCTCTCGGGCCACTGGGACTACATTTCCGTCGGCGCCGACCTGCAGAATGCCGGCACAGCGCTCGGCTACGGAGACCTCATCAAGGCCGATGTCGGCACGCTGGTCGATGGCTACTCCTCCGACGGCGCCCGCACCTTCGTCTGGGGCGAGCCCTCGCCGCTTGCCGCCGATATCTACAAGGCGCTGCTGGAAACCTTCCTGGCCGGTGTCGAGACCTTGCGGCCCGGTCGGCGTTTCGGCGAGGTGCACGAAGCCATGCTCGCCACCATGCGCCGCCACGGCTTCAAGGAATACTATCGCGGCCATTTCGGCCACTCCGTAGGTGCTGCCGCCGGCATCGAGGAATGGCCATTCCTCTCGCATGGCAATGCCATCGTCATCGAGCCCGACATGGTTCTGGCATTGGAAGCCCCTTTCTATGCCAACGGCATCGGCGCGCTGATGATCGAGGAACAGTTCCTCATCACGAAGGACGGCGCGCAGACCATGAACAGGCTACCGCGCGAACTCGTCTCGCTCGGCTAGGGCCGTTCCCACGCGACAGCGAGGACATCAGGACGCCGGTGCGTGCAAACGACGGGCTTGCGTTTGCATCCGGCTTCTTTACCTTCCGCCTTGACTAATATGCGTCAGGGGTTGGTCGCCCGTCACAGCTCCCAGGAGTCCGGTCCTCGTGAAGCTCGTCTATTTCTCTCCGCACTTTCCCACCAACGGCACCGATTTTTGCGATCGCCTGCATCAGGCCGGTGCGACGGTTTTCGGGATCGGCGATGCGCCATACGATCATCTGGCCCCAAGACTGAAAGCCGCGCTGAGCGAGTATTATCGCATCCCCGACATGGAAGATGGTGATCAGGTGCTGCGCGCCATGGGTCATTTCATCCATCGCTGGGGCCGTATCGACCGCTTCGAATCCCTCAACGAACACTGGCTGGAACAGGACGCCGCGATCCGCACGGATTTCAACATCCCCGGCATCCGCAGCGAATTCGTCGAGAATCTGAAGCACAAGTCCAAAATGAGCGCCTTCTTCAAGAAGGCGGGCGTCCAGACGATCCGGCAGCACAAATATGTCGACCGCGCCGGCGTGGAAGCGTTCATCGCCGACATCGGCTACCCGATCGTGATCAAGCCGGACCAGGGCTCGGGCGCCAGCAACACGGTGAAGGTATGCGACGACAGGGACCTCGACGCCTTCGAGACAACGAAGCTGTCGGGCGTGAACTACGTCGCAGAAGAGTTCATCGACGGCATCGTGCTCACCTATGACGGCCTGGTCGACCGCGATGGCCAAGTCGTCTTCGCCGCCAGCCATCGCTTCGAACAGAGCATCATGGAGGTGGTCAATACCAACTCCCATCTCAACTACTATTGCCTGCCATCCGTTGACCCCGAAGTGGAGGCCGCCGGGCGCGCGGCGGTGAAATCGTTCGGTATCCGGGAAAAATTCTTCCATATCGAATTCTTCCAGACCCGCGCCGACAACCGCATCGTGGCGCTGGAGATCAACATGCGTCCGCCGGGCGCCTGGATGACCGACGCCATCAACTATTCATACGACATGGACATCTATCGCGCGTGGGCGCAGATGGTCGTGAACAACAAGGTCGGCGGACCGTTCACCGGGCGGTACTATACGGGCTATGCCAGCCGGAAAAACCATATCCGCTATGTGAACGATCATCAGGCCATTCTCGCCGCCCATGGCGACAGGATCGTGCATTTTGCGCCGATCGAGGACGTGTTCAGCCGGGCCATGGGCAATTTCGCCTATCAGTTCCGCTCGGAAGATTTTGACGAGGTGAAAGCCATTGTGCGCTTCATCCAGGATGTGGAGCGTTAAGACGTGCAGGTCGAGTATCACAAGCGTTTCAGCCATCATCTCGGGCGCGATATGGAGTTCAAAACCTACGGCCATGCCGGCCGTCCGGTGCTGATCTTTCCGACCTCCAACGGCCGCTTCTACCAGTACGAGGATTCCGGCGGCGTCAATGCGCTCGCCGACCGGATCGAAGCCGGGGAACTCCGGCTCTGGACCGCGGATGGCATCGATGGCGAGAGCTTCTTTTCCAACGGCCATGACCTCGCAGCCAGGATCGGAAGGCACGAAGCCTATTTCCGCTACATCAACGAGGAATTGCTACCGGAGATCCTTGCCATCGGGGAACGCGCGCCCATCCTGTCGGGCTGCTCGATGGGCGCCTTTCACGCCAGCAATTTCCTGTTCCGCTTTCCCGACCGCGCCGCAGGCGTGATCGCGCTGAGCGGGGTCTATTCCACCCGGCATTTTTTTGGCAGCGCGCTCGATGGCCAGATCTACTTCAACTCGCCGGTGAACTATCTGGCCGGCTTGCCGGATAGCGACCTGCTGGACCGGATCCGCTCGCGCCGCCTGTTCTTCTGCTGCGGTCAGGGCGCCTGGGAGGAGCCGATGATCGAAGACACGCGCCATCTGGAGGCTGTTCTGCGAGAGAAAAACATCCCCGCCTGGGTCGATTTCTGGGGCACGGATGCCAGCCACGACTGGCCCTGGTGGAACAAGCAGATCGCTTATTTCTTCGACAAATGGCTTGAGGACGACCGGTTCAGGCCGCTGTAACGGCACCTTTGCTTAGACGCCCCGATCAATCGCGCTCAGGCACCCTTGCCCTTGAGATGCCCGGTCGGGAGGGCCGTCGTGTATTTGATCTGGCTCAGCGCAAAGCTGGACCGGATGTTGGCGACGCCGGGAATGAGGGTCAGAAAATCGACCACCAGCGCCTGGAATTTCGCAAGGTCCTCGACGACGACGCGCAGCATGTAATCCGCTTCGCCCGTCATCAGATAACATTCGACGATCTCGGGTTTCGTGCGGATCGCGGCGTTGAAGACGTCGAGGGACTGCCGGTCCTGCTGCTTCAGCGAGACCTGCACGAAAACATTGACGGCAAGACCGAGCGCCGGCGCATCGACCAACGCCACCGTTCCCTTTATGACGCCGCTCTCCTTCAACTCGTTGACGCGCCGCCAACAGGGCGAGGCCGATAGCCCGGTGGCATCGGCCAGATCGGAAATGCTCATCTCGGCATTTTCCTGCAACAGGTCGAGGATACGGACGGACGCGGGATCGAGCACGGACTTGGAAGCAGGCATGATTGACCGGAAAAATGTAAAATATCGGTCATTTCATTCGCAATTTCCGCGCCACCCGTCAACTGAGATCAGATTTTCCCGGAAAGCCCCGGTAGTTTGCCTGCCAATGCAGTGAAGAGGAGACGCTGATGACGGAACCGGCTTTGACGCCAGCAACCCTGGCCCGCCTGAAGGAGCTGGAACGGCAGATCCTGTGGCATGCCTGCTGGATGATCCACAATGCCAACCATCTGCGCGAAAAGGGCGAGGTCAAGGTCGGCGGCCACCAGGCCTCCTCGGCGTCGCTCGCCTCGATCATGACCGCGCTCTACTTCCATGTGCTCAGGCCGGAAGACCGCGTCGCCGTCAAGCCGCATGCCTCGCCGGTCTTCCATGGCATCCAGTACCTCATGGGCAACCAGACGCGCGAGAAACTGGAAAACTTCCGCGGCTTCGGCGGCGCGCAATCCTATCCGAGCCGCACCAAGGATATCGACGACGTCGATTTCTCCACCGGCTCCGTCGGGCTGGGCGTGGCGATCACCGCCTTCGCCTCCATCGTGCAGGACTACATCGCCGCGAAGTCGTGGTCGAAGGATCGGCCGCAGGGCCGCATGATCGCGCTGGTCGGCGATGCCGAACTCGACGAAGGTAACATCTACGAATGTCTTCAGGAGGGCTGGAAACACGACCTGCGCAACACATGGTGGGTGATCGACTACAACAGGCAGAGCCTCGACGGCGTGGTGCGCGAAGGCCTCTGGCAGCGCATCGAAGGCATTTTCACCGCCTTCGGCTGGGACGTGAAGGTGCTGAAATACGGCGCACTGCAGGAAGCGGCCTTCAGGGAGCCGGGCGGGACCGCATTGCGCGACTGGATCGACCGCTGCCCGAACCAGCTCTATTCGGCGCTGACCTTCCAGGGCGGCGCCGCCTGGCGCAAGCGGCTGACCGACGAGATCGGCCATGAACCGGGCGTTGCCGGCCTTCTCGCCGCCCGCAGCGATGAGGCACTTTCCGACCTGATGAACAATCTCGGCGGCCATTGCCTGGAAACGCTGATCCGCACCTTCGAGAGCATCGATCATGACCGGCCGACCGTCTTCGTCGCCTATACGATCAAGGGCTGGGGCACACCGCTTGCCGGTCACAAGGACAACCATGCCGGCCTGATGACCAAGGCGCAGATGGAGCTGTTCCAGGGCCGCGTCGGCGTCTCGCCTGGACGGGAATGGGAGACGTTCGGCGCAATCCCTTTGCCTGAATCGGCGCGGGCCTTCCTGAAGACCGTGCCGTTCTTCGCCAAGGGCACCCGGCGCTTCACCTCCCCCGCTTTGCCTTCCGCCGGTCCCGTTTTCCTCGACGATCGCGAATTGTCGACCCAGGCCGGTTTCGGCAAGGTCCTCGATGCACTGGCAAAGCGTGACGATGCCCTTTCGGCCCGCATCGTCACCACAGCACCCGATGTCACGGTCTCGACCAATCTCGGCCCTTGGGTCAACCGCCGCGGCCTCTTCGCCCGCGAGCGGCAGGCCGATACATTCCGCGACGAACAGGTGCCCTCGGTCCAGAAATGGGAATTCGGCCCGGCCGGCCAGCATATCGAGCTTGGTATTGCCGAGATGAACCTCTTCCTGCTGCTCGGCGCCGCCGGCCTCTCGCATTCGCTGTTCGGCGAACGCCTGCTGCCGATCGGCACCGTCTACGATCCCTTCGTGGCGCGCGGCCTGGATGCGCTGAACTATGCCTGCTACCAGGATGCGCGCTTCATGATCGTCGGCACGCCCTCGGGCGTGACGCTGGCGCCGGAGGGCGGCGCGCACCAGTCCATTGGCTCACAGCTCATCGGCATGAGCCAAGACGGGCTGGCAAGCTTCGAGCCCGCCTTCCTCGACGAGCTGTCCGTCATCATGGACTGGTCCTTCGACTATATGCAGCGCAACGGCGAGGGTACGCATGACACGCGCACCTGGCTGCGCGACGGCACCGGCGGCTCGGTCTATCTCCGCCTGACGACCCGGCCGCTGGAGCAGATCGCGCTCCGCCGCGAGGATCCTGCCTTCCGGCAGGGCGTGATCGACGGTGCCTACTGGCTGCGCGCGCCCTCCGCCCGCACCCGCATCGTGCTAGCCTATCAGGGCTGCGTCGCGCCGGAAGTGCTGATGGCCGCTGGGCGGCTGGCCGGGCGCCACGGCGACATCGCCGTGCTCGCCGTCACCTCCGCCGATCGGCTCAATGCCGGCTGGACGGCCGCGCAACGCGCCCGCCGGCAGGGCGACACCACCGCCCGCAGCCATATCGAGGCGCTGTTTAACACCGTCTCGCGCAGCGCGAGCCTGATCACAGTCACCGACGGGCACCCGGCGACGCTCGGCTGGCTGGGATCCGTGGAAGGGCACCGGACGATCTCGCTCGGCGTCGAACATTTCGGCCAGACCGGCACGATCGCCGATCTCTACGCGCATTTCGGCATCGACACCCAGGCGATCATCGAAGCGGCGGAGTCCGTCGCGCGGCGGGACGCCGGCCCGCGGCAAGCCAGCGCCGGCTGAAACGGCCGGAAACAACGACGAAAAGGGCGGTGTCCACGGCACCGCCCTTTTTCGTTCGGGTCAGGTCTCGTCGAAGAGATAGACGGGATTGAGCTTCACGCGCTGCGCCACCGTGATCGAGCGGTAGGTCTTGATGATCGGGCACCGCCGCATGAATTCGCGGGTGACTTCGCGGAATTCGTCCATGTCGGCCACGGTGATGCAGGCGAGGATATCCGTATCGCCGGTGATCACGTCGCAGCATGACACATAGGGCGAGGTTCTCAGCACCTCGATCAGCTCGTTGAACATCTTCAGCTCGTGCGATGAGAGCGAGATCTCGATCCAGATCGCCATGCGGCGCTCGGCATAGGCGGGATTGACGAGCGAGACGTCGCCGGCGATCACGCCAGCATCGCGCAGCCGGTGGATACGGCGATGGCAGGCGGGCTGGGAAATGCCGACCTTGTCGGCAAGCTGCTGGAAGGTGAACATGCTCGACTGCTGCAACAGGTTGAGCAGCTTGCGATCGATACGATCGAGGCTCACTTTCGACGAGGACATCACGCGCTCCCAACAACGGACCTGCTCTAAAGCATTTTGCCGCCAAGTGAAATCACCTGGCGCCGCCCAAATGCGGCAAACGGGAAGATTGCCGCGATCCCGTTTCCTGTGCCCCGAAATCCCGAAACCGACCGTTTCGAACGGGTGAGAGTTTTATGCGCAAAAGCCGTCGCGCGGTTATAAATTTCTCATCCAGAGCCGTGAGAACGAGAAATCCATCACCGGCAAGGGTGCCATACTCGCCTTGAAAACAGGGATCGCCGGTGCGGTGATCCAGCTTATTCAGGCTTGGTCACGGCTCCGCATGCGTCAATATATTCCCGATACGATCCTCGCCCAGGGCACCTGTCACGACCCGGATTCGACGGGCGCCGTCATCCCGCCGATCCATCTCGCCACCACTTTCCTGCGCCCGCCGGAAGGTTATTCCGCCACGGGTTGGAGCTACAGCCGCTATGGCTATCCGGGGCTGGAGCAGCCGGAAGCCACCCTGAAGGCGCTCGAAGGTGCTGCGGACTGCCGGCTGTTCAGCTCCGGCATGTCGGCCATGACAGCCGTGATGCTGGCGCTGAAGCCCGGCGCGCACTGCGTCTTCCCGATCGATATGTATCACGGCATGCGGACCTGGCTGAAACGCTACGCCGCCCATTGGGGCATGCGGATCGACCATGTCGACATGGCCGACCTCGACGTCGTGCGTGCCGCCATCGTGCCGGGTACCACCGCCATCGTCTGGGCCGAGACGCCGTCCAATCCGCACTGGTATCTCTACGATCTCTCGGCCCTTGCCGACATCGCCCATGCCGCCGGCGCGCGGCTGGTGGTCGACAACACGGTCGCGACGCCGCTCCTGACGCAGCCGCTCGCCTTCGGCGCCGATATCGTCGTGCACTCCGCCACCAAATATCTCAACGGCCACAGCGACGTGCTGGCCGGCGCGGCGATGACGGCGGCGACGGACGAATTCTGGGAGTGTGTCTGCTTCAACCGTGATTATCACGGCGGCATTCTCGGCCAGTTCCCGGCCGCACTTCTGATGCGCGGCATGCGCACGCTGCACCTGCGCATTGAGCGCGCCAGCGAAAGTGCGATGGCCATCGCCGCCGCCTGCCTCGATCACCCGCAGGTGGAGACGGTCTATTATCCCGGCCTGCCCTCGCATCCCGGCCATGCGCTCGCCCTTCGCCAGATGACGGGCGGTTTCGGCGGCATGGTTTCGATCGTCGTCAAGGGCGGGCTGGAGGCAGCCGAGCGCGTCATGACGCGCACACGCATCTGGAAGCCGGCCACCTCGCTCGGCGGCGTCGAAAGCCTTGTCGAGCGGCGCGCGGCCATCGAGGGCGCGGATTCGCATGTCGAACCGGGCCTGCTGCGCCTTTCGGTCGGCGTGGAGGCCGCCAGCGACCTGATCGACGACTTGAAGACAGCGCTCGGTTGACGCGGCCGCCGCAAACCGGCACCTGCGCCGGGCGAACGGCGTCACACAAATTGCCTCGGCGGACCACTCGCCAACGGAACAGATGACAACGGGAGGAATGAAATGAAACGGATTGGTCAGCAATCGCGGCGCGATTTCTTGAAGACGGCGGCAGCGCTCGGGCTTTCCGCCACGGCCGCGCCCTACATGATGCGCTCCGCCTTCGCGCAGGAGACGCCCAAGAAGGGCGGCACGCTGCGCATCGGCATGCGCGGCGGCAGCACCACGGACACGCTGAACCCGACCTCCTATTCCAACGCGGTGCCGCTGCTCGTCGGCTATGCCGTCATGAACGGCCTGATCGAGATCGACGAAAAGGGCGTGCCGCAACCGGAACTGTTCGAAAGCTGGGAGATCGGCGCTGCGGCCAAGGAGTGGATATTCAACGTCCGCAAGGGCGTGACCTTCCACAACGGCAAGGACATGACCGCCGACGACGTGCTCTATTCCCTCTCGCTGCACACCGGCAAGGACAGCAAATCACCCGCCGCCGGCGGCCTGAAGCATATCAGCGAGGTCCAGAAGCTCGGCACGCACCAGATCAAGATCGTGTTGTCGTCCTCCGACGTCGACCTGCACTATGCGCTGGCCGACTATCACCTTCTCGTCGTGCCGGAAGGTTTTACCGACTGGGCAAAGCCGGTCGGCACCGGCGCCTTCACCGTCGACAGCTTCGATCCGGGCGTGCGCTGCGTGCTCAGCAATACCGGTAACTACTGGAAAGCCGGCCGCGGCAATGTCGAGCGCATCGAGATCACTGTCGTCAACGACATCGTGCAGCGCATGAATGCGCTGGTGGCGGGCCAGGTCGACGTGATCAACGACGTCGACAAGCGCGCCGTCGATCTCTTCCGCGCAGCCCCCGGCATCGAGCTGGTACAGGCGCCCGGCGGCTGGCATACGATCATGGCGATGCAGAGCGACGTCGCGCCGTTCAACAATCCGGACTTCCGTCTTGCGCTGAAATATGCCTGCGACCGCGAGCAAATCCTTAACGCTCTGTTCAACGGCTTCGGGCGGATCGGCAACGACCATCCGATCCCGGTTTCGGACCCGTTCTTCAATGCGGCCCTGCCGCAGCGTGCTTTCGACCTCGACAAGGCGAAGTTCCACCTGAAGAAATCCGGCCTTGCCGACACCACCATCACGCTTTCGGCCTCCGACGCCGCCTATGTCGGCGCCGTCGATATGAGCGTGCTGTTCCAGGCCTCCGCCGCCAAGGCCGGCCTGACGATCGATGTGAAGAAGGAGCCGCATGACGGCTTCTGGAGCAATGTCTGGCTGAAGGCGCCGTTCTGCACCTCCTACTGGGCCGGCCGCGCCTCGGCGACCGATATGCTGGCCTCCGCCTATTATTCCGGTGCAAGCTGGAACGAGACGCACTGGAAGAACGACACCTTCGACCAGCTTCGCGCCGCCGCCAAGGCCGAAGTGGACGAGGCCAAGCGCAAGACCATCATCGGCGACATGCAGACCATGCTGTCCGACGATGGCGGCGCGCTGATCCCGGTGTTCTCCGACTGGCTCGATGCGCACCGCTCGCATGTGAAGGGGCATACGCCGCACACGCAGTTCGATCTTGCCAACGGCCGGCTTTGCGAAAAGGTCTGGCTCGACGCCTGATCCGGCCGCGCCGCATAACAGGCCGTACAACAAGAAGGGGGAACCGTGCTCAATCTCGTGCTGAAACGGGCGGCACTCGGGCTGATAACCTTGTGGGCCGCATCCGTGCTGATCTTCGCCGGCACCCAGATCCTTCCCGGGGATCTGGCCCAGGCGGTGCTGCAGAACAATGCGACCCCCGAGAACGTCGCCGCGCTGCGCGAGGAACTTGGCCTCGACCGGCCGGCCGTTGAGCGCTACGCCGAATGGCTCGGCAATGCGGTGCACGGCGATCTCGGCACGTCCCTCGTCAACCATCGCGACGTGGCGCAGGATCTTGCGCCACGTCTCTACAACACGTTCTTCCTGGCGCTTTACGCCGCGATGATTGCCGTTCCGCTGTCCGTCGGGCTCGGCGTACTCGCCGCCGCCTGGCAGGGCAGCGCCTTCGACAGCGCGGCCAACGCCGTGACGTTGCTTGCCATCTCGCTGCCGGAATATTTCCTCGGCTACCTGCTGATCAAATGGGTAGCGGTGCAGTGGGGGCTGTTCCCGGTACTGGCGAGCGTGACGCCCGAGACATCCTTCACTGAACGGCTCTACATGACCTTCCTGCCGATGCTGACGCTCGTGCTGGTCATCATGGCGCATATCATGCGCATGACGCGCGCCTCGGTAATCTCGGTCATGTCCAACCCCTATATCGAGATGGCCGTTCTCAAAGGGCTGGCGAAATGGCGCGTCGTGGTCGAGCACGCCTTGCCCAATGCGCTGGCGCCGATCATCAACGTGGTCGCGCTCAATCTCGCTTATCTCATCGTCGGTGTTGTGGTGATCGAGGTCGTGTTCGTCTATCCGGGCCTCGGCCAGTCCATGGTGGATGCCGTCTCCAAACGCGACGTTCCGGTCGTGCAGGCCTGCGGCCTGATCTTCGCCGCCGTCTTCATATCGCTCAACATGATCGCGGACATCCTGGCCATCGTCAGCAATCCGCGCTTGCGGCATCCGAGGTGATATCCATGCGGCTTTTCGGTCATAAGATGCAGCTCAAGGCGCAAATCGGCCTCGCCATCGTCGTCATCAACGCGCTTGCGGCCCTCCTCGTCCCCGTCATCGCCCCCTATCCGGAAGCGGAAGTGGTCGGGCGCGCCTGGGCAAGCCCCACCGCCGCCCACTGGCTCGGCCTCGACAATCTCGGGCGCGACGTGCTCTCGCGCCTGCTCTACGGCGCGCGGCTTTCCATCGGTCTCTCGCTGCTGATCACCGCGCTTTCCTTCTCGCTCGGCGTGTTCGGCGGCTTTTCCGCCGCCGTGCTTGGCAAGACGGCCGACATGGTGCTCTCGCGCATCGTCGACCTGCTCCTGTCGATGCCAGCCCTGATCTTCGCCATGGTCGTGCTCTCGGTCCTCGGCACCGATCTCGTCGTGCTTGTCGTCACGATCTGCCTGCTAGACGCCACCCGCATCTTCCGCGTCAGCCGGGCGCTGGCGATGAACATCGTCGCGCTGGATTTCGTCGAGGCCGCAAGGCTGCGCGGCGAAGGCCTGTGGTGGATCGTGCGCCGGGAAGTGCTGCCCAATGCCGTGCTGCCGCTCGTCGCCGAATTCGGGCTGCGCTTCTGCTTCACCTTCCTCTTCATCTCGGCCCTGAGCTTCCTCGGCCTTGGCATCCAGCCGCCCAGCGCCGACTGGGGCAGCATGGTGAAGGACTATTCGGCCATGATCATGCTTGGCGTCCCCACGGTCTTCTATCCGGCTGGTGCCATCGCCCTCCTGACCATCGGCATCAACCTCGTGGTCGACTGGTTGACCTCGAAAACCGCAGCCGAACATTGAGAACCGCTATGAACGACAGGCAACGGGATACGACACTGCTGGACGTGCAAGGCCTGCGCATCGAGGCGGCCACCTCGTCAGGTGCCGCGGTTCTGGTCGAAAACGCCAGCTTCACGCTGAAACGCGGCGAGGTTCTCGGCCTCATCGGCGAATCCGGCGCCGGCAAATCGACCATCGGCCTCGCCAGCATGAACTATACGCGAACCGGCTGCGCAATCACCGCCGGGCGGATCCTCTTCGACGGCCGCGACATCCTGGACCTCTCCGAACGCGAGGGACGCGCCCTGCGCGGCGCGCGGATCGCCTATATCGCGCAGAGCGCGGCTGCTTCGTTCAATCCGGCGCTGACCATAGGCCGGCAGGTCTGCGAGGTGGCGATACGCCACAAGCTCCTGGGCAAGGCCGAGGCCAAGCAGCGCGCGACGGACCTGTTCCGCGCGCTGGAGCTGCCCGACCCGGAAACCTTCGGCAACCGCTACCCGCACCAGGCCTCCGGCGGTCAGTTGCAGCGCGCCATGGCTGCCATGGCGATGATCACCGAACCGGACCTGCTGGTCTTCGACGAACCCACCACCGCGCTCGACGTGACTACGCAGGTGGAAGTGCTGGCCGCTTTCCGCAAGCTCATCCGCGAACGCGGAACCGCCGCGCTCTACATCACCCACGACCTCGCCGTCGTCGCCCAGATCGCCGACCGCATCATGGTGCTCCGGCACGGCAAGACGGTCGAAACGGGGACTGCGGACGATATCCTGCAAAACCCGCAGGAGGACTACACGAAGCGGCTCGTCGCCGAGCGCAACGCTGCCATGACGGAGCATTTCGTCACCGACAGCCACACGGGAGAAGCACCGGTCCTCCACCTGAAGGCCGTCGCGGCGAGCTATAGCAGCCTGACCCGCGCCGTCAGCGATGTCAGTATCGAGTTGAAGCGCGGCGAAACGCTGGCCATCGTCGGCGAATCCGGCTCGGGCAAGAGCACGCTGGCGCGCGTCGTCGTCGGCCTCCTGCCGCGCGAAAGCGGCGACATCCACTTCAAGGGCGAGCGCTTGCCGCCGGCGCTGCACGAGCGCTCGCGCGATACGTTGCGGCGCATCCAGATGATCTACCAGATCCCGGATCTCGCGCTGAACCCGAAGCAGACCCTGCTGGAGATCATCGGCCGGCCGATCGAATTCTATCTCGGCAAATCGAAGGAAGAGGTGCGCGAGCGGGTTTTGGCGCTCCTGCGCCAGATCGAGCTTCCCGAAAGCTACCTGCTGCGCAAGCCGCCAGCCCTTTCGGGCGGCCAGAAACAGCGCGTCTGCATCGCCCGAGCACTTGCAGCGGAACCCGATGTCATCATCTGCGACGAGGTCGTCTCAGCGCTCGATCCGCTGGTCGCTGAAGAGATCCTCAACCTGCTGCGCAAGCTGCAGGAAACACTCGGCCTCGCCTATCTCTTCATCACCCACGATCTGGGCACCGTGCGGCGCATCGCCAACCAGGTCGCCGTCATGCGCAAGGGCGAAGTCGTCGCCTATGGCGAGACGCAAAAAATCTTCTCGCCACCCTATCATCCCTATACGGAACTACTGCTCTCCTCCGTCCCCGAGATGCGCTCCAACTGGCTCGACGGGCTCCTTGCGGCGCGCAAGCAGACGTCCAATGCCTTATGAACAATCTCCGCTCATCCGGAGTTTGGTCCGTGCAACGGCTTTTAAATATGCCGTGCGACACCAGCAACTCAGAGAAGGCACGCCAAGTGAAGCTTACAGCTCGAATCCTTCGGCGACACCAAGCTTATCAGCCGTTCGAAAGCGCTAGTAACGGTGGCCTTCATTAACAATTTTGAAACAAAACACTGCAGAAACGACTTCGCCGCTCGACCTGACAGGGTCTTATTTCGCACCGCTTACAAAAGGAAATCATCTGTCTTTAGATTAAGTGCAACGTCGATATGCAGGACGAAATCAGCTTTGCCGTTGCCATCGATATCTCCATAGACATAGGTGTCAGCCTTCGTCTTTTCGTAGCGGAGTTCGCCGGCGGCATTTGAGAACTTGGCTGCGCCGATGAAGTTGAAGGCCTGGTCTCCCGCCTTGTTCAGGTTCGCATCGATCGCGGTAAAATCGATCAAATCCTTCTCCTTCTGCGAGAAATCGAAGAGCGTGTCCGTCACCGTTTTTGATGTTCCGAGTTCCTTGACCGATCGGAAGACGAATCGATCGCTGCCCGTGCCACCATAGAGGTCGTCGAAGCCGAGCCCGCCGACGAGCCGGTCATTTCCCGCCCCGCCCGAAAGCACATCATCGCCCGCGCCGCCATCGATGACATTGGCCTTGGTATCACCCGTGAGGCGGTCAGCATAAGAGGAGCCTGTCAGGTTCTCGATGGACGAGTAGGTGTCGCCCTTGGCGTCGCCCGTGTTGACGGAGGGTTTGGCGAGGCTTGCCACGACCCCCGCCTTTGCGCCGGCATAGGAAGCGGTGTCGAGGCCATTGCCGCCAAGGAGACGGTCGGCGCCGGCCCCGCCGATCAGCACGTCATTGCCGTCGCCGCCTTCCAGGATGTCGTTGCCGGCATAGCCATGGAGCGTGTCGTTGCCGGCAAGCCCGACGATCCGATCCATGCCGATACCGCCCTTGAGCACCTCGCCCTTCGCCGTACCCGTGATCGTTTCCAGAATATCCGTAACCGTGATGGTGAAAACCTTCGTCACCTTGTGCAGGCCGTCGAAGACCTCGATCGTCACCGTGTCTTTCTGCACCTTCTCGTAATCTATCGCCTTTGCCGTCACCAGCTTGGAGCCCGAAAGCTTGAAGAGGCCACCTGCCGTATCGAGAAGCTTGTAGCTCAGCGCCTTGCCGTCCGGATCTTTCGACGCAAAGGTTCCGACAAGGGTTCCGGTCGCGACGTTCTCCTTGACGGCAGTGCCTGAGAGCGTAGGCACCGTGGGCGCCTCGTTGACATCTTTCACGCTCACCGCGAGCGCCTGCGTATCGATCAGCCTCCCGTCGCTGACCTGCACGATGAGGTCATAGACATTGTTCTTTCCGCTGTCCTTCGGGGTCTCATAGTCGGGCGCGGCCTTGAAGACGAGCGCACCGGTTCGGGCATCGATGGTGAAGAACGCCTTGTCCGCGCCGCCGACGATGGAATAGGTGAGCGTTGCCGCCTCCTTGTCCGTTGCCCGAACGGTCGTGACGGCCTTCGTGTTTTCAGCAATTGTTATTGACGCAGTCACACCGCCACCGTTGGAAGTGATGACGGGGTTGTAATTCGCCGTATGGGTGACGAGATCGTAGGTGAGGTTGGAGAAGGTGACGGTCGTCAGCCCCGTGATGCCATCGACACCGGCGGCGACGAACGCTTTAAGCTCGGTATAGGTCAGCGCCTTCAACTCATTCGCGGTCATATCGATTTCGACACGATCCACGCCGGCGGCATGCAATGCGCTGCCCGTTGCCTTGGAGAGCGTTTTTGCCTCGGCATAGCTGATCTTTACCGTCACGGTATCGGCGGCCGTGAAACCGATGCCGGCGCTGACATAAGTCTGAGCGGCGGCAAGCGTCAGGGTGAGCTTGTTGTCGGAGGCATCGATCCGGTCGACATGAATGGCCGCCAGCCCGATGAGATCGAGCGTATCCGGGTCGCTCAAGCTCGCCGAGGATGCGGTGACGACAATGGTGTCCGCTGCGGCGAAGACGATTTCCGAGGCCGCAAACTGGTTTGCCTGCGCAAGGGTGAGCGTCACGGCGCCGTTGGTGACATCGACTTCGCTGACGCTCCTGCCTGCGAGATTGGCGATGTTGGCAAGTGACAGACCCGCAATGACGCTGCCGCTATCGACCAGCCGTAAACCATCGACCCCCATCTCACGATAGCTGGAAACGTCCTGGAAGCTGAGCGAAAGAAGGTTTGCAGCGGTATCGGCGATACGGGCAGTGAAGTCCGAATCCAGCGACAAGCCCGCGCTTCTGACCCTCTCCGCCGTTGCGACGGCGAGGTCCAGACTGGACTGTGTCGTGGTAATTGCAGCAACGCCGAACGCCTTCGCCAGGGCAAGATCACTGGCACTCGTTGCTGAAAGCGATGCGGCCGTTACGCCCATGACGACCCGGTCGTCGCTGGCGAAGTGCGCATCCGCCGCCGCATAGGCCTTGATCGCGGCAAGCGAAAGCACGACCTTGTTGTCGGTCACGTCGAGTATCGTGATGCCAAGGGCGGAAAGCCCGGCGATCCCATCGGCTGCGAGTGCGGCGAAATTGGCACCGGCATCGTGGACCGAAATGATCCCGTTGAGGGATTGTACGTCGATACCGTGCTCCGCATAGGCAGTGAATTGCGAGACGGTGAGCGCCAGGGCCTGCTCGACGACCACCTTGGAAACGCCGACCGCCGCGAGATCTGCAATGTCGCCGGCACTGAGGCTGGACAGCGCCGCGACACCGTCGGAGAGATGAACCAGTTCATCCGCGGCGAAGCTGATCCCACCGGCAGCGAAAGCCTTCACCTGCGCCAGGGAGAGAACGGCCGGTTCCGTTTCCGCGGCGTTGGTATCGATTTTCGTGATACCCCATTCGGCCAGTTCGGCGATTTCCGCCACGGTCAGATTGACGATGTTGAACTTGTAGTCGGTCAGCGTCAGCACATCCGATGCCGCAAAGCGCACGCCGATACTGTCGAGATAGCGGTATCCAACCAGGCCGAGGGTGATCTCATTCTCTGTGAGGTCGATGATCTTCATGCCGAAGGCGACCAGCGCGTTGATATTGCTAATCAGCGCTACGAGCTCAAGGAATGTCATCTCGACCGTCGCCACATCACCGCTGGCCAGCGTGATGCCTGCGTCGAGATAGGCCATGGCCTGATCCAGGGACAGCGTGATCTTGTTATCACTGACCTCGAGACTGGTCACGCCGAGCGTCTTCAGCGCGACGATATCGGTGACCGATAGCGCTTCAATCCCGTGTCCCGTGTCCATCAGCGTGACGGAGCCCGCCCCGGTGATCTTGAACCCCTCCATCGCACGCATTTCGGTGAGAATGGCCTTCGAAAGCCTGACGTCGCCGCCGTCGCTGACCTTGAAGGTTTGCACGCCAAGCTCGGCAAAGTTCGCAATATCTGCAAGCATCAAGCCGTTGACGGCGCTGGCGGTACCCTTTAGCGACACCTTTTCCGTGTCGTGCGCAAGCCGCAGGGACAGCACGCTGGATCCATTCGAAGAGTCGGAAAGCCAGGTGATGAGAATATCCGCATTTGCCAGCACGGTTATGCTGGGTTCCCGCTGCGCGTTCGATTCCGTTCCGACCCGGATGGCATTGCCGATCTTCCCGCCGTCCCGACCGAATATCTGAAAATAGGCGTGGCTCTCGCCACTGTCGGAGTTTGTCGCCCATGCCACGGCGAAGCCGCCATCCGGCAATGCGGTGATTTTCGGTGCATACATGTCGTCCGGCGTCGGCGCAGCAACGGTGAGTTCGCCGCCCACCGGATTTCCCTGCGCGTCATATTTCTGCGCATGAAGTGAAGTGACGGAGGTTGCCGGTTTGAAGGAAAGCCAGGTTGCGACGAAACCGCCATCCGCCGTGGCGGCGATCGATATGTCGGCCTGGCGGTCCGTGGTGTCGGTGTTGGCCGTCTGCGTGTCGCCGATCCTGTTGCCTTGATCGTCGAACATCTGCCAGCGCACATCGCCACTCTGCCCGATGGCCGCATCCTCCCAGGTCCAGGCAAGGACGAAGCGGCCGCCCGACAGGGCGGTGACCTCGGGATAATAGCCTTTTTCGGAGCCCGCGGTGACAAGGGAGCCGACGATGGTTCCGTCGGCCGCGACGATACGGGCCTCGACCCCGAGATCCTCGGTCATCCAGGTGAAGACGAAACTGCCGTTGGAGAGCGCTTTGACGCTGAAAGACCGCATGCCCTCTTCATAGAGATGCGCGCCGAGCGTGAGTTCACCGCCGACAGGTTGGCCATTGGCCCCGAAAACCTGGGCCGTGGCGCTCCAAAGATTGGAACCGTAGGATAACCACGTAACGGCGTAACCGCCGCCGGCCAAGGCCACGATCGTTGGATGCTGCTGCTCGCCTGTTATCTGCGTGTTGACCAGCGTCTCGCCGCCCAAACGGTTGCCGTCGGCATCGAAGCGCTGCAGATAGACACCCGCGCCGTTGGAATCGCGCCCTTGCCAGGCAACGACGAAGCCGCCATCCGACAATGCGGTGATCGTCGGATCGGTTTGCTGACGGGTGACATCGGCATGTACCGTGAAGTCGCCGCCGCGCTTGTTGCCATCCGTGTCGAAAAGCTGGACGTGGACGTCGCCCTGATTGGCGGAAGAGCGCCACGTGACGACATAGCCTTCGTTTGCGAGTACCACCACCGACTGGTCTGCCTTGGGATAGAAGGAGCCGATGTTGTTGACGAGCGTTGCCGCTTCCTGCGTCGAAGTCACGCTTTCATAGCGGGTGGTGACTGAAAGACCGCCATTGGCGATGGCGTTGATTTGCGAAAGGTCGAGTTCGAGGCCGCGGTCTGTCGCCACAAGAGACGCGGCCCCCATGGTTGCAAGTGAAGCGATGCCGTTGGCATCGACCGCCTCTATGTTTTCCGCCGCATCAAGGATGGTTATGGCGTCGCCTGCTGCGAAATGCACGCCCGCCGCAACGAGCTGCGCTGCCTCAGCCACCGTCAGTAAAGCTTTGTTGTCACCCAGATCGATTTCCTGCGACGGCAGGCCAGATTGGATCTTGGACTGGATTTCGGCAAACGTGCTCATGTCGGCGCTTCCTGGGATTCGTATCGAATGCGCGGCACGGGCACTTACAGGCCACGCCGCATCGAAGGCCGACGTCGCTGTCGCGTCGCCGCCTGGAGAGTGGGATCTTTCTGTCCGGGGTCCGAATGACGAGGCCATGCTTTGCCTGCAGACATTCGGAGGTCTGTTTCACATCAGCAATGCAACGGCGGCGCCCGAAGGCGGTAAATAACTGATTTCATGGAATGTCCTCAGAACCTGCTTCCTCATAGCCAGTGGAGAGGGGCAGGATCAACACAAGAACCGGCGCACGAGCGGATGAACCCAAAATTGATTCACATTCCGATAGAAACAGAGTTCATGGTGCGAGAACGCATGACAATTCGACCTTGGCACGGAAAGACGAATTTGATCCCACGATGCTGGACGAGCGGGCAGTATCGTTTGCGATCGACCATTGCGTCATCGGCGGGGTGTCGTGGGCTTGGCAAAAGCCATGCGGCTGCTCGAAACCTATACCGGCAGCAGCCTTCTCCTCCTCGAAAGGGAAGATGCGCTCGGCCGGCACCAGACCGGCCACAACAGCGGCGTCATCCATGGCGGCATCTATTATCCGACCCGCAGCCTGAAGGCGGAACCATGTTGCAAGGGTGCGCGAGCCACCGAGGCGTTCTGCCCGGAAAACGGTTCCGCTTCGAGGTCTATGGAGCGCCCTTCCTCACTTTGCGAGATATCCGCCGTCAGCTTCAAAGCATGCGCCGGTGACGAAGGACGCGGCATCGGAGAGCAGGAAGAGAATGACATTGGTGATCTCGTCCGGCTGCCCGACCCGCTGCATCGGATGAAGGGCGGCTGCGGCGTTGCGCTTTTCGTCGCTCAGATGGCCGAGCAACGGCGTGTCGATGAAGCCCGGCGCGACGGCGTTGATGCGGATGCCTTGTGCTGCATGGTCGAGCGCAGCCGCCTTGGTGAGGCCGATCACGCCATGCTTGGCGGCGGTATAGGCCGGCTGGCCAGGAAAACCGCGAAACCCCATGATGGAAGAGACATTGACGATGGATCCGCTGCCACGCGCCAGCATGGCCGGAACCTGGTGCCGGACGGCGTTGAACACGCCCGTCAGGTTGACCGCGATGATCCTGTCCCATTGCTCAGACGGATAAGACGCCGTTTCGCAGCGCGGCAGGTCGATGCCGGCGGAATTGACGGCGAGATCGAGGCCACCGAAATGATCGGCACCACGCGTGACTGCCTCTTCCACGCTGCCGATCGCCGTGACGTCGACTTCGACCGCCAGCACGTTCTCCGGTGCGAGTGTTTCGGCAAGAGCGTCAAGACGTATCTTGTCCCGATCGGCGAGAACGAGCTTTGCACCGAGATCGGCTAGTCTGCGGGCGGTTGCAGCGCCGATGCCCGAAGCAGCGCCGGAAACGAAGGCGACCTTGCCCGAAAATGCCGCGGGGTCGAAAATGGAAGATGCCATGCGTGCCCGCCTGCCGTGATCTACTTGTAAACGCCGACCCAGATGATGATGGTCGGTTCGGTCTTCGAGGGATTGTGGGAGCGATAGGTCGACGCGCGGTCGAAGCGGTAGCTGTCCCCCTCGAAGAGTTCGAACTTTTCCTCGTCGACCCAGAGCTCCAGGCGCCCCTTGAGGATGTAGCCGTATTCGGCGCCTGCCGTCGGCACGTTCTTGGGTTCCGTTTCAAGACCGGGTTCGAAGGTCGACATCATGAATTCGACATCGGAATCGAGTTGCGGCGTCAGGAGTTCGGTTCGCGCGCCCCGATGCAGCATGAAGCGACGTTGCCCGCTGCGAACGACGACATCCTTTTCGCGTTCGGCCTCCGGCTGCTTCTCTTCCAGATCGACGAACCAGCTCATCGGCACGCCGAAGATCGTACAGGCCGCGTAGAGATCCTTCAGCGTCGGTTGCGACAGGCCGCGTTCGAGCTGGCTGACATAGCCCGTCGAGCGATTCAGCCCTTCGGCAAGCTGCTGGATGGTGATGCGCCGCGAGCGTCGGAGCTCACGCAGCGTCTTGCCCACATGATCGGGCGTCGGGGCTTCGAAAACAGAATTGGACATCGAGCATAACCTGATAAATTCACTTGAATGATGGAATTGATCAAACACTTCATCGAAGTCAACGCCAGCCTTAGATTGCAATAACCGCCGCGCCGGTTGTCCCCATCTACCGGTTCATTTCAGCCAAACGTTCCCGCCGTGGTGCCGCCATCCAGCATATAGACCATGCCGTTGGCATAACTCGCCTGCGGCGACAGCAGATGGCCGATGGCATCGGCCACTTCGTCCGGCCGGGCAAAACGGCCGAGCGGCACGCGGCGCTCGTAAAAGGCGCGGTCGTAGCCGCCGCCGCTTTCCTTAAGGAGACCGTCGGCCATGGGCGTGTCGACGAAGCTCGGGCAGACGACATTGCTGCGCAGGCCCTGGGGGCCATGGTCGAGCGCCATGCAGCGGATCAGGCCAACCACGCCATGCTTGGATGCGCTGTAGGCGGCATAACCGCGTGAGCCGCGCACGCCCGAGTCCGAACTGACCGCGACAAAGGCGGAGGACGGGTTGCGCAACAGGTGCGGAACCGCATGCCGCGCCAAAAGGAACGGGCCTGTGAGGTTCACGGCCAGCGTGATCTCCCAGGTCTCGTCGGTCAGCGTCGTGACGTCGCCTTTCCGCGCGACACCGGCTGCGGCGACCACGCCGGAGAGAAAACCGTGTGTTTCGATGGCTCGACCCACCGCAGCGGCGACGTCGGCATCGGAGGTGGCGTCACCCGCCACCGCGACCACCGCCGCACCTTGGCTCCGGCAGGCACTTGCCACCTCCGCCATTGCCGACGCATTGCGGTCGAACAGGGTGAGCGCAGCGCCGCCTTTCGCAAGGCAAAGCGCAGTTGCCCGCCCGATCCCGGAGGCCGCGCCGGAGATCAGGATGGATGTCTCGGCTTTAGACATGTTTCCTCCGTATATCGCCAGTCAGGCGCCGAGATAGGCGGCCTTGAGATCGGGATCGTTGAGCACGTTGTTTGCGCCCCCCTCCACCGAGCAGCGGCCGGCATCGATCACATAGGCATAGTCGGCGATTTCCAGCGCCACTGCCGCGTTTTGCTCGACGACGATGAGGCTGATGCCGGACTTCGACAGCGTGATGATGATCTCGAAGATCTGGTTGATGATTTTTGGCGCAAGCCCGAGCGACGGCTCGTCCAGCATCAGGAGTTCGGGCGTCGCCATCAGCGAGCGGCCGATCGCCAGCATCTGCTGCTGGCCGCCGCTCATGCGGCTTGCCAGCGAATGACGCCGCTCCTTGAGGATCGGGAACATGTCATAGACCTGGGTCCGAATCTCGTCGAAGCTGCGCCCGCGGCCGGGAATGTAGCCTGCCAGCAGGTTCTCCTCGACCGTCAGCCGCTGAAGAATCTGGCGACCCTCGGGGCAATGGGCGAGACCCAGGCGGGTGATCTCTTCCGGCGGCAGGCCTTTGATCGGCCGGCCCTTGAATT
Organism: Shinella sp. M27; assembly: GCF_049199905.1. Lineage (NCBI taxonomy): Bacteria > Pseudomonadati > Pseudomonadota > Alphaproteobacteria > Hyphomicrobiales > Rhizobiaceae > Shinella > Shinella sp. M27. The sequence continues at coordinate 166,089 of NZ_JBLZPK010000008.1, forward strand.
CGATCTCGCCGGAAAAGATCTGCGTCAGGCCGGAAATCGAGCGTAGCGTCGATGTCTTGCCCGCGCCGTTCGCGCCGATGATCGTGACGATCTCGCCGGCGCGGACTTCCAGATCAATGCCGAACAATACCTGCGTTCGCCCGTAGCCCGCCTTGAGCCCGGCGACTTTGAGCAAGCTTGCGGATGTCGTCGAGTTCTTCCGTGGTTCCAAGATAGGCCTCCTGCACTCTTTCGTTCGTGCGCACCAGATCCGGCGTGCCGGAGCAAAGCAGCTCGCCATAGTTCAAGACGTCGATCCGGTCGGAAATGGACATCACCATGTCCATGTCGTGCTCGACGAGGATGATCGCGCGGTCTTCACGTTTCAGGCCGGCGATCATCGCCGCCATGTCCTTTGTTTCGGTATGGTTGAGACCGGCCGCCGGCTCGTCGAGCAGCACGATCGGGGCTTGCGTGACGAAGGCGCGCGCCAGTTCCAGGATCTTCTGGCGTCCGTACGGCAGGTCGCCTGCCAGAACATCCGCCACGTCCGACAGATGGAATTCAGCGAGGCAGGCATGGCAGATCTCGAGCCGCTCGGCCTTGCTCAGCCGTTTCGCACCGGTAAGGAAGGTCAGCCACGACTGCGGGAAGAAGCAGACCTCGAGATTTTCCAGAACCGTCATGCCGTCGAAGAGGCGGAGGTTCTGGTAGGTGCGCGACACGCCGAGCTGGGCGATGCGGTGCTTGGGCAACCGGTTAAGCGCCGTCGCACCGAGCCGGATCGTGCCTGACGTCACCGAGTAGGAGCCGGCGATCATGTTGACGACGGTCGATTTGCCGGCACCGTTCGGCCCGATGATCGAGTAGATCGAACCGACGTCAAAGGACAGCGACAGGTTCCTGATCGCAACCAGTGAGCCGAAATGCTTGCTTACGTTTTCGAGGGCGAGAGCCATAGGGTCCGGACCTTTCGAATGATGAAGCCGAGGTTGAAGCGGGGGGAAACGAGGCCGCCGGGGCGAAGCACGATGACGGTCACAAGGACGACGCCGTAGATCAAAAGGCGGTATTGCGCGGCGAAATGCAGGACTTCCGGCAGGATCACGAGCACGACTGCCCCCGCGATGACGCCGACGATATTGCCGACGCCACCGATGATGATGATCAGGACGACGAGCAGCGATTCCTGGAAGGTGAAGCTTTCCGGGCTGACGAAGCGCTGGAACGAGCCGAAGATCACCCCGCCTGCCCCGCCGATCGCCGCACTGAGCGCGAAGGCCAGCAGTTTCAGCGTCGTCGTGTTGATGCCGAGACCACGCACCACATCCTGGTCCTCGCGCAGCGCCCGCCAGGCTTTGCCGAGGATCGAGCGTTCCATGTAGTAAACGCCGGCGCAGACGATGACGGTCAGCACGAGCAGCAGCCAGTAGAAATGCACCGGGCTGGTCAGCGGCAGGCCGAAGAGGTTCGCCCTGTCGAGGCCGGCAATGCCCTGCGGACCATTGGTCAGCTCATCGGCATTGTTGATGGCGATGCGGATGATTTCACCGAAAGAGAGCGTGACGATGGCGAGATAGTCGCCGCGCAGCTTCAGCACCGGGAAACCGAGGAGGACCCCCGCTATGGCACCGGCCGCCGCCCCTATGAACAGGATGACAATGAACGGCAGGTGGATGTCGAATTGCCCGCTGGCGAGCAGGGCATAGGCATAGGCGCCCACCGCGTAGAAGGCGATGAAGCCGAGATCCAGCAGACCCGCATAGCCGACCACGAGGTTCAGGCCGACGGCGAGGATGATGTAGATCAGGATACTGTCCACGACGCGGACGTAATAGGACGGAAGGTACGGCACCAGCGCCAGCAGAACCACGCAAAGCGCGAGAACTGCGAGAAGGCCGAGCCGCCGGGCGATCACCGAATTCCCCATGGGTCAGTAATCCTTCTTTGCGACGGTCGTTTCTTCCGAGACGGTCTCGCCGAGCAGGCCGGCGGGCTTGAACAGAAGAACGAGGATGAGGACGGCGAAGGCGAAGACATCGCGATATTCGGTGCCGATATAGCCGAAGGAGAGGATCGGCAGGAAGGCCGTGCCGAAGGTCTCGATCGCGCCGAGCAGGAAGCCGCCAAGCATGGCACCCGGAATGGAGCCGATGCCGCCGAGGATGGCCGCCGTGAAGGCCTTCAGGCCGATGACGGAGCCCATGGTCGGCTGCATGATGCCGTAATAGGAGGCGTACATGATGCCCGCCATGGCGCCCAGCCCGGGGCCGATGAAGAAGACGAGGCTGACAGCTCGGTTGACGCGGATGCCGAGCAGGCTCGACGTGGTCCAGCTTTCCGACGCCGCGCGGATCCAGATCCCGAGGCGCGTGCCGTTGACGAAGAGCGTCAAGCCCACCATCAGCAGGACAGCGGCAGCGAGGATGCCAAGCTGCACCGTCGTCACCATGCCGCCGAACGCGTCGATCGGCGTGCTCGGCACGATCGCCGGGAAATGCACCGGCTGCGGGCCGACCGTCACACGCACCGCGCTCTGCAGCACGATGGACATGCCGAGCGCACTCAGCATCGGCGCAAGGCGGCCATAGGCGCGCAGCGGCCGGTAGGCAAAGCGCTCGATCGCCACGCCCAGCAGGCCGACGATCACGAAGCTCGCGACGATGGCGATGGCGGAGTCCAGCACCGGAGCCAGGCCACCGAGACCGAGGAGACCGCTGAAGAGGAACGTGTAGATATACGGCCCGAGCATGAAGAACTCGCCGTGGGCGAAGTTGATCAGCCGCATCACGCCATAGACCATCGTGTAGCCGAGGGCGATCAATCCGTAGATCGCACCGATAGCGAGCGCGAAGATCAGCTGTTGAAGAAAATAGTCGAACAAGGGAATCGCCTTTGTGACGACGGGCCGGCACGGACTGCGCCGGCCCCGTTGAACAAATGTCCGGCTGATTACTGCTTGATCAGCTCGAACTTGCCGTCCTTGACAACGTAGAGGTACATCGGCGCGGTGGTGTTTTCACCATTCTCATCGAAGGCGACCGGGCCGAGCAGAGTTTCGACCGTCACACCATGCAGCTGGGCGAGAACGCCTTCGCGGTCAAGGCTTTCGGCCTTTTCGACTGCAGCGGCCATCACCTGCGCGTTGGCGAAGCCAAGCGAGGCATAGGGACCGGGTGCGCGGCCGAAGCGGGCCTGATGGCGATCGGAGAAATCCTTCAGTTCCGGCGAGGAATCATAGGGCGGAAGCTGGAAGGTCATGAGCGCGCCCTCGGCGGAGGCCGCACCGACCTGCGTGATGAAATCGACGGTGAAGCCGATATCGGGGCCGATGAACTGGGCCTTCAGGCCCTGCTCGCGCATCTGCTTGAGGAACAGAGCAAGCTGCGGCATGCCGGCACCCATATAGACGACGTCGGGGTTTTCCAGCTTGATCGAGGCGATGAGCGCCGAGAAATCGACGTCCTCGGGGTTCGTGCCGTAGGTGCCCGAGACCTTGCCGCCACCGGCTTCGAAATTGTCCTTGAACACGCCGGCAATACCCTGGCCGAAGACGGTCTTGTCATGCACGAGCACGGCATTCTTCAAGCCGAGCTTTTCGGTGACGTATTTCGCCGGCAACGCGCCCTGCACGAAGTCGTTGGCAACGGGGCGCACGACGGTCTTGAAGCCCATGCGCATGAGTTCCGGGTTCGTGGCGGGCACGACCTGCGGCATGCCGCATTCCGAGTAGATGTCGAGGGCCGGCATGGTGACGCCGCTGTTCATGTGGCCGATGACGCCGATGACGGCGCTGTCGTCGCAGAACTGCTGGGCGACGAGCGTGCCCTGGCGCGGGTCGGCGCGGTCGTCGAGCGGGCGGAAGACAATCTTGTTGCCCTTGATGCCGCCCTTCTCGTTCAGCTGGTCGAAATAGAGCTGGGCGCCGTCGATCTGCGACTGGCCGAACTCGGCCTGCGCGCCGGACATCGGCGCACTGCCGCCCAGCACGATATCATCCGCCAGCACCGGCATGGCGCCGGAGGCGAAGAGGAGGGCTGCGGCAGAAAGAAGTGTACGGGTTCTGTTCATTTTGGTTCCCCTTTTGCTCGTTGAGATTCGTTGCACGGAACTCCCGTCCGGGCAACGCATGCGTGAAATTATTAGCTACATTCTTCACGATAGTGACCAGGCGCACGACTACCTGAAGTTTCCCGTCGCCCTCCTCATTTCGCGAGATAACCGCCGTCCACCGCCAACACATGGCCGGTGGTCATTGCCGAGGCCGGTCCGGCCAGGAAAATCATGGCGGAGGCCACTTCGTCCGGTTCGGCCAGGCGCTTCAGCGGCGTCAGGCTGCGAATCTTTTCCATCTGCGCGCCGTCGATCATCAAATGATCGATGAGCGGCGTACGGACCCAGGTCGGCGCCACCGCATTGACGCGAATGTCGTTGTCGGCCCATTCGACGGCCAGCGTCCGGGTGAGGTTCACCACGCCGGCCTTGGTCGACTGGTAGGAGACGTTCGGATGGAGACCGCCGCCCGAAAAGCTCATGATCGACGCCGTGTTGATCACCACGCCGGGAATGCCGCGGGCAATCCAGGAGCGGGCAGCCGTCCGCGAGCACAGGAACATGCCCGTCAGGTTGACCGAGACGACGCTGTTCCAGTCCTCGATCGCAAGTTCGGTCGAAGGCCGGCGGATCGAGATGCCCGCATTGTTGACGAGGATGTCGAGGCCGCCGGCTTCCTGTTCCGCCGCAGCGAAAACAGCGAGAACGTCGGCCTCTTCGGTGACGTCGAGGGCGAAGGCCGTCGCCGCACCGCCGGCCTCCCGCACCTCCCGGCAGACGGCTTCCGCCGCCGTCCGATCCCTGTCGAGAACCACCACATGCGCCCCGAAAGCAGCGAACATCAGCGCCGCAGCGCGGCCGATGCCTCCACCGCCGCCGGTGATGAAGACCCGCTTTTCATCGAGTCTGAACATCTTTTCGGGCGCATTTGCACACATCATGTGTACGGTTCCCTGTTAAATCCCGCCTCAGCCGACGATCTTGCCGAAGCCAAGGACGAAGTTGGCGACGATCATTTCCGCGCCGACGATCTCGCGGATCTGGAAATCGGAGAACGGATCGCTGGCGCTGCCGCCGACCTTGATCTCGGCCGTGCCGAGAGCGTGGCGAAGCGTTTCCGACTGCCCCAGCGAGTTCTCGATGATCTGCGTTTCGACCGCCGCACTTTCCGGCGACGGAATGATGCGGGTCTGGAAACGCGGATGAAGAGCCGGCTTCTCGAAGGCCGGGCCATCGGCCTTGAAGTCGATCTCGATCAGCGAGGTGCCGCGGCGCGAGAGCTTGGCCGTGACTGCCGTATCGCTCGCCTTCCACGCCACTTCGCCCATCTTCTTCGGATAGCCCCAGACCTCGCGGCCGACCGCCATGGAGTCGTCATTGGTGACGATCTCGTACAGCACGTGACCGCCCGGGCGACCCTGGTAGCTCATCGGCACGACGATGCCGCCTTCCGCATAGGACCCAAGCGCGCCACCGGCCGGCACGTCCATGATGAAGAATTCGATCACGTCGCCCCGGACGTCGAACTGCGCCGGTAGAGCCGCGCGGATCGCCGCTTCGTCAACGCGGCAGAACACGCTGACCTTGCTGAAGGCTTTGTAGTCGAAGGGCGGCGCCTGATAGAGGGGCGCGCGCTGCGGGAGGGCATAGGCGTTCTGGGACATGGCGGAGAGGGTCTTTCCTGTGCGTTCACTTCAATGTCGAATTCACACTAATGAAAAAATGAAGTCAAGATTTCATTTTGATGATTTTCACAAATTCGTTTGTGAAACGAACTTGACCGTCTGGAACGTCTCCAGCGCCTCGGGACCGCCCTCGGAGCCGTAACCGGAATCCTTCACGCCATTGAAGGGAACCTCCGCATAGGCAAGGCCGTAATCGTTGATCGAAAGCATGCCCGTTTCAATGTCTTCGGCGAAACGCTGCGCATGTCTCTGGGACCGTGTGAAGGCATAAGCAGCCAGGCCGAACGGCAGCCGGTTCGCCTCGTCGATCGCCGCATCCACCGCCGCGAAACGGTTGACGATCGCGACAGGCCCGAACGGCTCCTCGTTCATGATCGCAGCGTCCAGCGGCACGTCTGCCAGCACCGTCGGCTCGAAGAAGAAGCCGGCATTGCCGATGCGGTTGCCGCCGGTCAGCAGGCGGCCGCCCTTTGCGACGGCATCGCCGATCAGCCGGTCCATCGCGTCGAGCCGGCGGGCATTCGCCATCGGCCCCATGTCTATGCCGTCGGAAAGCCCATCCCCTACCCTCACGGCCTTGGCCGCATTGACGAAATCTTCGAGAACATTGTCGAAGACAGGCTCTTCCACGAGCACGCGCGTCGGCGCGATGCAGACCTGACCGGCATTGTGGAACTTGTGGCCGGCCAGCATCGAAACGGCGGACGAAAGGTCCGCATCGGCGCAGACGATGTACGGTGCATGGCCGCCGAGCTCCATCGTCACCCGCTTCATGTGGGCGCCGGCGAGCGCGGTCAGATGTTTGCCGACCGGCGTCGAGCCGGTGAAGGACACCTTGCGGATCACCGGATGCGGAATGAGATATTCGGAAATGTCCGACGGCACGCCGTAAAGCAGGTTGATCGCGCCTTCCGGGAAACCGGCATCGGCAAAGGCGCGGACCATGGCCGCACAGGAGGCCGGGGCCTCTTCGGCGGCCTTCAGGATGACGGTACAGCCGGCGGCAAGGGCCGCGCAGATCTTGCGGATCGCCTGGGCGACCGGATAGTTCCAGGGCGTGAACGCGGCGACGACGCCGATCGGCTCCTTCATGACCATTTGCTGCACGCCGGGCTTGCGCGCCGGGATGATGCGGCCGTAGGAGCGAATGGCCTCTTCCGCGAACCAGCGGATGACATCATCGGCATTGCGCAGTTCCGAGCGGGCTTCGGCGAGAGGCTTACCCTGCTCCATGGTCAGGATGGGCGCGATGTCCTCGATGCGGGCGCGCAGATTGTCGGCGGCTGCATGCAGCAGTTTTGCACGCTCGCGCGCCGTCGTCTTGCGCCACTGTTCGAAGGCTTTGGCGGCGGCGGCAAGCGCGCGATCCATGTCTGCGGTCGTCGCTTTCGCAACGCGGCCGATTTCACCGCCGGTCGCCGGATTGAGCACCGCGAGCGTTTCGCCGTCCGTGCCGTTCGTCCATTCGCCGGCGATGAAGAGTTGGGTATCGGGATACATGATCTGTCTCGTTCGATTTCGTCGGTCAGCGGTCAAAGCACACGAGCGTGCGGGCAAGAACGCCCTGCTCCAGCCAGCGGAAGGCCTCATTGATCTGTTCCAGCGGCACGCGTGCGCCGACCTGGCGGTCGAGGTCAAAACGGCCCGCCCGGTAGAGGCCGAGGATGCGTTCGAAATCACGCTCCGGAACCCCGCCGCCATAGTTGCTGCCGATGATGCGCTTCTGGGTATTGGGCAAGGTCGAGGCCGGCAGGGAGACCATCTCGCCCTTCGCCGCGATGCCGACGGAAATCACCGAACCGCCGAGCCGAACGCTGTCATAGGCAAGCGCGATGGCTGCCGGCCGTCCGGTGCAGTCGATGATGCTGTCGGGTCCGCGGCCACGGCTCAGCGCCTTCAGTTCCGCGGTGACATCCTGCGTTGCCGAATTCAGGAAGTGCGTCGCGCCGAACGAGCGGGCGACCGCCTCCTTGTCCGGATTGATATCGATGGCAACGACCGCTTCTGCGCCAGCGACCGACGCCGCATGGATGGCGTTGATGCCAACACCACCGACACCGATGACGCCGACGATCTCGCCAGGCTCGACGCGCGCATCGTTCACCACGGCACCGAAACCCGTCGTCACCGCGCAGCCGACGAGGGCTGCGACCTCGAAGGGAATGTCATCCTCGATCTTGGAGCAGCCCGCTTCCGGCACGACCGCAAGCTCCGCAAAACTCGAGACGCAAGTGAAATGATTGACCGGCTTCTGCGCGCTGCCAAGCCGGCGGGCACCCTTCCAGAGCGTGTTGCCGCCTGCAGCCTCGCCATAAGTATCGCACATGGTCGGCAGGCGCTTGTGGCAATAGAAGCATTCGCCGCAATTGGGCGCCCAGGAGAGGATGACGTGATCGCCCTTCTTCACCTTCGACACCGCCGAACCGGTGCGCTCGACAATGCCGGCCGCTTCATGGCCGAGGATAACCGGCAGCTTGGGGCGCGACTTGCCCTTTGCGGCGCTGAGATCGCTGTGGCAGACGCCGGTCGCGATGATGCGCACCAGCACTTCGCGATCGCCGGGATCGGCGATCGGCACATCCTCGATGACGAGATCTTCGTTGAACGTGTAGAGAACGGCGGCCTTCATTCTGACTGTCTCCCCTTGGGGTATGCGGTTTCGTGCGTATCGGGACCGGACCTTATCGGCCGGTGCGCTGCTGCCTGTCCCAGCTGCCTTCGACGGATGCGGGCAGCCGGTGTTTCATGATGCGCTGGCTCGGCGTGCGCTCGAAATCCTCGACTACGGCGAGGTAGCGCGGGTTCTGGAACGGCGCCAGACGCTGGGCAAGCCAGTCGGAGAAAGTCGGATAATCGATGGCGGCCCCTTCCTTCGGCTTGATGAACAGCTTGATCTCCTGTTCACCGACCTCGGCCTTGACGCCGATCAGCGCGCAGTCCTCGACCATCGGATGGCTGCCGGCGACATGCTCTACCTCGAAGGCCGAGACGTTCTCGCCCTTTACCCGCACGCTGTCCGTCAGGCGGCCGAGGAAATAGAGGTTGCCGTCTGCATCGATCATGCCGAGGTCGCCGGTGTGGAAACCGTCCGGCCGCAGCGCCTTGGCGGTCGCCTCCTCGTTGCGGAAATAGCCGGCGAAGACCGCGCCCGCCTGACGCGGATGGACGACGATCTCGCCATGCACGCCCGCCGCCACGGGCGCACCCTGTTCGTCGAGAATCTCGACGGAAAGCCACGGCACGGGCGTGCCGACCGAGCCGAGCACGCCCGCCGCGTTGAATGTGGTGATGCTGGAGGATTCCGTCATGCCGTAGCATTCGCGCAGCGGCGTGCCGAAGCGCTCCTCGAAGGCGCGCCAGATATCGCGCGGGCACCCGCCGCCCCAGGCGACGCGAACCTTGTGGTCACGATCGCGCACGCTCTCCGGCTGTTTCAGGAGGATTTGCAACACGCCGCCAAGATAGTGGATCTGCGTCGCGCCGCAATCGCGCACCTGATCCCAGAAACGGCTGGCGCTGAAGCGCTGCACCATGGACAACGTGACCTCGCGCAGCAGCGGGATCGGGATGAGCTGCGCACCGCCGATGTGATAGAGCGGCTCCCAGACGAAGAAGACATCGCCATCGCGCGCATCCGAGCAGAGCATCGCACCCTCCGCCGCATAGCGCAGCATGCGATGGGTGACGCGCACCCCCTTCGGACGGCCGGTCGTGCCGGACGTATAGTTCAGCGCGAAGAGGTCATCGGCAGACGGCAGCGGCTCGACGAAGGCATGATCGCCGCTGGCAAGCTGGTCGAGCGACTCGGTGTCGCCCGCCTCCGCGACGAGCTGGAACACCGAGGTGTCGGCACCGCACTCCGAAATATTCTGGAAAAGATCGCGATCGGCGAAGACGACGCGCGGATCGCAATGTTCCAGGATGTATTTCAATCCATCGCCGCGCAGCTGCACATTCACCGGCACCCACACGGCGCCGCACTTGGCGATGGCGAACAGCACGGCGAGGCTGTCGGGACTGTTGCGCAGCATGAGCGCGACGCGATCGCCCTTCTCGACGCCGAGGCGACGAAGCGCGACCGCAACACTGTCCGACTTGCGGTGCAGATCGGCAAAGGTGATCGGTTCGCCGTCAAACGTCGCATAGATGGCATCGGGCGAGGCCATGGCCCGGGCTGGCAGGCGAGAAATGAAACCTTGGTCTTCCACGCTACAATCCTGAAAAGTCATTGATCTTGAAAAGCGGAGGGCAGGCGCGGCTCAGCCGGACTTCGCCTTGGATTTGGCTGCGAGGAACTGTTCCATCATGCGGTTGGGCTCGCCATCGCCATAAGCGATACGCTGGTTGCGCACGCCGGCTGCAAGCGCGTCGCGGAAACGGGCCTCGGTGACTTCGCGGAAGCGCTGCTTGTTGAGCTTCATGGCAAGCCGCGGCTTGGCGGCAAGCTGTTCGCCAAGTGCCAGCGATGCTTCAAGCACCTCCTCGCGCGGGACGATCCGGTTGATGAGACCGATGGCGACGCATTCCGCCGCCTCCATCATGCGGCCGCTGAGGGTCAGGTCGGTAGTGCGCGCAAGCCCGATCATTTCCATCATGATCCACGGGCCGGTCGTGCTGGCGATGCCGGAATTGATTTCCGGCTGCCCCATCTTCACGCCATCATGGCCGATGCGGAAATCGCCGAGCAGGGTCACCTGGAAGGCCGAGCCGGCTGCCAGGCCGTTCAGCGCCATGATCAACGGCTTGGAGAGGCTGCGGATACGATCGTAGAGCCGTTCCCATTCGCCGATCCAGAGCTCCGCGCGATCGGGGTCGAAGGTCTTGGTCTCGTTGAGATCCTGCCCTGCGCCAAAGGCGCGCTCGCCTGCCCCGGTGATGATGATCGCGCCGACGGCGGCGTCTTCTTCGGCCGCCTCCAGCGCCACCATGAGATCAAGACGCATCTGGGAATGCCAGGCATTGAGAACCTCGGGACGGTTCAGCGTGATCACGCGGCAGGCGCCACGCTGCTCTGTCAGAATGAAATTTGTCATGTGATCCATCGTATTATATTGTGATACACAGTATCGTATTTCAATACATGAAATTGTCAACGGCCTTTTTCACGGCGCAAAAAATCGTTCACCGGCAGGCCGGCGAAGGCTTAAAAGTCGTCTTTGAAGACGTCAGAAGGTGGAGGATGCCTGCGAGATCGAACGCGTGGCGGCGACGACGAGGGGCGCGAAGGTCTCTTCCGCCTTTTCGGGCGTGTAGCGCGCGTTGGAAACGCCGATATTGACGGCGGCAACCGGACGGCCGGTCTGATCGAGCACTGCGGCGGCGACCGAGAGATCGCCGGGGAAGAATTCGCCCCAGGTCGTGGCATAGCCGGCATTGCGTGCGGCATCCAGCCGCTCGACCAGAGCATCGACGGTGTGCACCGTCTGCGGCGTGAAGGCCTGCAAGGGCGACCGCTCGATGAGCGACAGGGCTTCCGCGGCCGGCAGTCGGGAGAGGATCGCCCGGCCCGGCGCCGTGCAGAAGGCGGGCATGCGGGTGCCCACCACGACATCAGTGTTCAGCATGTGCCGGCTCATGAAACGGGCGGCGAAAACGATCTCTGTTCCGTCAGGCAATGTCAGGTTCACCGCCTCCTCCGTCTCGCGGCTGAGATGGAGAAGATAGGGCATCGCCTGGTTGACCAGCGGATTGGCGGTGATGAAATGGCGCGCCATTTCGAGGCTGCGCAGGCTGAGCTCGAAACGCTTCGTCACCGGGTCCTTTTGCAGGTAGCCGAGTTTGTTCAGCGTATGGGTAAAGCGTTGCGCGGCACTCTTGTCGAGGCCAACATTCGCGCCGATCTGCGCAAGGCTGAGGCTCCGGTTGGTACCGTCGAAGGCCTCCAGGACCCGGAACGCCTTTTCCACCGACCGCACCATCAGCGGATCGGTATCGTCGGCACTCTTCGGGTCATCGGAGGACAAGTTCGTCACCTTGGCAATCGCTTCGTCGCCACGGGGCGGCATCGCAGAACCTGTCTCGTGTAACCCGGCCTCCCGGTATCGGCAAGCCCGCCGGATTTCAACAGGTCGCCCGCCAGATCAGGCGGAGCCCTTGAAGAGCAGGTCGCGCACGCGGTCGGAATCGTGTGCAACGTGCTGGCGCATCAGGGCGCGGGCTCTTTCGCTGTCTGCGGAGAGGATGGCGTTGGCCAGCGGACGGTGATCCACCGCTTCCGGCACCGGCGCCGGGGCGCTCTGATTGCAGAAATACCAGAGCCGGAGGGCGAGGTTGAAATTCTGCGTCAGCATGGCCGCCAGATAATCGTTGCGTGCCATCCGGTAAATGCGCCGATGCAGCTCGGCATCGCCGGCGATCTGCAGGGAGATGTCGGTCTCTTCGACAAGCCTGTCGGCCAGTTTGGCGAGCGCCTGCCGCTCCTGCGGTGTGGCGCGCATCGCCGCCAAAGCTGCCGCCAGCCCCTCGATTTCCAGCCGTATCTCCTTGATCGACTGCTGGTCGCGCAGGCCGATATCGGCGGCGAAGATGCCCCGGCGCGGATAGATGACCACAAGGTTCTCGCCTTCCAGCCGCCGCAGCGCCTCGCGGATCGGCGCGAGGCCGATCTCCAGTTCCACCGTGAGTTCACGCTCGTTGAGGGGTTGCAGCGGCTGATAGTGCAGGCGAACAAGGCGGTCGAGCAGAATGCCATAGACCTTGTCGCTGAAACGTTCTTCCGATTTCGCCGCCTTCTCGCTGCCGGAAAGCATGGCCGCGCCGGCCGCGATCGTCACCATCTTACCTCCTTCATATGCCTGCACCTTCAAAGCCGCCCCGCGGCGGTCACCCGCCGCAGGAAGGACTGGGTCGCCGCCTCGCGCGGGGTTGAAAACACCTGTTCGGGCGGCCCTTCCTCCAGAATCCTGCCAGCATAGAGAAAGCACACTTTATCGGAGATTTCCCGCGCAAAACTCATCTCATGCGTGGTGAGTAGCATCGTCATGCCCTGCTTTGCCAGATCGCGCACCAGGTCGAGCACTTCCATCACCAGTTCAGGATCGAGCGCCGAGGTGATCTCGTCGAGCAGCAGCACGTCCGGCTGCATGATCATGGTGCGGGCGATGGCGACGCGCTGCTGCTGGCCACCGGAAAGCTGGTCGGGAAAGGCACCCGCCTTGTCGCGCATACCGACGCGCTCCAGCATGGCGAGCGCCCGCGCCTCCGCCTCCTCCCGGCCGCAAGAACCGGTGGTGACCAGCGCGACGGTGCAATTGCCGAGCACCGACATATGCGGAAAGAGATTATAGCTCTGGAAGACCATGCCGATGCGGCGACGCAGCGCCACATGGTTGATGCCGAGGCCGGAAATCACCTCGCCGTCCAACCGGATCTGCCCTTCCTGGATATCCTCCAGTCCGTTGAGGCAGCGCAGCAACGTCGATTTTCCCGATCCGGACGCGCCGATCAGCGACACGACCGAATGGCGCTGGATATCGAGGTCGATGCCGTCGATGACGCGGAATTTGCCGTAGGACTTGCCGATGCCCTTGAGTTCGATGAGCGGCTTTTCCATCTCAGCGGCCCTCCTTGCTGTCGGCGCGAGCGACGAGATAGTCGACAAGCCGGGTCTGAGGAATGGTGATGGCGATGAACAGGATGCAGACGACCGTGACGGACGACAGATTGTAATAGTTCGCCGAATAGATCTTGGCCTGGGTGAAGGCATCGACGATGCCGACGATGTTGACCAGCGCCGTATCCTTCTGGAGCGCGATGAAATTGCCGAGCATGGGGCCTGCGATGCGACGCATCGCCTGCGGCAGCACGATGAGGCGCAGCACCGCGCCGGGCGGGATGCCGAGCGACTGGGCAGCGGAAATCTGGCTGTGATGGATGCCCTTGAGGCCGGCGCGGAACTGTTCGCCATTATAGGCCGCATAGGTGAGCGACAGCGCGACGATGGCATAGAGCATCGGATCGCCATTGCTGAGAACGGGAATGCCCATCAGTGGTACGCCGAAGCAGACGAGATAGATGATGACGATGGCCGGCAGGCTGCGGAAGATATCGACGTAGAAGACGCAGACGGCGCGCACCAGCACGAAACTCGATCCCTGCAGGGAACGCCCGATCGCCAGCATCAGACCGAGCAGCATGGACAGGACCTGGGCGGCGACAGCGATCGAGATGTTGGTGCCGAAGGCCTTGGTGATGTCGATCAGGCTGGCGAGGATGACGTCGCCGCGCAGGAAGGTCTTGTAGACCACCGCGTCGTTGATGGTGAGGAACGTCGCGATGGCGAGGACGGGCAGCAGAAAGCCGCCGACGCCCATCGCCGTGAAGGCATGGTGGCGCGCATGGGCGGCCGCCACGCGGGCGGCGACCGGATCGCCGGCCGCCCAAGCCTTATCGGACCGGCTGCGGGCGGCAAGCGCCCGGCGGATCGGCACGGCCAGCACGAGCGCGATGCAAAGCGCTGCCAGCGCCGCGCCCGGCAG
>NZ_JBLZPK010000080.1:0-1434 GCF_049199905.1 Shinella sp. M27
CACACGCTGGAATGCACCATCTCGCCGAACCCCTTTCAAACCCTCGTCTGGTTGGCGCAACACACGCAGAATATCCGGCTCGGCACCTCGACGCTGGTCGCACCCTACTGGAACCCGATCCGTCTCGCCGGCGAATCCGCGCTATGTGATCACCTGACGAATGGCCGCCTGGAATTCGGCATCGCGCGCGGCTCCTACCAATACGAGTTCGACCGTATGGCCGGTGGCATGCCCCAGCAGGAGGGCGTTGCCTACATGAAGGAGATCGTCCCTGCGGTGAAGAAGCTCTGGCAGGGCGACTATGCCCATGACGGGCATTACTGGAAATTCCCCGTCACCGCCGCCGTGCCGAAGCCGCTGCAGCAGCCTCATCCGCGTATCTGGGTTGCGGCGCGTGATCCCGGTACATTCGACTGGGCGGTGGCCAATGGCGCCAGCATTCTGTCGACCCCGCTTTCTGCGCCCGCTGCCGAAATCCAGGTGCTGGCCGATAAATTCGAAAAAGCCGTGGCCGACCATCCTGAAGTGCCGCGCCCGCGCTTCATGATGCAGCGCCGCACCTGTGTGTATGACCAGCCGGAAGGCTGGGAGCGCGCCGTGCGGCACAGCATCGACTATGGTCGCGCGTTCGAGAACCTGATGCAGAACATAGGTGCGGTGAAGGATGGCTATCCTGAAGCGGTGTCTTACGAGGCGGTGAGAGGCAAGGAGAACTACAACCCGGACAGCATTCGCAAGAACCTGATGTTCGGCACGCCGGACGAGGTGATCGAGAAGCTGCTGGTCTATGAGGCCGCGGGTGTCGACCAGTATTGCCTGGGCCTTATCTTCAATCTGCCCTTCGAATTGCAAAAGCGGACCATCGAGCTTTTCGTAAAAGAAATCATGCCGGTCTTCGCTGCCCGCGAAAGCGAGCGCAAGCGGGCGGCCGTGGGGCGCTGATCATGGGGGCAATGGGCGAGCACAGGGTCGGCGAGGTCACACTCAACTATCGTATTGACGGCGACGGTGGTGAACCGCTCGTCTGTATCCACGGGGTGGGCTCCTATCTGGAGGCCTGGTCGGGTGTCGTGGAGCGACTGAAAGATCGTTTCACGATCCTGACCTTCGATTTGCGCGGCCACGGTCGCTCGAGCCGGATCAAAGGGCGCTACGAGATCGACGATTTCGTCGCGGAGACGTTGGCACTTGCGGACAAGGCAGGTTTCTCGACGTTCAATCTTGCAGGCTTTTCGCTAGGCGGCCTTATCGCCCAGCGGCTGGCGCTGACGCATCAGCCCAAGCTGCGGCGGCTGGTTCTCCTGTCCACCGTTGCGGGGCGCACGCCGGAGGAGCGAGAGCGCGTCCTTGCCCGGTTGGCCGCTCTCCAGGCCGGCACGCCCGCCGATCACCACAATGCCTCGCTTTCCCGCTGGTTGACGGAGGCCTTTCAGG
>NZ_JBLZPK010000081.1:0-1831 GCF_049199905.1 Shinella sp. M27
CCGCGCGTGGCTGTTGACAGTTTTTTGGGGTGCGACTACCTGCTGTGCCTACTTGTCATGGTCCGAAGGATGCCCGCCCCTGAGGGTGCGAGAAATCATCGTCAAACATTCCAAATGCACGAGAGCCCGTGAATGCTGACTGCTATTATTACATATAATGGAAACGAGACGGCATTCCTGGCTACGGCCAAATTGTTTTACAAGCAGAAGATCAGTCCGGCGGCGCCCCGCAAAGTGTCAGACCTACCCCAATTGATTGTGCTTGATAAAACCGGAGAGGCGCACAGTCATGTGAATACTGCCGCATTTCTGAAAAAGCATGCGCATCTTTATCTTGATGCATCGCGCATCAATCTGGCGCAAGCCTCCAATATCGCGGTAAGTCGGGCAACTGGATTGTTTTCAGTTTTCCTAAACTCCGGGGACATATTTTCCACATCGGCATTGGAGCTGATGTTTAATTATTTGAATAAGAATTCCGAAGAATTCCTTTTTACATGCCCAAATGTCAGCTATTATTCCATAAACCAAAAAAAATATACACCTCATTTCCCCCCGGCTACACCGGTTGCCATTGATCTGGAGACGCACCCTGCCTTGGTGCCGGTGGTATTCCACGGCATTCTCCTGAAGACCTCAACGCTGCAGGAAAACGCCTTCGACGAAAGCCTGCCCCATGATTACGGCCTGCATCTGATCTGCCGCCTCCTGCAGAGGCAGCCGAAATTTGCCTGGATCAAGAAGGCTACATTCAAGGCCTCAGACTCGCTGGAAGCGCCAGACACTGCGTCGCACTCCGCAATGGACAAAGAGTGGTATTGGAAAAACGCTGCCGATTTCCTTCTGCAGCTGATGCAGTCAAACCTGCGTACCGACCTGCTCGCTTCGCGCGGAGTGCCTGTATATCTGCAATATTTGGCCAGCTATCAATTGAAAGGGCGCTTCCGACTGAACGCCAACAATGCCACCAAACATGTCATCGACGATGAGGTGGATGATTATTTCCGGCTATGCAAACAGATTTTGCAACATATCGAACCCGATGTACTGCTGACGGCCAACAAGACATTCGCCCTGCCGCAGGACTTGAAGGACCTGTTTTTCCGCCTGAAATATGATCAACGGGAAAGCTGCAAAGACGATGGCGCAGGATATGCGCCGAATTATTTTACCTACGGTGACCAATCGTATCTCGAGCAGGATGGTGCACTGGTTTACAAAATTTCCGGTATCAATCTGCTGCTGGAACTATTGGAGTTCGATGCACAGCATCTGATCGTTGAAGGCTCGCTGGATAACTATGCCGACTTTAGCCGCTGCAAGCTGAATGCCTTTCTGGATGAGACGCCGATCCCGGTTGAGGAGACATATCGGTATGCCCATACCAAATATTTCGGCAAATCGGTTCATAAGCGATATACGTTCAGATTGAAAATCCCCAAGGACAGCTTTGGGAAATCTCTCAAGCTGGTTTCCTTCGAGGTTGCGCTGCCCACCGGGCAGAGGATCGTGCCTCCCATTATCACCAAACGCTACACATCGAAATTGAGCTCGGCCTTTCCAGGCAGCTATTGGAATGCAGACGGCTATCTCCTGCGCTTCAAAAACAACAAGAAGGCTATCAAGGTCGTCAAGGCAACGCTGTTTAACTCCCTGAAAGCCGAATTCAGGCACATGAAGGGCATGCTCCGTTGGAAGCATAAATCCATCGAGATGTTCAAGCTGCGCTGCCTCTATTGGCTCACGCGCCCCTACTTTAAAAACAAGCGGATCTGGCTCACCTATGACAAGCTCTACAAAGGCGGGGATTGTGGGGAGTATTTTTATAAAT
>NZ_JBLZPK010000082.1:0-741 GCF_049199905.1 Shinella sp. M27
CCGCGGCACCGGTCTCGCAGCACCAAAAGCGCGTCCTGAGCTTCATTCCCCGGCAACCCGGCGGCATCCGCGATGGTTGCACCGAGGAACCCGATATCCATGGCCATTTGTGGGAAAGGGTCGACGTTGTGGCCAAAAGCGTGAACGTCATAGTAAGTTTGATAGAGTGGCGAAGCCCAGTCACCGGCAGCATTTCCGTGCGCAGCGCTGTCGGCGGATGCTTGTGTAACGCTCGGTTGGTGGTCGCCATATTCAAGGACTACGGCACCGCCTGCGGTTTTGTTCGCATCGATGGCCGCAAGGAACGGCGCATAATCCTGCCGCGCTAGTGTCATGCGTCGCAAGAACTCATCTATTT
This sequence comes from Shinella sp. M27, assembly GCF_049199905.1. Classification (NCBI taxonomy): domain Bacteria; kingdom Pseudomonadati; phylum Pseudomonadota; class Alphaproteobacteria; order Hyphomicrobiales; family Rhizobiaceae; genus Shinella; species Shinella sp. M27. The sequence continues at coordinate 359 of NZ_JBLZPK010000082.1, forward strand.
CGGGCGTGTTGCCAAATGGCATGCCGGGAACCGCCTCTTGCGGCTCAAACTCTTCGTCATAGGGGCCATGCGTTGTCATGGTCTGCACGAAAACGAAGAGTGGGCGAGGGTCTTTGGCGGCACGGTGCTCAGACACCAAGTTAGTGGTAAAATCGTAGAATAGTTTGTCGCGCGCGTGTGACGACGGCGCGCCCACCGCATCCCGATCATAGACTTCTTGGAAGCCGATCGACTTCAGGAAAGGCCCTTCGTTGACCATCTGGTATCGCGTCGGCATGACGGCAACGGTGCGATAGCCACAGGTACCCATCGCCAGCGGCAGCGAATTCTTGATGTGCCCTTCCATGAAGATCGGCAGATACGGCCGCATCCAGCCAAAATCC
>NZ_JBLZPK010000083.1:0-407 GCF_049199905.1 Shinella sp. M27
CGGCGGGAAGACCATTCTCACCGCCGACAACACTTATACCGGCGGGACCACGATTGCCGACGGCACGCTGGAACTCGGAGACGGTGGCACGACGGGCTCGCTCCTGGGCAACGTGACCAACAACGGCATTCTGGCCTTCAACCGCGCGGATGTGGCGAAATTCGACGGGACGATTTCAGGGACGGGGGGTGTCCACCAGATCGGCAGCGGGAAGACCATTCTCACCGCCGACAACACTTATTCCGGCGGGACCACGATCGCCGACGGCACGCTGGAACTCGGAGACGGTGGCACGACGGGCTCGCTCCTGGGCAACGTGACCAACAACGGCATTCTGGCCTTCAACCGCACGGATGTGGTGACATTCGACGGCGCAATTACCGGAACCGGCGGCATCGACCAGATCG
>NZ_JBLZPK010000084.1:0-645 GCF_049199905.1 Shinella sp. M27
TTACTCGACGATCGAGGCGACGATGCCGGCGCCGACGGTACGGCCGCCTTCGCGGATCGCGAAGCGCAGCTTTTCTTCCATCGCGATCGGAACGATCAGCTCAACGGCAACCGTGACGTTGTCGCCCGGCATGACCATTTCCGTGCCTTCCGGAAGCGAAACAATACCGGTAACGTCCGTCGTGCGGAAGTAGAACTGCGGACGGTAGTTCGTGAAGAACGGCGTATGACGGCCGCCTTCTTCCTTCGTCAGGATGTAGGCTTCAGCCATGAACTTCTTGTGCGGCTTGACCGAACCCGGCTTGCACAGGATCTGACCACGCTCGACGCCATCACGGTTCACACCGCGGACGAGTGCACCGATGTTGTCGCCGGCCTGACCCTGGTCGAGCAGCTTGCGGAACATTTCAACGCCGGTAACCGTCGTCTTCGACGTCGGGCGGATGCCGACGATTTCGACTTCTTCACCAACCTTGACGATACCGCGCTCGACGCGGCCCGTCACAACCGTACCACGGCCCGAGATCGAGAACACGTCTTCGATCGGCATCAGGAACGGCTGGTCGATCGGACGCTCAGGCGTCGGGATGTAGGCGTCGACAGCGGCCATCAGCTCGCGGATCGCGTCTTCACCGATCTTCTTGTC
>NZ_JBLZPK010000085.1:0-236 GCF_049199905.1 Shinella sp. M27
GGCGACGGCGAGCGGCTCGACAGCGTCTTCCGTCTCGACCAGCACGGCGCGGTCGGCGCCCATGGCGAGCGCGGTGCGCAGCGTCTCTTCGGCCTTCGCAGGACCGATCGAAACCACGCCCACTTCCTCAGCCTTGCCGGCCTCCTTCAGACGCAGCGCCTCTTCCACGGAGATTTCGTCGAACGGGTTCATCGACATCTTCACATTCGCAAGCTCAACGCCAGAACCATCCGACT
>NZ_JBLZPK010000086.1:0-3489 GCF_049199905.1 Shinella sp. M27
CATGAAGATCGACGCCATCGACCTGCGCATCCTGGAAGCCATCCAGGAGAACGGGCGCATCACCAAGCTGGCGCTGGCGGAAAAGGCGGGCCTTTCCCCTACCCCCTGCTGGCTCAGGCTGCGCAAGCTGGAGAAGGCGGGTATCGTTTCCGGCTATCATGCGCGGGTGGCGGTGCGGCGCGTCGCACCGGTCGCGAGCGTCATGATGGAGGTGACGTTGGCCAACCACCGACAGGCGGATTTCGACCGGTTCGAGCGCGCGGTGACGGCAACACCGGAGATCGTTGCCTGCTGGTCGGTCGGCGGCGGGGTCGATTACATCCTGAAGATCATGGCGGCCGACATCGACGCCTACCAGCGCCTGGTCGACAGCCTGCTCGACCGCGAACTCGGTATCGAGCGCTACTTCACCTACATCGTCACCAAGACGGTGAAGGAGGAGACCGTTCTGCCGCTGGCAACCCTTCTGCCGGCCTCCGAATGAGGCTGCCGTAGAGAGATTGTCTATGGCCGGCCTCGGATTTGGCCAAAATCTCTGCCTGCCACCCCGGCAATAGACAATCTGCCGCCCGGCCTCTGGCAGACTCCTCTCAATCAGCCAGAGGAGGCCGCCATGACCGCCCAATTCGCCCGGACCACCTTTCACGACGCACTCGCCCGCCTCGCCGACCCTCACCTGCTGCGCGAACTGTCCTATGTCGGCGGCCGCTGGGTGGCCGGCCGTGACGGCAACAGTTTTGCCGTGACGGATCCCGCGTCGGGCGCGACGCTCGCCTGGGTCGCATCTCTCGACGCCGAGCAGACGGCGGAAGCCGTTTCGGCTGCCGCGCAGGCCTTCCCCGCCTGGCGGGACCTGCTGCCGCAGCAGCGATCCACCATCCTTCGCAAATGGCATGGCCTGATCCTAGAAGCGCGCGAGGACCTTGCGCTGCTGATGACGCTGGAACAGGGCAAGCCGCTCGCGGAATCGCGCGGCGAGATCGACTACGCCGCCTCGTTCATCGAATGGTATGCGGAGGAGGGAAAACGCCTCAACGCCGAGAGCGTGACGAGCCATCTGCCCGGCGCGGAGATGATCGTGCGCCGCGAGGCGCTCGGCGTCGTCGGCATCGTCACGCCGTGGAATTTCCCCTGCGCCATGATCACCCGCAAGGCTGCGGCGGCGCTTGCCGTCGGCTGCACCGTCGTCGCCCATCCCTCCAGCGAGACGCCGCTTTCGGCTTTGGCGCTGGCCGAACTCGGCGAGCGCGCCGGCCTTCCCGCCGGTGTCTTCAACGTCGTGACCGGCGATGCCGCAACCATTGTCGGCCGCATGAATGCCGATCCCCGCGTTCGTGCGCTCAGCTTCACCGGTTCGACGGAGATCGGCAAGCTGATCGCCGGCCAATGCGCGCCGACCATGAAACGGCTGGTGATGGAACTCGGCGGCCATGCCCCGCTGATCGTCTTCGCCGATGCCGATATCGACAAGGCGGCCGACATCGCCGTCAATGCCAAGTTCGCCACATCAGGCCAGGATTGCCTCGCGGCCAACCGCATCTATGTCGAGCGCCCCGTGCTCGCCGCTTTCACGAAGGCCTTCAAGACACGCATCGCGGCGCTCAAAGTCGGCGGCGGGCTTGAGGCGGGCGTCGAGATCGGCCCGCTGATGCATGAACGCGCTATCGCAAAGGTGGAGGAACAGGTGGCCGATGCGCTGAAGCACGGCGCGAAGCTCCTGACCGGAGGCAAGCGGCACACGGCAGGTTCGCTGTTCTATGCGCCGACGCTTCTGACGGATGTGCCCGACGACGCTCTCATCATGCGCAAGGAAACCTTCGGCCCCGTCGCCGTCGTCACGGCTTTCGACAGCGAGGCGGAAGTGGTCGCCCGCGCCAACGACACGGAATACGGTCTCGTCGCCTATATCGTCACCGAAAATGGCGCGCGCCAGATGCGCCTTGCCCGCGCGCTGGAATACGGCATGGTGGCGGTCAACCGCGTGAAGATCACCGGCGGACCGATCCCCTTCGGCGGCTGGAAACAATCCGGCCTCGGTCGCGAGGGCTCGCGCCATGGCATGGAGGCCTTCACCGAACTCAAATATCTCTGCATCGACACGGCTGCCTGACCCCGGCGCCAGCACTATACGAAAGGAAAAACCATGCTCGACGGAAACAACGAACTCACCGCCTGGGACCGCGACCACTTCTTCCATCCCTCGACCCATATGGGCATGCATGCCCGCGGCGAGACGCCGACCCGCATCATCGGCGGCGGCGAAGGGGTTTACATCACGGATACGACCGGCAAGACGAGCCTGGATGCCTTCGCCGGCCTCTATTGTGTCAATGTCGGCTACGGTCGCCAGAAGATTGCTGACGCGATCGCCGAGCAGGCCAAGAACCTCGCCTATTACCACGCCTATGTCGGCCACGGCACGGAAGCCTCTATCACACTCTCAAAGATGATCATCGATCGCGCGCCCGAGGGCATGAGCCGTGTCTATTTCGGCCTGTCCGGCTCGGATGCCAACGAGACCAACATCAAGCTGATCTGGTACTACAACAACGTCCTCGGCCGTCCCGCGAAGAAGAAGATCATCTCGCGCTGGCGCGGCTACCACGGCTCGGGCGTCATGACAGGATCGCTGACCGGCCTCGCCCTCTTTCACAATGCATTCGACCTGCCGCGCGCGCCGATCCTGCATACGGAAGCCCCCTACTTCTTCCGCCGCCCGGATCGGGCGATGGATGAGGAGCAGTTCTCGCAATATTGCGCCGACAAACTGGAAGAAATGATTCTTGCCGAAGGCCCGGAAACCGTCGCCGCCTTCATCGGCGAGCCGATCCTCGGCACCGGCGGCATCGTGCCGCCGCCGAAGGGCTATTGGCAGAAGATTCAAGCGGTGCTCGACAAGTACGACATCCTGCTCGTCGCCGACGAGGTCGTGACCGGCTTCGGCCGCCTCGGCACAATGTTCGGTTCGGATCACTACGGCATGAAGCCGGCGCTCATCACCATCGCCAAGGGCCTCACCTCGGCTTACGCGCCGCTCTCCGGCACCATCGTCTCCGACAAGGTCTGGGACGTGCTTGTCAAGGGTTCCGATGAGCTTGGCGCGATCGGCCATGGCTGGACCTACTCCTCGCATCCGATCTGCGCCGCCGCGGGCGTTGCCAATCTCGAACTCATCGACGAACTCGGTCTCGTCGAGAATGCCGGTTCCACCGGCGCCTATTTCCGCAGCGAACTCGCCAAGGCCGTCGGCGATCACAAACATGTCGGCGAGGTACGAGGCGATGGCCTGATGGCGGCCATCGAGTTCGTCGAAGACCGGGACGACCGGGCCTTTTTCGATCCGGGCAAAAAGATCGGCCCGCAGATCTCGGCCGCCCTTCTCGAACGCGGCGTCATCGGCCGCGCCATGCCGCAGGGTGATATCCTCGGCTTCGCCCCGCCGCTATGCCTCACCCGCGAGGAGGCCGATATCGTCGTCAAGGCAACAGC
>NZ_JBLZPK010000087.1:0-281 GCF_049199905.1 Shinella sp. M27
GACGTGCCGGACATCTCTTCGGAGGCCCCGGCGTTCTGCTGGGTCACTTTGTCGAGCTGCTGGATCGCTTCATTGATCTGCGAGGCGCCGATATCCTGCTCGCGGCAGGCCGCAGAGATTTCCGAGATCAATTCGGCGGTCTTGCGGATGTCGGGCACCAGACGGGTCAGCATGTCGCCGGCTTCGGTCGCGACGGACACCGTCTGGCCGGAGAGCGCGCTGATTTCGGCAGCGGCCGCCTGGCTGCGTTCGGCGAGCTTGCGCACTTCCGAGGCGACGAC
>NZ_JBLZPK010000088.1:0-701 GCF_049199905.1 Shinella sp. M27
AGCGCCTTCTGCAATTCCGGCAGGGCTTCGAAGAGGTCTGCGACGAGACCGTAGTCGGCAACCTGGAAGATCGGCGCCTCCTCGTCCTTGTTGATCGCCACGATCACCTTACTGTCCTTCATGCCCGCCAGATGCTGGATCGCACCCGAGATGCCGCAGGCGATGTAGAGCTGCGGCGCGACCACCTTGCCCGTCTGCCCGACCTGCCAGTCGTTCGGCGCATAGCCCGCATCGACGGCAGCGCGCGAGGCGCCGACGGCGGCACCCAGCTTGTCGGCGACCGGAAGGATGACTTCCTGGAACTTTTCGGACGAGCCGAGTGCACGGCCACCCGAGATGATGATCTTGGCAGAGGTCAGTTCCGGACGGTCCGACGAGGACAGTGCATCCTTGACGTGGCTGGAAAGGCCTGGGTTGGCTGCGGCGGAGATGGTCTCGACCGAAGCGCTTCCGCCTTCACCGGCAGCGGCGAAGGACGCCGTGCGCACGGTGATCACCTTCTTCGCATCGGTGGACTGAACCGTCTGGATGGCATTGCCCGCATAGATCGGACGCTTGAACGTGTCGGCCGAGACGACTTCGACGATCTCGGAGACCTGCGCGACATCGAGCAGGGCGGCAACGCGCGGCAGCACGTTCTTGCCGACCGAGGTCGCAGCCGAGACGATGGCGTCATAGGAGCCGGCAAGCGACACGATGAG
>NZ_JBLZPK010000089.1:0-437 GCF_049199905.1 Shinella sp. M27
ATGGTGTCGAGATAATATCGGCATTGGATGTGGATTATGAAAAGATCCTCACGGAATCCAGCCTGATGATCACCGACTATTCCGGCGTGCAATTTGATTTTGCCTATATGAGAAAGCCAGTCGTCTACTACCACCCTGACGAGTTGCCGCCTCACTACAAGGAAGGTGGATTCTTCTACGATACGATGGGGTTCGGCGAGATCTGCACGAAGCATGAAGAGATCGTCGCCTTGATATGCGAGTACATGGAAAACGATTGCGCCATCAAGCCGCTCTACGCAGACCGCCAGAACGATTTTTTTGCGTTCAATGACCTGAACAGTTGCAAACGTATCTATGACGACATGCTGGAGTTCCAGCGTGTTAAACGGTCTGCTATCAGGAGTTCAAGCACTCAAAGCATGAAAGAGGTGCAGAAATGAATACAGCATTGGTCT
>NZ_JBLZPK010000009.1:0-9356 GCF_049199905.1 Shinella sp. M27
CCCTTCCAGTGATTTTGAAGAAAGACAAAGGAGTGCCATCATGGCGACTGTCGACGAGAAGCTTGAACCCATCCTGGCCCAGGTGCTGCAACGCAACCCCGCCGAGCCGGAATTCCACCAGGCAGCCCGAGAAGTGCTGGAAAGCCTCGGCCTCGTCGTCTCCAAGCACCCCGACTACCTGAAGGACGCGCTGATCGAGCGCATCTGCGAGCCGGAACGCCAGATCATCTTCCGCGTGCCGTGGGTCGACGACAAGGGCCAGGTGCACATCAACCGCGGTTTTCGCGTGCAGTTCAATTCGGCGCTCGGCCCCTACAAGGGCGGCCTGCGCTTCCACCCCTCGGTCAATCTCGGCATCATCAAGTTCCTCGGCTTCGAGCAGATCTTCAAGAACGCGCTGACCGGCCTGCCGATCGGCGGCGGCAAGGGCGGCTCGGACTTCGACCCGAAGGGCCGTTCCGAGGGCGAGATCATGCGCTTCTGCCAGTCCTTCATGACGGAACTCTACCGCCATCTCGGCGAATATACCGACGTGCCGGCCGGCGATATCGGCGTCAGCGGCCGCGAGATCGGCTGGATGTTCGGCCAGTACAAGCGGCTGACCAACCGCTTCGAGGCCGGCGTCTTCACCGGCAAGGGCCTAAGCTATGGCGGCTCGCTGGTGCGCAAGGAAGCGACCGGCTACGGCGCGGTCTACTTCACCCGCGCCATGCTGGAAAGCCGCGGCACCGGCTTCGAGGGCAAGAAGGTCACCGTGTCGGGCTCCGGCAATGTCGCGATCTACGCCATGGAACAGGCCATTGCCTACGGCGCCAAGGTCATCGCCTGCTCGGATAGTTCCGGCTATCTCGTCGACGAGGCAGGCATCGACCTCGATCTCGTCAAGGAGATCAAGGAAGTGCGCCGCGAGCGCCTGTCGCAATATGTGCTGACGAAGAAGGGCTCGCACTTCATCCCGACAGGCAAGGGCTCGATCTGGGACGTGCCCTGCGACGTGGCGCTGCCCTGCGCCACGCAGAACGAGCTGACCGGCAAGGACGCCAAAACGCTGATCAAAAACGGCGTCATCGCCGTCGCCGAGGGCGCCAACATGCCCTCCACTCCGGAAGCCGTGCGCGCCTTCCAGGAGGGCGGCGTGCTGTTCGGCCCCGGCAAGGCGGCCAATGCCGGCGGTGTCGCTACCTCGGCGCTGGAAATGCAGCAGAATGCCAGCCGCGACAGCTGGAGCTTCGAGACTGCCCGAGAGCGCCTCGGCCAGATCATGCAGGGCATCCACGACCGCTGCGCCGAGACGGCCGAAGAATATGGTGCCAAGGGCAATTACGTGCTCGGCGCCAACATTGCCGGCTTCATCCGCGTGGCCGAATCCATGCGCGCCCAGGGCGTCATCTGACGACCTTTACCAGACCCTTCAGGCAACCGACGGCCCCGGACCCTCTCCGGGGCCGTTTTCATTGGCGGCGGCGAAGGCCTGCCCGAAGCGGCCGCCGGCAACGAGGCGGATGCGCGGGCGCTCCTCCGGGGCAGGCAGGGCGGCTATCGGCTGATACAGCACCTTTTCCAGCACCACCCAGTCGCGCCGGCCCTCCGGACGGTCGAAGGCCATGGACTGGCCCTCTCGCAAGCCGAGCAAGGCCAGGCCGTAGAAGGTCGTGACCGGCAGGAAGGCGCCGCCGGGCACATAGGTGCCGGGCAGGCAGAGCGTCCTGACATCCGTGAGACCGCTGGCGCAGAGGAAGGTCACGCGGGCGTCGATCATCGCGAGATCGGCCGGGATGGCGCCTTCCAGCGCCAGGCGATGGCCCGAAAGCTTGCGGCGCAGGAGTGTGCGCCATTCCTCGGTCAGCGGCGGTGCGTCAGCCGCCATCTTTTCCAGCACGTAGCCGTCGCGCATCGTCAACAAGGCGGGATCCTGTCCCATCGTCATTCTCCATGTGAAACCGTGGTGGAGAAGCCCCCTGGCCGCGGATGCGGCACAGGGGGTCACGATCCTGCGACGAGGCAGCCTCCGATGCGCCCGGCAAGGGAAAAGGACAGGAACTTCATGGCGTCGTCGGCCCTCAGGAGGCCTGGGCGGCTTGGGGGGCCGCATGCACGGCGATCACGCTGAGCCGCCGCACCCGCCCGTCACGCCCCGCCCAGTCGATCGACTGGCCGGCGGAAAGACCGAGCAGAGCCGCGCCGACCGGCGTCAACACGGAGATGCGCTGGCGGGAAATATCGGCATCGCCGGGGAAGACGAGTTCGGCGGTCTGCGGCGCTTCGTCGTCGATGCGGAATTCGGCGAACGAGCCCATGCGCAGGATGCCCGGCGCCATGCGCGCATCATCGACGATCTTCGCGCGGTCGAGTTCGGCGGCGAGTTGTTCGGCGGCGTGCGGATCGCGCTCGGCCAGCCGGTCGGCCAGGTTCGACAGGCGCTCGTGTTCGGAACGGGCAATGGTGATGGCAGGCCGGCGGCCGCTCTTGGTCTTGGCAGTCATGGAAACCTCGCGCACGGGGTCACGCGGCCCTTCAGGGCACACGGAGAATTCAGAATCGGGAAACTATGTGTCGCGCTTTTGCGGCGCGGTGACGTGCTGGACGAAACCGCTATCGCCCCACGGCCGGGGCGCGACGCGACCAAGCCGAGGGGCTAGTGTCCTGCGAGAGGAAACAACCGTTTCAAAAACCGGGCGAGGGAAGGCATCGTCGTCATGCCCCATGATGGGACGAGGCTGGCGGCAAAGTCAAGCATGGGTTGCCCGCCTGCCCTGCGACGGACTATCGGTTTGACAGATGCGGATTGCCGTCGGAAGCTTTCCTATCCTAAAAAGGACCCGGCGACGAATGCGCGGTGTGGGCTGAAGCGATGACCATTCGGATCAAGCGCGTCTATGAGGAGCCGGCGGAGGGCGACGGCGAACGCATCCTGGTCGACCGGCTATGGCCGCGCGGCATGTCCCGGGAGAAGGCGATTTTTTCGGAATGGATGAAGGACGTGGCGCCCTCCACCGGATTGCGCAAATGGTTCGACCACAAGCCGGAGCGCTGGGCGGAATTCCAGGCGCGCTATCGGCAGGAACTGAAGGACAATCCTGCGCTCGATGACCTGCGCAGGCGCGCCACCCACGGCACCGTCACGCTGCTCTACGGCTCGCGCAATACGGACTTCAACCATGCCGCCGTACTGGCCGAGGTGTTGAAGACGACCACGGACTGATCGATATTCAGACGACCTGCCGGGAGGAAGATGCGATGGCAGACGACGACGAACCCGCGACTTTCGCCTCGCCGGCCTGTTTCCTGCATGAGATCGACCCGGCCTATTGCGGCCCGCCGGGGCCGCTCGACCGGCAAGCCTGGACGGATGTGAACCGCTGGCGCAAGGCCGAGCGGGAGCGGCTCATCGCGGAGCGCCTCGCCCTGCCGGTGGCGACACGGCTTGCCCATGGCGAGGCGATTGCGGCGCGCGTGCTCGATGAGATCGGCGATGTCACAGGGCGCATCGTCAGTGCCTACTGGCCGTTTCGCGGCGAGCCGGATTTCCGCCCCTTCCTAACGGAGGTAGCGAAGCGCGGCGGGCGCACAGCCCTGCCCGTCGTCGTGGAAAAGGGGCGGCCGCTGGAATTCCATCTCTGGCAGACGGGCGAGGCGCTTGTCTGCGGCGTCTGGAACATCCCCATTCCCGCAGAGCCAAAACCCTGCCGGCCGGATATCGTCATCGCCCCCGTCGTCGGCTTCGACGCGACCTGCTACCGGCTCGGTTATGGCGGCGGTTTCTTCGACCGCACGCTGGCGGCGATGACGGAAAAGCCGCGCGTCATCGGCATCGGCTATAGCGGATCGCGCATCGCGACCATCTATCCGCAGCTGCACGACATCCCCATGGATATTGTCGTCACCGAGGCCGGCATCGCCACGCCTCAGGTCTCCACCGTGCGCGCCTTGACATAGAGCGCGCGGCCGGCGAACCAGCCGTTGATACCCGCCCCGAGACCAAGCAGCACGAAGAGTACGGCGCTCCAAGCGAAGCTGCCCGTCCAGCCCCGGATGAGGCCGACGACCAACGGGCCGATGGCCGCCAGCAGGTAGCCGACGCATTGCGCCATGCCGGAAAGATGCGCCGCCACATGCGGATCGCGCGTGCGCAGCACGATGACGGTCATCGCGACGGCGATCAGCCCGCCCTGCCCGATGCCCTGCAACACCGCCCAGATCCAGACAGACCAGAGCGGCGCGAACAGCAGGCCGAGCAGCGCCACAACGGCAAAGCCGCAGAGCACGACATTAATCAGCCGCTGGTCCTTGCCGCGCACCGCGATATGCGGCGCGACGAGGCAAGCGGCGGCCTGCACCATGACGGACATGGAAACGATGGCGCCGGCCGTGACGCCATCGAGCCCCCGTTCGCGCAGGATCGGCACCAGCCAGCCGAAGACGCAATAGGCGAGCGCCGATTGCAGGCCCATGAACAGCGTGACCTGCCAGGCCAGCCGGTCGCGCCAGAGACCTTCCACGCGAAAGCCGGCGCGCTTGGCCTGCGTGCGGGTGGCCAGCACCTGCGGCAGCCAGAGCAGCGCGACCAGCAGAGCCGGCAGCGACCAGGCTGCCAGAGCGCCGTCCAGCGAGCCGCCGAGCGCATGCTCGATGGGCAGCGTCAAGCCGGCGGCACTGGCAGCACCGGCGCAGAGCGCCATAGTGTAGCAACCGGTCATCAACGCCGCCCGGTCGGCGAAATCGCGCTTGACGAGACCGGGCAACAGCACATTGCCGACGGCAATCGCACTACCCGCCAGCGCCGTGCCGAAGAACAGCAGGGGAATGGAGGACAGGCCGCGCAGCGCCGTGCCGAGCGCCACCAGCAGGATGACGGCGAGAAGGGTGCGCTCCGTGCCGATGCGCTGGGCGAGTTTCGGCGCAAGCGGTGAGAAGAGGCCAAGGCAGACGACGGGCAGCGTCGTCAACAGGCTGGCACCGGTGGGTGAGAGTCCGAGCACATCGCGGATTTCCGGCAAAAGGGCCGAGGCGCTGGAAAAGACCGGGCGAAGATTGAAGGCGATGAGCACAAGGCTCGCGCCGAGCAAAATACGCGCCGCCGTGCTTTTGGGCCGATGCGGCTCGGGTGCGGGCACGCTGTCGGCTTCGGCGTCGATCAGGTCGATGGCGCCGGGATCGTTGGGAAGGGTCATGACAGAAGCAGCTTATCCAAGGCAGTGAGGACGGGGGCCATGAAGCGGCGGACGGCGGCATCGGCCTGGTCGGGATCACCGCTTTCGATGGCATCGACGATAGCTGCATGCGCGGCCATGTCGGGTTCGGGAAGGTCGTCTTCGAGGGTGGCCGCGATGGTTTCGGCGATCACCGTGGAGAAGAAATCGTACATGCCGATCAGCACCGCATTGTTCGACGCGGCGATGACGGCCTGGTGGAAGGCGAAATCGCGGGCAACAAAGGCCGCCCGGTCACTGCCCTCGGAATGGCCGCGCTCGGACAGCAGCGAACGGAGCCCGGCCACCGTCGCCGGCGTCTGGCGCAGTGCCGCAAGACGGGCGGCTTCCACATCGAGCGCCAGCCGCGCTTCGAACTGGTCGCGCAGGCCGGCGCGGCGGGCCATGGTGAGCGGTCGCGCGGTATCGGCCGTCGAGAGCACATAGGTGCCGGAGCCCTGCCGCGTTTCCAGATAGCCCTGCGAGGCGAGCACGCGCACCGCCTCGCGCACCGTGCCGCGGCTGACCGACAGCATGGAAGACAAGGCCGCCTCGTTCGGCAGCTTTTCGCCGATCGCCCAGCGGCGGGCGAGGATTTCCGAGCGGATCGCCTCCACGGCGGTATCGACGAGATTGGTTTTGCTGAGGGAGCGCATGGGTCAAATCATAAAGTCATCAGATGACTTTATGATTATCGCTTCTCGGCGAGATCGTCAAAGACATTGTGCCCGGCGCCTGACGTGCACCGGGCAGAAGGGAGATTACTGCTTGCGCGGCCAGGTGTCGGCGAGGCGGTAGCCGGCCGGCCACGGATCGTCGGGATCGAGCATCACCTGGCTGGTGCCGGTGATCCAGGCGCGGCCGGAAATCTCGGGCACAATGGCCGGACGGCCGCCGACCGTGGTTTCGCTCAGGATGCGGCAATCGAAGCGCGAATCGAGGATCGAATAGCCGGAGAAGGACTGGCCGATTTTGATCTGGCCCTTGGCATGCAGCACGGCCATGCGGGCCGAGCAACCGGTGCCGGTCGGCGAGCGGTCGAGCTTGGCCGGCTGGATGACGACGGTGTTGCGGCCATGCAGCGCGCCGTCGCGCTCCTCGACCGGCAGGGTGAGCTGACAGAAGGAGATATGGTTCCATTCCGGGTTTTCCGGATGGGTGAAGCCGAGCTGTTCGTTGGCCGCCTTGGTGATGCGGATGCCGGTTTCGGCCAATTCCCGCGCCTCGTCCGGCGTCACGGCGAAGCCGAGCGCGCGGGCATCGGCGAAGACGAAGCTGTCGCCGCCGTAGGCGGTGTCGACGGTGAGCGTGCCGAGGCCCTCGACTTCCAGCTTCGCATCCAGCTTGTCGGCGAAGGAGGGCACGTTGGTGACGGTGATGCGCTCGGCCTTGCCGTTGCGGCACGTCGCCACGACATTGACGAGACCGCCCGGCGCTTCCAGCACCATATGGGTTTCCGGCTCGACCATCGGTACGATGCCGCTGTCGAGCAGCACGGTGGAGACGCAAATCGAGTTGGAGCCGGACATCGGCGGCGTATCCTCGGGTTCCATGATGATGAAGCCCATCGTGGCGCGCGGATCTTTCGGCGGCACCAGCAGATTGATGTGGCGGAAGACGCCGCCGCGCGGTTCGTTCAGCACGAAATTGCGCAGTGCCTGGTCCTGGGCAATGAAGTTGCGCTGCTCCCAGAGCGTCGCGCCCGGCGGGGGTGCCACGCCGCCGACGATGACGTCGCCCACCTCGCCCTCGGCGTGGCAGGAAACGATGTGAATGACCTTGCTGCTGCGCATGGCTCTCTCCAATGTCCTGATTTTTCGCGGCGATACCGTCTTCGGCTCGACGCGAATGACCTCTTATAGAAAAATTGGATCCAATATACAATATTCATTCACGAGGCTTCGTTTGTTGCTCCGCCTCCGGTTTGCCCGTATGACCATAGGCGCGATTTTCAGGGGTTAGGCGTGATGAAATTTGCTGCCGTCGATGTCAGGCAGGTCGCTTCGGCGGCCGACCTCGTCTATGAGGCGCTGCGCAAGGCGATCATCGAGGGCAAGATCGCCGAGGGCGACAGCCTGCGCCAGGAAGAGATCGCGCAGATGTTCAACACCAGCCGCATCCCCGTGCGCGAGGCGCTGTCGCGGCTGGAGCAGCATGGCCTCATCACCACGCAGCGCTACAAGGGCGCCGTCGTCGCCGGCCTGTCCATCGAGGAGATCGACGAGATCTTCGAGTTCCGCGCGCTGATCGAGGCAGAGGTCATGCGCCTTGCCGTGCCCAATCTCGACCGTGCGACGCTGGACAAAGCGCGCGGCTATTGCGACGCTTTCGACCGGGAGACCGATCCGCACCGCTGGGGCGAGATCAACCGCCAGTTCCACACCACGCTCTACGAGGCCTCCGGCCGCCCCTATTATCTGCAGAACGTACAATCCTCGCTGGACCGCATCGACCGCTATCTGCGCGCCCAACTGACCTTCACCAACGGCGTGCCGCGCGCCGGCCGCGAGCACGAGGCGATCCTGGCCGCCTGCGAAAAGGGCGATGCCGATCTCGCCTCGCGCCTGACGCGCGACCACATCCTCGATGCCGGCCGCTCGCTGATGACCTTTTTGCGCGACCAGCGCTGCTGATCGCCCCATGCTTTATTGACGGAACACAGGGCGGCAAAATCCCGCCCTTTTTCGTTTTCTGCCCGCAAAGCACTGGAATGGCGGAAATCACGCCTTTCGGACACTTGACGCGGCTTTCGGCAAAAGGCCCTCTTAAAACGATTGATAGCGCAGGCAGAGAATTGTATTTCTTTTGTCGACAAGAGGATTTTTCATGACCGAAACCGATTCCCTGCCCGAGCGTAAACGCGGCTCCGGCGTCAAGATGGTCTACGACCTGCTGCGCGACGAGATTCTCGACCTGAAGATCGCGCCCGGCAGCCCGATCGACGAGGTGCAGCTGGCCGAGCGGTTCAAGATGTCGCGCACGCCGATCCGCGAGGCGCTGGTGCGGCTGGCCGGCGAAGGGCTGATCGAGACGCTGCCGAACCGCTCGACCATGGTGTCGAACATCGATTTCATGAACCTGCACACCTTCTTCGACGCGCTGGTGCTGATGTATCGCGTGACGACGCGGCTTGCCGCGCAGAGCCACCGGCCGGAAGACATCGCCGTCATCAGGGGCTTTCACGAGGACTATGCCGCCGCACTCAAGGCGCGCGACCATCTAACGATGATCGCCACCAACGCCGCCTTCCACGCCGCCATCGCCGAGGCCGGCCGCAACCCCTATTTCACCAGCCTGTTCCGCCGGCTGCTCGACGAGGGGCGCCGCATCCTGCAGCTCTATTACCAATCTTACGAAGAGCACTTCCCGCAGCGCTTCGTCGATGAACATGCCGCCATCATCGCGGCCATCGAGGCGCGCGACATCGAGGAAGCCGACCGGCTTGGCAAGGCCCATGCGGAGGCGATCGTCGCCCAGGTGCAGAAGCTGTTCAGCCGCAACGACAGGCTGGATATCGCCCTTTAAAAGCATCGCGCTCGGCGTTGTATTTTTCTTGTCGACAAATAAAATGCAAGATGCTATACCCACAATCAGAGAGGGGGAGGCCTGAGGCATCGTGCCGGCTGACCACCCGATGAACCGCCAAAGGAGATCGACATGAAGGCCAAGATTTTTTCCGGTGTCATTCCCGCCCTGATGACGCCCTGCAAGGACGACCGCTCGCCGGACTTCGACCAGTTGGTGCGCAAGGGCAAGGAGCTCATCGCCAAGGGCATGTCCGCCGTCGTCTATTGCGGCTCGATGGGTGACTGGCCGCTGCTCACGGACGAACAGCGCATGGAAGGCGTCGAACGCCTCGTCAAGGCCGGCATCCCGGTCATCGTCGGCACCGGCGCCGTCAACACCGCTTCGGCCGTTGCCCACGCTGCGCATGCCCAGAAGGTCGGCGCGCAGGGCCTCATGGTCATCCCGCGCGTCCTGTCCCGCGGCTCCGTCGTTGCCGCCCAGAAGAACCACTTCAAGGCGATCCTCGCCGCTGCCCCGGATCTGCCGGCCGTCATCTACAACAGCCCCTATTACGGCTTCGCCACCCGCGCCGACCTGTTCTTCGCGCTGCGCGAAGACCACAAGAACCTCGTCGGCTTCAAGGAATTCGGCGGCGCCGCC
>NZ_JBLZPK010000090.1:0-773 GCF_049199905.1 Shinella sp. M27
GTCGCGGAAGCCGAACAGCCGGGCCTGATCATCGTCGGCAAGCAGGCGATCGACGACGACTCGAACCAGACCGGCCAGATGCTGTCGGCTCTGCTTGGCTGGGCGCAGGCGACGTTCGCCTCCAAGGTCGAGATCGGTTCGGGCAGCGCACAGGTCACCCGCGAAGTCGACGGCGGCCTGCAGACCATTGAGGTCAAACTTCCGGCCGTGGTCACCACGGACCTGCGCCTCAACGAGCCGCGCTATGCCTCGCTGCCGAACATCATGAAAGCGAAGAAGAAGCCGCTCGACAAGAAGACGCCGGCCGATTTCGGCGTCGACACGAGCCCGCGCCTGAAGGTGCTGAAGACCGAGGAGCCGTCGGGCCGCAAGGCCGGCGTCAAGGTCAAGTCGGTCGCCGAGCTTGTCGAAAAGCTCAAGACCGAAGCCGGCGTGCTGTAAGCAGGAAAGGGAGACAAAGACATGGCCATTCTTCTTCTGGCAGATCACGACAACGCAACCCTTTCCGACCAGACCGCCAAGGCGCTGACGGCAGCCACCAAGATCGGTTCGGACGTGCATGTGCTCGTCGCAGGCTCCGGTGCCAAGGCGGCTGCCGATGCCGCCGCAAAGCTCTCGGGCGTCTCCAAGGTCCTGCTCGCCGACGATGCAAGCCTCGGCAACAACCTCGCCGAACCGCTGGCAGCGCTCATCGTGTCGCTTGCCGGCTCCTATGACGCCATCGTCTCGGCTGCGACCTCGGTCGGCAAGAACGTGCTGCCGCGCGTTGCCGC